>NZ_JBKOTR010000003.1:0-174918 GCF_049738015.1 Streptococcus sp. CL5.50
AAAAATGAACTTGGTAACTCAAGTTCATTTTTTTCTTATAGTCTATTTCCGACATTAATACGGTTAATGGCACGTTGCAGTGCAATCTTCGCACGACGTTCTTGGTCAATCAAGTGTTTGTCTTGTGCTTCTTCAATTTCACGCTCTGCTCGAAGTTTGGCACGTTCTGCACGACTAACGTCGATATCACGAGCACGTTCTGCAGAGTCAGCAACAATTGTGATAACGCCATTGGCAACTTCGATAACACCTCCGTTCACTGCAATCCAGTTCACGTGATTTTCATCATCTACACGTTTAACCTTAACCTCATCAACTGCTAAAACTGCAATCATATTTTCATGTCGTGGCAAGATTCCCATCTCACCATCCAGAGTTCGAACTGATACAAAGCTGGCATGGTGATCATAGACGAGACCATCTGGTGTCACGATCTGGACAGTTAACTGAGCCATAGATCACCTCTTAAAATCCCATTTTTTCAGCTTTTGCAATCACATCTTCGATAGAACCTACACCACGGAAGGCATCTTCTGGCAAGTGGTCGTGTTTACCATCAAGGATTTCCTTAAAGCCACGAACAGTTTCAGCAACTGGAACATAAGAACCTGGCTGACCAGTAAATTGTTCCGCAACGTTGAAGTTTTGTGACAAGAAGAACTGGATACGACGGGCACGAGCAACCAAGGTCTTTTCTTCATCAGAAAGCTCATCCATACCAAGGATAGCAATGATATCTTGCAATTCATGGTAACGTTGAAGAACGCGTTTTACTTCAGCAGCAACTGCATAGTGCTCTTCTCCAACGATTTCAGGTGCCAAGGCACGTGAGCTTGAAGCAAGTGGGTCAACGGCTGGGTAAATACCCAATTGTACCAACTTACGTTCCAAGTTTGTAGTAGAATCCAAGTGAGCAAAGGCTGTTGCTGGCGCTGGGTCAGTATAGTCATCCGCTGGCACATAGATAGCCTGGATAGAGGTTACAGAACCCTTCTTAGTTGATGTGATACGCTCTTGCAATTGACCCATTTCCGTAGCAAGTGTTGGTTGGTAACCAACGGCTGATGGCATACGACCCAAAAGGGCAGATACTTCTGAACCAGCCTGAGTGAAACGGAAGATATTATCGATAAAGAGAAGCACGTCTTGGCCTTCCACATCACGGAAGTATTCAGCGATTGTCAAACCAGTAAGGGCAACACGCATACGTGCTCCTGGTGGCTCATTCATCTGACCAAATACCATGGCTGTTTTCTCGATAACGCCTGATTCTTTCATTTCCCAGTAAAGGTCATTCCCCTCACGAGTACGTTCCCCAACACCGGTAAATACTGAAATACCACCGTGTTCTTGGGCAATGTTGTGAATCAATTCTTGGATTAAGACGGTTTTACCAACCCCGGCACCACCGAAAAGTCCAACCTTACCACCTTTTAGGTAAGGAGCAAGAAGATCGATAACCTTAATCCCTGTTTCAAGGATTTCAGAAGAGGTAGACAACTCATCAAAAGTTGGAGCTTTTTTATGAATTGGCTGACGCTCTGCATCTTCTGTAAAAGGAGCTTCCAAGTCAATGGTATCTCCCAAAACGTTGAAGACACGTCCCAAAGTTTCTTTACCCACTGGTACAGAGATTGGACGACCTGTGTCCAATACTTCCATTCCACGAGTCAAACCGTCTGTTGATTCCATGGCGATAGTACGAACCATACCATCTCCCAACTCCAAGGCTACTTCAAGGACGATTTTTGTTTTTCTTTCGTCATTTTTGTAGACGACAAGTGCATTGTTAATCTCAGGAAGTTTTTCCCCTGCTGCAAACAAGACGTCTACAACGGGACCGATAACCTGAGCAATTTTACCTGAACTCATCTCCTTCTCCTATTCTATATAAGATACTGTCGGTCCCTAGCTTAACTAGGTCCTAAGTTCATTTTCATACGAGCTGGACTAGAGCCTATTCTAAGGCACTAGCTCCTGCTACGATTTCTGTAATTTCTTGTGTAATCGCCGCCTGTCTGGCACGGTTATACTGAATTGTCAAATCATTAATGACTTTCTTAGCATTATCTGTCGCTGTTTGCATGGCGGTCATACCGGCAGCATTTTCAGCTGTCTTAGCATCGATAATAGCCCCGTAAATCATACTTTCTGCAAACTGAGGCAACAACTGCTCCAAAATTTCTTCTCGGCTAGTTTCCAATTCAAAGGTCAAGCTGTAACTATCATCTGCTTCATTTGGATCCAAGTCAACAATCGGAAGCATTTGCTCCACACGCATTTGACTGGTTAGCGTATTGACATGGTGGTTATAGCAGACATAGAGTTCATCAAAAAGTTCATTTTGGTACATTTCAACAGTTTTTGAAATAATCTTACGAACTTCATCAAAGCTTGGTTGATCTGCCAAGCCACGTAGTTCATAAAGTGGTTGAATACCACGAGCTTTAAAGAAATCAGCTCCCATTCCACCAATACAGATGATTTCAAAACCTTTACCGTCTGGATGGTATTCCTCCTTCAACTCCATAACGGCTTTCAGAATAGAGGAATTATAACCTCCAACCAAACCTCGGTCTGAAGTAATGACGATATAGCCTGTCTTCTTAACTGGACGGCTAATCAACATCGGATTGGTTGAACTACCGGCTCCATTACCATGAAGAATATCCGTCAAAAGTTTACGAACTTTCTGAGCATAAACTTGGAAGTTGCGAGCAGCTTCTTCAGAACGACCTAGCTTAGCAGCTGATACCATCTGCATGGCATTAGTGATTTGACTCGTATTTTTTGTTGAGGCGATTTTTGTTTTAATATCATTTAGAGATACTGCCATCTGACACCTCTATTCTTATTGGAAGCTGGTTTGATTGAGAAACTCTGTAATCGCAGCATCCAAGACTGCTTCTTCTGGCAAGTCTTTTGTATCACGAATGGTTTCCAAAATCTCTGGATGTTGAGCATCAAAGAAGGCATGGAACTCTTCCTCGAAACGAACAATATCATCTACAGGAACAGTATCCAAGAAACCATGTGTCAAAGCATAGAGAATGGTTACTTGTTTCTCAACAGGCAATGGTTTGTGAACAGGTTGTTTCAAGACTTCAACTGTACGACGTCCACGGTTCAACTTAGCCTGTGTTGCTGCGTCCAAATCAGAACCAAACTTAGTGAAGGCTTCCAACTCACGGTATGAAGCAAGGTCAATACGAAGTGTACCAGCAACCTTTTTCATGGCTTTAATTTGTGCAGAACCACCTACACGAGATACAGATGAACCCGCGTCAATGGCTGGACGAATACCTGCATTGAAGAGACCATCACCAAGGAAGATTTGTCCATCAGTGATTGAAATCACGTTGGTTGCAATATAGGCAGAGATATCTCCTGCTTGTGTCTCGATAAACGGTAGGGCTGTAATAGATCCACCGCCAAGTTCATCAGAAACTTTAGCTGAGCGCTCAAGCAAACGGCTGTGAAGGTAGAAAACATCCCCTGGGAATGCTTCACGACCTGGAGGACGACGAAGCAAGAGAGACAGTTCACGATAAGCTACCGCTTGTTTTGAAAGATCATCATAAACAATCAAAACATGCTTCCCTTGGTACATAAATTCTTCCGCCATGGCAACCCCAGCATAAGGAGCTAGGAAAAGCAATGGAGATGGTTGTGAAGCAGAGGCTGTCACAACGATTGTGTAGTCCAAGGCACCGTACTGACGTAGTGTTTCTACTTGCGTACGAACTGTTGACTCTTTTTGTCCAATCGCTACGTAGATACAGATCATATCTTGACCTTTTTGGTTCAAGATTGTATCAATCGCAATAGTTGTTTTCCCTGTCTGACGGTCACCGATAATCAACTCACGTTGACCACGACCAATCGGTACAAGGGCGTCGATAGCTTTCAAACCAGTTTGCAAGGGTTCTGATACAGACTTACGTTGCATAACACCAGGAGCTGGCGCTTCTACTGGACGAGTTTTGTCAGTGTGGATTTCTCCAAGACCGTCAACTGGACGACCAAGCGGATCCACAACACGACCAATCAGACTTTCACCTACTGGGACTTCCATGATTTTACCTGTACGGCGGATTGTATCGCCTTCACGGATATCTGTAAAGTCACCCAGGATGATAATACCAACATCTGTTGACTCCAAGTTTTGAGCCATACCATAAGAGCCGTTTTCAAAAATCAACAACTCTCCACTCATGGCATTTTCAAGGCCGTGAGCACGCGCGATACCATCCCCGATATAGGTTACAACACCTGTTTCAGTCACATCAAAATTGGGTTTGAAATTTTCAATTTGTTGCTTAATTAAAGCGCTGATTTCTTGTGCGTTAATTGCCAAAAGAACACCACTTTCTATTTCAAATTTTCTTTAACAACTTTAAGTTGTTGTTTAATACTCACATCAATTGTCTTGTGATTGGCAAAAATGACAAAACCACCAATAAGACTTTCATCGATTTGTTCTTTTACACTCCTTACTTTCAGAGACATTTTTTTCTCAATCAAAGGGAGCAAGCGACTCTTCTGTTCATCAGTTAAAGGATGAGCTGACGTAATCGTCACTTCAAATCGATTTGTTTCTTTTTCAAGTCGGTTCAAGCAATCTACAAGAATATCATAAAAAAGATTTGCTCTGTGATTGTAGATAAGAACCTGAATAAAGTTTTGCAATAAAGGTGACACTGAGTCTTGGAAGAAAGAAATCGTTTTTTCCTTGTCAGACTCGTCTACTGCCACTTTTTTTAAAAAAGAAGGTAAGCCTGTTTCTTCAGCAACTTGCTTGATTTGAGCTAAGTCTGAAAAGATACGGTTTTCTTCTCCTTTTTCTAAAACCAATTGGACAAAAGGCATGCTGTATTTTTCAATTACCTTTACTGTTTTCTTGTCCATTAAGCTTCTCCTAACTGATCGATATACTGATCAATGAGTTCTTTATGGGCATGACCGTCAAGGTTTTGTGAGATGATTTTACCAGCCAAGCTGATTGTCAAATCTGCTACCTCACCCTTAACACTTTGTAAAGCTTCAGCTTTATTTTGAGCAATTTCTTGGTTCGCTTTTTCTTTCAAGCGTCCTGCTTCTAGCTTAGCATCTGCTAAAATACTAGCTTTGCTTTTCTCAGCTGTCTCTTTCGCATTCTCAATGATTGTCTTAGCTTCTTTACGGCTACCAGCCAATTCATCTTCGCGTTTTTGAGCCAATACTTCCGCTTTTTGACGTGCTTGTTCAGCTCCGTCAATATCTGCTGCAATTTTTTCTGCTCTTTGTTCGAAAATGCTAGTCAAATTTGACCAAGCGTATTTCTTAACCAAGACTAGCAAGAGAATAAAGGAACCAGCGATTAGTATAAAATCACCAAGTAATTCACCTACTGTTACATTCATAAACTACTCCTTTCTATTCTTCATCATTAATTTTATTTCCTAAGTACATTGAAGATAACAAAGTAAATACATATGCTTGTACACAAGAAATAAAAACAGAAAATGCAGTCCAGATTAGATTTGTTCCAAAAGCAATAGGATACCAATAGAAGGCCTGATGAGAAAGTAGGACTAACATACTTGCCATCACTTCCCCTGCAAAGATATTACCAAAGACCCGCAATGCAAGTGAAAGGAGATTGGTAACTTCTTCCAAGAGATTCATTGGTGTCATAAAACCTGGTGTTACAAATGCTTTTAAATACTTTTTGATTCCACGACGACGAATTCCTTCTACGTGGGTCATTAAAATAATTGTAAAAGACAAGACCAAGTCAAATGACAAATTTGCTGTTGGTGAGGTCCAAAGATTTACACCATCTGTAGTCTGAATTCTAGCCATTAAGCCAATATTATTTGCAATGGCCATAAATAGGAATAAACAGAAATAAAAGAGAGAATAATCCTTTATCATTGGACCAAGGTTTGATTTTGTAAATCCAACGACAAAATCAAATAAATACTCCAATACATTTTGTTTTCCTGTGGGTCTCAAAGTCATATTTCGAGTTGCCCAATAAATAAAGCCAAAAATAAGTGCTACAGTCAACAAAGTCAAAACTACTATGGTTAAATTAAAGGTAACAGGACCAATATTGATGGTTGGATTAATACTTTCTTCCATCTAAAATCCTCCCTTTTTCAATTTATACTTCTTTTATTTGATGATAAATGAAAAGACAAGAGTAACGAAGAAAGTACCTTCAATAAAGGCAACCCCTAGGATCATCAAACTACGTAGTTCTGAGATGATATCTGGTTGGCGAGCAACTGATTTCAACAAACCGTTCATCAACATACCTTCACCAAGAGATACACCCATACAGGCAAGACATAGACCGAAAAATGTTAAATTCATGACGAATTCTCCTTTTAATTAAAATTTACTTACTTAGTTTAGTCCTAAAAATTGGATTTGTCAACTTTTTACTAACATTGAAAGCGTTTAATGAAAATTATTTACAATTTTACTATTTTTAAGTCTATTATATAGAAAATTTTGGAAAAAACTTGTAATAAATCCGTCTATTATCTAGGTCTTTCTGAAAAATAATGAAAAAATCCGAGATGAAATCTCGGATGGAAATTAATATATTTTTTTAACCTAATGTTCTTTTAGTAAATAGGATTAAAGGGAAAGCAACTAGAAAGCTTTCGTCCCCTACATATTTATTAAGCACGAACTGTGACGCTGGTTCCATCTTCCTTATAAAGATTGATGAGACCTTCTTTGAGAGCTCGAACCATATCTCCAGCTTGAACAGGTTGTGGAACCTTGATAGTCAATAGTTCCATTGGATTTGGAGCGCGATCGATCTTATTTCCTTTAGCATCATGCAAATCTTCGATATAAGTCTCAAAATGACGGAAACCTGGGCCATAAAACTCAACTTGGTCCCCTTCGTTAATGACGTTCCGTTGGCGAATGGTTGCTGTTTGTGTCGCATCATCGTAAGAAACCACTTCAGCGACAAACTTATACTCAGGAATTTTACGACGAGCACCAAACAACTGCTCATTTTCAGATGGTGTACCATAGTAGAAACCTGTTGCTAATTCACGTTGGGCAACCTTCCACATTTCATCAATCAAGTCCTGCTTGATAGCTTCAAACTTCTCTGGACTTTCTAGATAAGCATCAACAGCTGCCTTGTAGCAGTTTGTTACTGTTGATACGTAGTGAATAGACTTCATACGTCCTTCAATCTTGAGACTGTCCACACCGTTTTCAATCATATCTGGGATATGGTCAATCATGGACATATCAACGGCTGACATTGAAAATTCTTCAGGAATTTCACCTTTAAGACTCTTACGTTCCTTCCCAAATGGCATATCGTAAAGGTCGTACTTCCAACGGCAAGATTGAGAGCAACCACCTCGGTTGGCATCACGCATACTCATGTGATTAGAAAGTGTACAACGACCAGAGTAAGAGATACACATAGCTCCGTGGACAAAGGCTTCAATCTCAACATCTGTACGTTTGCGAATTTCAGCTAATTCTTCCATTGAAACCTCACGCGCCAAAACAACACGAGTTAAGCCCAGTTCCTTCCAAAACTCAAGAGTTTCATAGTTAGTCGCACTGGCTTGAGTTGAAAGGTGAATTTCAAGGCCTGGTGCTTCAGTCGCTGCAATCATAATCAAGGCTGGGTCAGACACGATAACTGCCGCGATTCCGATATCACGTAGTTTACGGAACCACTCACCAGCACCAGCTTCATTTCCTTCGTGCATAACCATGTTGGCAGCTACATAGACCTTAGCTCCATACTTAGCCGCAAACTGGACACCTTCTTCCATCTGTTCAAAGGTAAAGTTTCCGGCACGGCTACGAAGACCATAGGCCTGACCACCGATAAAGACAGCATCTGCTCCATACTGAACAGCTACCTTTAGCTTCTCTAAAGTCCCTGCAGGTGATAAAACCTCAGGACGTTTTAATGTTTTTGTCATGTTTTCTCCTATTTGCAATATAAAAGTTTGACGTTTTTCCTTCTCATTTTATAGTAAATAAGTCATAAAATCAAGCCTAGACAGATTGTTTTGACAATTCTAATCTTTTAGATTATTAAAGCAAAAAGATTGTCAAAGAGAAAAAGCCCACAGATGTGAGCCCTTTTCTAATATAGGTTAGAAAAAACTATTTCTACACTTCTTTTTTCTTGTGTGCAAGAAATCCAAATCCACTCAAAACTCCTAGAAGTCCTAAGACTACAAGATTAGCATGATCTTCCGTACCTGTATTAGGCAATTCCTCTCTCTTACTTGCTACAGAAGTCGGAATTTGTGAAGTTTCTTTTGTCGATTGTTCAGTTGGTGTCTTTGATTTTGGTGCTTCAACTTTTGGTACCTCAACCTTTGGTGTTTCAACTTTTGGCGTTTCAACCTTTGGTGACTCAACTTTTGGTGTTTCAACTTTTGGCGTTTCAACTTTTGGCGTTTCAACCTTTGGTGACTCAACCTTTGGTTTCGTACCTACTATAATAACTTCTTCTACTGCTTCTTCAGTAATCGTGGTTGGTTCGTTCGGTGTTAATGCACCTGTATTAGGATTCAAGATATAAGTTGTCGTAGTAGTTGTTTTACCAGCTTTACCAGGTTTTGTTACTTCACGATAATCTTTATCTTTTGTACTATCTTCTACGTAACGTGTTGTATATGGAATGGATCTTTCTACAACTGTTGGTTTCGTACCTACTATAATAACTTCTTCTACTGCTTCTTCAGTAATCGTGGTTGGTTCGTTCGGTGTTAATGCACCTGTATTAGGATTCAAGATATAAGTTGTCGTAGTAGTTGTTTTACCAGCTTTACCAGGTCTTGTTACTTCACGATAATCTTTATCTTTTGTACTATCTTCTACATAACGTGTTGTATATGGAATGGATCTTTCTACAACTGTTGGTTTCGTACCTACTTTAACCACTTTAGGTTGCATTTCACTACGTTTCTCAATAGGTTGACCATCAGTAACTTCTCCTGTTAATTCATTTACAATCTTAGGTGTTGAAGTTACAACCTTACCCGCAGTTCCATTATCGACAGTCTCATTGTCACCTACTTCCTTCGTTGGGTCTGCAACATAAGTAGTCTCAATCGGAATAGGAGTTTCAATCTCAACAGGTGATAAATTATTTTCATACTTTTGTTTATAAACATAAGTTATAATAGTTTCACCTTTTACAATCTCTGTAAGATCTTGTTTGTCTTGGTCTTTAAAGGTATAACGCTTGTTCTCAAAGTCAATATCCGTAGGATGAGTTAATGTAATTTGCTCCCCTACTGCTTTTACCTCACTTGTAACAGACGGTCGAATCTCAGCACCTTGTTCATCGACAAACTTTTGAGTAACCTTGCCTTTATGTTGAACCTCTGTATAAGTCACCAAATGATAGTCACGAGCTACACCGTTTACTGCTTTATCTGCGTCAGCTAACTCGACATTTTTACGAGCAAAAATGTAAAATATACGAGGATGAAAGTAATCTCTTTGTTTTGCTATAACTTTACTTGGAATATAATTTTTTTGGGAAATCTTATTCTCTCCCACTAAAGAAGTTTCTTGACGGTAAGTAGAATCAACACCAGTAGCCGAGCGTAGTTCAATGTCAGAAACTTTAACATCAGGTATATCCGCAGAAGTTATAACACCTTTATCTTTAAAACTTTGAACATCCAAAACCTTAGCAAACAAATCTTTAACAGGAATAACATTACCTTTCTTGTCCTTGTAAGTGTAAGTTCGAGTGTAACCAATCAAATCAGTGTGATTTTCCGCTCTTCGAGTCATATTTTTAATAATAACATGAGTTTCTATCGGTTTACTGCTGAAAATGGCGTAAACTTTAGTTTCCTCTGGTAACGTATACTCAAATTTTGCAGTTGTTTCGATACTTGCAATACCATAAGTTTTAGCAAGAACACTTTCTGAATCAGGTGTAATGGTGTAACTGTAAATTTCATTTGGTTTTAACTCCACTACATTAGCGCGATATCCTTTGTTGCTTCGATTTGTATTATAAGAGTTTGGTAGAGTTGAAAGAGTAGGCGTTTTTACAATCACTTCAGTAACGTCTGTTGTTGTTGGGTTCGCTAAAGCACTTCTCAAACCTTGAGATGTTGTTAAGTCCAGTTCCTGAGCTTTCAAATAATTGACTGTACCACTTGTTGAAGTAATTTCACTTACAGAACCCTCTTTTAAAACATCTTCATCAATATCTCTTGAATTTAATTGGGAAAGTACAGTAGCCTTAACTTTAACGTAATCAGCAGTCACATAAGTATCCTTAAACTCCTCAATCTTAGCTCTATCAGCATCAGCTTGTACTTTCTCTGCTTTTGCTGATTCTAAAGACTGAATTTCAGCGTCAACTTTTTCTTCAGCAGTTTTTCGTAACGGATTTACTTCAGAAGGAGTATTAGCTGTACCTACATTTTCAACTGGTGTTTCATTTACAGTGATACCTAGCGCTTTCACTTCTTCTACTTTTGCCTTCAACTCTGCTTCTTTTACAGCATGAGATGTACTAGTTTCAAACTCATTTTGTGAACTTTCACCTGCCGGTTGACTTAGTTGGACGCTTGTTGTTGGATTAGTAGGTTGTTCGTCAGCGCTTACAATCCCATTTAAAAATAAACTCCCTAAAGCAGTCGTTAGGATAATACCACTTAACAAACCTAACTTAGTTTTACGGAGATAGCCATGACCTTGTTCTTGTTTTACTGCTTTATGCAATAGAAACACCTACTTTCATTTATTTGTATTGTTAACATTATTACATAATTAACTAAAAAAGTAAAGGCATAAACTCAAGAATTAAATACAATAAATTTATAAAAACTTCCTAACCACTGTACTAGAATTTTCTACAATTCAAAAAACAATATCAGAACGGATTGATACTGATACGAAACAAAAAACAAAATGACTCTTTATACATCTATAGTAGGATTCAAGACAGATTATTTATTTCTTAATCGATATATAAAAGAAATCCTGATTAAACTGTCTTTAAAACTTAAGAAATCAAGGATATGATAAAAGGTATGGATATCAGTATATCTATTTTTACCATCTCAAAAGTAGATTCAGAGAATATAACTGTTCTCTTATGATGAGACTTTGGAGGCAACTATTCTGTCTTGTTTTATGAAAGAATAGCTTAACCTTTTACTTAAAATATTCATCTAAAAAAAGAGAGAACGATTTTGTTCTCTCGAAATCCTTATTTTTCATTTACTATAAGAGCAAAGTAATTATAGGTTTACTCCCACTCTACTGTTGCAGGTGGTTTACTTGTAATGTCGTAGACGATACGGTTAACGTGGTCCACTTCGTTTACGATACGTACTGAGATTTTTTGAAGCACTTCCCAAGGAATCTTAGCAAAATCAGCAGTCATACCATCGATAGAGGTGATAGCACGGATTGCAATCGTGTAGTCATATGTACGACCGTCACCCATAACACCAACTGAACGAACGCCTGTATTAACTGTGAAGTATTGCCAGATATCGCGATCAAGACCAGCTTTAGCAATTTCTTCACGAAGGATAGCGTCTGACTCACGAACTGTTTCAAGTTTTTCTTCAGTAATTTCTCCCATGACACGGATAGCAAGTCCTGGTCCTGGGAATGGTTGGCGCCATACGATATGGTCTGGCATACCAAGCTCTGTACCAAGGGCACGAACTTCATCTTTATAGAGAGTGTTGAGTGGTTCGATCAATTCAAATTGCATGTCTTCTGGAAGACCACCCACGTTGTGATGTGACTTGATAGTTTGAGCTGTATCTGTACCAGACTCGATAACGTCTGTATATAAGGTACCTTGAGCAAGGAATTTCACATCTTTGAGCTTGCTTGCTTCGTCATCAAAGACATACACAAATTCGTTACCGATGATTTTACGTTTTTGTTCTGGGTCAGAAACGCCAGCAAGTTTATCAAGGAAACGTTTAGCAGCGTCTGCTTTGACGATATTCAAACCAAACTTACCACCAAGCATGTCCATAACTTGGTCCGCTTCTCCTTTACGAAGAAGACCGTGGTCTACGAAGATACAGATCAATTGATCGCCAATAGCCTTTTGGAGAAGAACCCCAACGACAGATGAGTCAACCCCACCGGATAGACCAAGAAGGACACGTTTATCACCGACGGTTTCACGGATTTTTTGAATCTGCATATCAATGAAGTTATCCATTGACCAGTCGCCTTTAGCTTTACAGATGTTAAGGGCAAAGTTACGAAGGATATCATTCCCGTATACAGAATGACGAACTTCTGGATGGAATTGGATACCGTAAATGTGTTTATCTGGGTTTTCAATGGCTGCGTATGGGCAGTCAGCAGATGTACCTGTACGAACAAAGTCAGAAGGAATCTCAGTAACTGCATCACCATGGCTCATCAAAACAGTCTGTTCATCAGGTGTTGATTCAAAAAGAGCTGATGGTGTGTGAGTAAGAGTTGATTGACCGTATTCGCGATTTCCAGCGTCACCTGCAGGGACAACTTTTCCTCCAAGTTTATGAGTTAACAACTGCATACCGTAACAAATTCCCAAAATAGGAATTCCAAGTTCGAAGATTTCTGGGTCAATATCAAATGAACCATCTTCGTATACAGAGTTTGGTCCGCCTGAAAGGATAATTCCTACAGGATTGATTTCACGAACTTCAGCAGCTGAAATTTTATGGCTTTTTAGTTCTGAAAAAACACCAATCTCACGGATACGGCGTGAAATCAGCTGGTTGTACTGGCTACCATAATCCAATACGATGATTTTTTCTACATCTTGCAAATCAGTTGAAATGTTGCTCATCTTTTTCCTTTCTCAAAAGAAATATCTTTTTTCAATATTCTATCACAAATAAGGGCGAATTACCAACTAAACAAGGCGAAGTTTGACTTTTTCTAGTTTATTGGGGTACAATAGAGAAAAGATAGAAATGAAGTGAAAATATGCTACCTGCTTATATGAAAATCCACGATCAGATTAAAAAGGATATTGACGAGCACCGTTGGGCTATTGGGGAGAGGCTTCCTAGTGAACGAGATTTAGCAGAGCAGTTTGAGGTCAGTCGCATGACCCTCCGCCAAGCTGTATCTCTATTAGTTGAAGAAGGTGTCTTAGAGCGCCGCGTAGGAAGTGGCACCTTTGTTTCCAGTACTCGGGTACAAGAAAAGATGCGAGGGACAACCAGTTTTACTGAAATTGTTAAGTCTCAAGGTAAAGTACCCTCTAGCCAGCTCATTTCCTACAGAAAAACCATTCCCAATGAGCAGGAAGTTGCTAAACTAGGAATTTCTCCTACCGAAAATATTATCCGAATGGAGCGGGTTCGCTATGCCGACCAAGTTCCTCTAGTTTATGAAGTTGCTTCTATTCCTGAAAAATTCATTAAGGACTTTAAAAAAGAAGAAATCACCAGTCATTTCTTCCAAACCTTGCAAAAACATGGCTACCGCATTGGCAAATCACAGCAGACTATTTATGCTCGTCTCGCTAAGGAAAAAATTGCCCACTATTTGGAAGTTGAAAAAGGACATGCTATTCTTGGGCTGACTCAGGTTTCCTACCTAGAAGATGGTACTGCTTTTGAATATGTAAAAAGTCAATATGTAGGCGAACGTTTTGAATTTTATCTTGAGAATAATTAGATTACTAGGCAAAAACTCTCTGTCACGGACAAAGAGTCTTTTTTATTTCTCTAACAATAAATCTTTCAACGAAATCAGAGTTACTGCAATTAATATCATTGCCATACCAAGAAAATCAATGGGATAAAATTGTTCATTCATGATTAGGAAGGCAAAGAAAACCGCCGAAATTGGCTCAATTGAAGCCAACAAGCTTGACTTAACCGGTCCAATCAAACTGGCTCCCTTTAAGAAGGCTGTATAGGCAAAGACAGTCCCGATAAGGATAATACCCGCAAAAGCCAGGAGAAAATCAAGACTAGTTGGGATAGCAGTCTGTAGAACTCCTGTAAAAGGAAGGGCGACCAAACCTGCTATGACCATTCCCACACCAATGACCAAGCTACTCCCCCACTTCTTAATCAAGGCTATGGGCAAAATGATATAAAGTGCGTAAGTCAGAGCAGAAAAGAGACCCCAGAACAGGCCTGCAGGTGTCATGGATAACTGGTCCAACTGCCCATGAGTTGCAATCAGGAAGGTCCCTCCAATGGCTAATATGATTGAAATAATCTCTCCCAGTGTCGGTGCCACCTTATCTTTGATACAGCTATAAATCAAAATCCCAACAGGACAAACATACTGAAGCACCGTCGCGGTTCCTGCATTGGTTTCCTGAATAGCAGTTAGATAGGCGAATTGATTGAGGAAGAGGCCAATTAGAGCAAAAATGAGAAGAGACAGCAAACTTTTTCTATCCTTTAAAAAGGCCAGCATTTTATCCTTTGCAGTAGCATAAGCCAAGAGCATGAGAATTCCACCAGCGATTAAAAGACGCAAGTTGGTCAAAACCAGAGCCGAAATTCCGTGCGCCATCAGGTATTGACCACTCGTTCCTGACAAGCCCCAAGCAATCCCAGCCACAACTGTTAATAGAGTCCCTTTTAAACTGTTTGACATGTCTCTCCTTACTCTTCTTTGCGAATCAAGTCCATTACTTGATTGCGGTCTAAAATCCATTGAGCCCTCTCATCCTTTTCATAGGTACGATTCGATAGAAAAATAGCCGCTTCTTGCTTCTGACGACTCCACATGATAAAGGTACCTGTATAGCCCGTATGGTCTAGCCAATCTCCTTCCAAATTCCATGCCAAAGAACGTTCCTTGTCATCCAAAGGAGAAAAATTTTTACTCAAATTTCTTGCAAAATCATCCTCTAAATAGTGTTCTAAAAAGATTTGTAAATCCTTTACAGTCGAAAACAAACCAGCACTACCAGCATGTCTGCCTAGGAGGCGAGCCTTGGGATCATGTACCAGACCTGCCTCGACACCTCTAACTGTTGGAACAGCAAGCTCAACAGGTCCAAACTTGGTTTCCGTCATTCCCCAAAGATTCCAGACTTGTTCTTGTAAAATCACATCCAAGTCTTGATTAAAGATTCTTTCCAAGATAAAACCCAACAACAAAAAATGGACATCCGAATAAAGAAAGGCTGGCTGATTTCGTCTATTGAGATGAAACATAGCTTCCTTTAATTCTGAATCTGTTAAAAGATCACGATTGGGAATAAACGGATCAAGATCTGTTGCGTGAGTCAAGAGCTGGCGAATAGTGATGTCTGGATAATCACTCTCAGCTAAAAAATCGGTTACCGGTCTGTCAATATCTAATTGACCTCTTTCCCACAAGAAGGTGAAAACAGTACCTACCCCAACAACCTTGCTGACACTGGCTAGGTCATAAAGTAGTCCTGTCTCAGTATCCAAGCCATGCTCTGGGTCACTCTGGCCAATATAGAACTCCGTCCATTGATTGTCCTTAAAATACGTAAAAGAGGCTCCGGGATAGATCCCTGCCTCGATTTGTTCTTCTATTTTTTTAATAATCTTGGTCCACTTCATACTGCTTCAAACCACAATTCAACATTATTTCTATCTTTACCTAGGAAGAATTTTTCAGACTTAGGAATAAAATATTCAGTAGACTCAAACTTCTGGCGCAGACTTGCTATGTCTAATTCATTAACCAAGAACTTGAGCATAGACAAGTCCCAAGTAACCGTATTGTCCACAGTCAGATCCTGACCCTGAGCTGGGATAAAATCAAGTGATGTCCCAATTTCAGATAGTTCCAAGAAACTATCTACATCCGTTGGGAGGTGTAATTCCATAGAAATCTCAAATTTACTTAAAGAAATTGACTCCAGATCTGTTTGAAATTCAGGTTTTTCTCCTACATCGACTAGACTTTCTCTATCATCTTCTGCGTGAATCAAAATCAAATCATCTTCTGGTGAGAAAATTTCAAAAGCGTAGCCGTTTTGACCTTTATATAATCGATGAATCGAATCTGTTTTAGATAAGATTCCTTCAATTTCTAAGGGATTTTCCACCTTGACAATCAATCTAGCTAGTTTTTTTCTTCCCTCTACCTTACGAGTGCGCATACTTGGAGCTTCTTCTAAAACCAGCTTTTCTAGACCTGTTTGATCACCTAGTGACAGAAAGGCTGACTCTTCTAACAAGGCCTTCATGCCAAGGGTTTCTATATAAAATGTTTCATTTAATTTTCTATTATTAACTTTTAAAGTAGGAATAATCCGTACAATCTGATTTACATTCATAAACTCCTCCAACTCTTTTATTTTAAAGGATTTTAGAATTTTTTACAAGAAATTATGCTCAGATTTATCTTTTTTTCGTAAAATTTCATCTAAAAAACCGAGGATTTCCTCGGTTTCAATTTCTTATAGGTAAAGGAATTTGAAGATAGCTACTGCCGCAATTGCTGCTGCTATCGGTGCTACTACTGGTACCCAAGAGTACCACCATTTTGAATCACCTTTGTGCTCACCAAGAACAGATTTTGGAAGGAAAGCATGAAGGAGACGTGGTCCCAAGTCACGAGCAGGGTTCAAGGCAGGTCCTGTAGGTCCACCAAGTGATGTTACCAAGGCCATAACAAGGAATCCAAGTGCTAAGTGAGCTACTGAAAGTCCTGAAGCAGTATGTGGTGCTACTTGGGCTTTGATTGCTAAATCAGAAAAGTCAACATTTTGACCTGCTTGACTAGCCATTTGTTTCATGTATTGAAGCACTTCAGAACCAAAGAAGTTTTTAGTCAATCCAAGGGCTGCAAAGAAAAGAACAAATGATCCAACAAACTCATTTACAAAACCATTAACAGTTGCTGCAAAGCGTGATTCTTTTGTACCTTGATCCAAACTTGAGATTGTTGAGAAAGTACCCAGGATATTGTTTGGATTTTCAGTTTTCAAGTAGTATGGGCGGTGTGTTGCCACAACCAAGGCTTGACCAAAGATAGCACCCAAAACTTGTGCAAGGATATAAGGCGCTACTTGCGCCCAAGGGAAGAGACCGCTGATTGCAAGTCCAAGAGTGAAGGCTGGGTTGATGTGGTTACCTGATACGTTACCAAACATCAAAGCTGGAATCATAACCCCCATACCGTAACCAACAGCTATAACGAGCCAGCCACTTTGGTGACCTTTCGTACCTTTAAGTTCAACGTTAGCAACTGCACCATTACCAAGAATGATCAAAATAGCAGTTCCCAAAAATTCAGTGGCATATTTAATTGCCCATGTGAAATCCATTTGATAGATTCTCCTTAAAATTTTTTAGACAATCCTTATTCTATCAATTTTTATATCTTTTAGCAACAGGTTTTCTAAAAGATTAACTGGGAAAACGCTTTAATTCAGGAAATTTAAAAAGACTTAACAAATAAAGCTTGTTAAGTCTTCATATCCTATTATTGACGTTGTCCGAAATCTGCAATCATCTGCTCCATTTCTTGTCGACTAGGAGTTGTCAGCATATAAAGGTAATCTCCTTGAAGTTCCGCAAAGGCTGCTGGCATGATTTTTTTAACCTTGAACTGCTGACTATATTTGGCAAGTAAGTCCTCCTCAGAATAAACATAGTGAGCATTTGCACGGCGAGAAGTAGCCAAACAATACTGAGATTCAAATTCTGACACTGGGAACTCTTCTCCTGCGACAATAGCTGCATAGCCACGATAGAGGTCCAAGGAATGAGCAAAGTTATAAACATCAATGGTAAAACCACCTGCAGGGCGGTTATTGTACTCAATGGCGATGTAATCATCCCCTTCACGGAAGAACTCGATATGGAAGAAACGTTCTTTCATACCAAATTCTTTGACAATTGCCTCACCATATTTACGTAATTTGGGATCCATATCCTTAAGAACATAGTAGGAATTGTCCATCTTGTAAATCATGAGATCAAGCGGTGTATAGGCGTAGTCAAAAGTTGTTGAAAAGACAATCTTTCCATCCTTGTCCACTAGACCATCAAAAGTGCAAATTTCGCTAGAGGTGACAAATTTCTCAAAGAAATAAACAGTTGAATGATCCCACTCAGACTTGAAGTGATTGATATCGTCTTCTGTTTCAAGCTTAAAGGTTGCGGCTGCTCCCACTCCATTATCAGGTTTGGCAATCATTGGAAGACCAATTTCTTTCACTGCTTGATCAACATCTGCTTCCGTCTTGATAACAGCTCCAGGTACCACAGGGACACCTGCTTTTTTGAAAAGTTTCTTCATTTCAGACTTATATTTAGTCTTTTTGAGATCCTCTGGTTTGGCACCAAAGACATTGAATTGTTCTCTGAGTGCTGCGTCCAGCTCTAGCCAATATTCATTGTGGGACTCGATACGGTCAATTGGGCCATGTTTATAAAATAGAAAAGCAACTGCACGTTTGACTTCGTCTATGTTCTCAAGATTGTCCACACGGAAATACTCGGTCAGGCTATTGCGTAAGGGCTCATCCAATTGCTCGTAAGGTTCTTGGCCAATTCCCAAGACGGTGATGCCTTTATTAGCTAGTTCAATGGTAAACTGTTGAAAGTTTTGTGGATAGTAGGGAGAAATAACAAGGTAATTCATAGGTAACTCCTTTTATAAATAGAGATTTCCAAGGAAATAAGGCATTTGTTTGCGCCACCATTCCCAGTCGTGGGCGACATCGTGTCCCCATTCAGCAAACCAGGCTGGAATTTGTTTCTGGTCAAAGGCTTCTTTAAGCTTGTAGAAAGATGGTAGACCGTCTTGTTCCCAGGCTCCAAGACCCGTACACAGCACAATTTCTGCCTGACGGTAACGATCAATAAACCAGCCATCGTTCTGATTCCAAATATAATCTACTGGCGAGTTTTGGTAAATTGCATCGTCATTGTAGTAATCTCCGACAAAGAAACGTGCGTCGTAGACACCACTAAGAGCAATTACTTTGGTAAAGACATCTGGATGTTGGAGGAAGAAATTGACAGCATGGTAGGCGCCCATGGAGCAACCTGTCGTCATCATGCCATCAAACCAACCTGTCTTATGCTTGATAAAAGGAATGGCTTCCTCAATCACGTAGCGTTCGTAGGCACGGTGCATCTCCACTTGGTCGTGACCGTTTTTCCAAGTGGCCAACCAGCTCTCACTGTCTACACTGGATAGGGTAAAAAACTGGACACGGCCTTCCTCGATAAAGGAAGCACAAGCATCAATCATGCCAAAATCATAGTATTCATTGTGACTACCACCTGATGAAGCAAAGACCACAACTGGAATCCCAGCATGTCCATAACGATTAAGATACATTTCACGGTTAAGATTGCCACTCCAGTGGCTAAGGTTTTCAATATGCATTTGATTTCTCCTTTTCTAACTTACCATTTCTCTGCAAAAAATCTCAGACAGTCTGGTAAATTCTCCGACCAAGGGATTTCACTATGGATGGCACCAGACTGAACTTTCAAGACAAGATTATCTAAGTGCACCCCACCTGATATCAAATCATGGTAATACCGAAGAGACGAATCGATATAGGCTTGTTTGATATTACCAGCCATCAGGGTCTTGTCCGTATCATCTGCTTCTTCAGTTCCAACATAGATAAAGATACGCTGGTCAGACGATAGTTTCTTGCGTTCAATATAGCGATTAAAGGCTTCTTGATGGAGCCAGTTAGCAGATGAAAAGACCCCTAAACAGCCAATTTGGTCTTGGTATTCCAAACCGATAAACTGGGTAATATTGCCGCCTAGTGAGGAACCAATCATAGCCGTATGCTGGCGGTCAGATTTGGTACGGTAGGTCTCATCGATAAAAGGTTTGACCACCTCCATGACAAACTCGGCATACTCCACACCCTTACCACCAAACTGCTGCCCTGGGATAGGAGATTCTTGGAACTTCCAAGCCGCATACTCATTCATCCGCCCCATACCATCATTGTCAATGGCAACGACAATCATGCGACTGATGTCAGGATTACGCTTAATAGCTGGGATAATCTTCCATGAATGGCCAATGAAGGACTCTTTACTATAAAAAACATTTTGCCCGTCATGAAAGTAAACAACAGGATAGGAACGATCCGTGTCTTTCTCATAATCTTTAGGCAGAAGAACACGTACACGGCGTTCCTTACCTGTATAAGGAACCTTGAGTTTGTGTTCTTTCATTTTTAAATAAAAGTAGGATTGATTCATTGTCAGAAAACTCTCTATATTCAAAATTTTATTTTATTATATCACAATTATAGAAAAAAAGTTAGTTTTGCTTCCATTTTTGGAATTAAAAACTAACTTTTTCATTTATTTTTCTAAATTCTTCTGGATTTTCTGATTAGAGCAAATTATCAATCAAGTCATCCACTTCATCTTTTTCAGCCTGCGGTGTAATCTCAGTAATCATGATTCCAGCCACTGCTCGCTCAACTAAACCTTCAACATCCATACGAGCTTCATACTGCTCCGCATTCTTAATCTTAGGATTTGTTTTCGGACGATCTGGCGCAAAAATGGTACAACAGTCTTCAAAAGGCTGGATAGAAATTTCAAAGGTGTCAATTTCCTGAGCAATGTCAATGATTTCCAACTTATCCATTGTCACAACTGGACGGATGATGGGAGTGTTGGTAACTGCATTGATAGCCTGCATGCTCTCCAAGGTTTGGCTGGCTACTTGACCTAGGCTTTCCCCATTGATGATAACTAAACCATTTCGTACCTCACGAATACGATCTGTAATCCGCATCATAAAACGACGCGTTAGAGTCATCAAGTAAGCTTCTGGCGCTTTGGCCTTGATTTCCTCTTGAATCTCTGTGAAAGGTACTTCGATAAACTGGATATTTCCCCCAAACTTGGTTAATTTACGGGTCAAATCTTGGGCTTTTTTAAGAGCGCCTGGACTCGTGTAAGGTGGGCTGGCAAAATGAACAGCCTCAATATCCACCCCACGCTTAAGTGCAAGATAACCTGCTACAGGTGAGTCGATCCCTCCTGACAACATGAGCATCCCTTTACCTGAAGTTCCAACTGGCAAACCACCAGCCCCACGAATGGTTTCATAAGAAAGATAGGCTGCTTCTTCACGGATTTCCACCTGAAGATTGATGTCAGGACTTTTCATTTGAGCTTGCACATTTGGAATGGCTTCGAAAACAGCTCCTCCAAGTGTTTGATTGAGTTCACGACTATCCAACTCAAAGTTGTGGTCGCTACGCTTGCCAGAAATTTTAAAGGTCATGCCATCCTTGTAGATGTCCTGCATAATCTCTTGGACAGCAGACTTCAGAACTTCTACAGATTTTTCGACCTTATAAACAGGAGAAAAGTTTTGAATCCCAAAAACTTGTTTGAGTGATTCTGCTACTGCTGTGTAATCTGCTCCATTTAGGTAAGCGTGGGCACGGTCACGATCTGCCGTTACCTTAACTTGGGGATAGATAGACAAAACGTCTGATATATTATTGCGAAGTTTATTGATGAAACGCATACGATTTTTACCCTTGGTTGACAACTCTCCGTAGCGAATCATAATTTCTGAATACTGCATGAATGCTCCTATCTTACTTTTCTAGTTTGATTGTAAATTAATTTTAACTTGGTCAAAAACTGCTCGACCTGACTCATATCATTTTCAAGGTCTAGGCTTAAACGCACAGCTGACTGAGCCTTATCCTTGTCCACTCCCATAGCAATCAGGGTTCCGGCTGGTTTTCCTGCCTTTGACGAACAAGCAGAGGTCGTTGAGATAAAAATATCATAGTCTTCAAAGGCGTGAACGATGACTTCACCACGAACACCCTTGATTCCAAAAGTCAGAATATGAGGGGCAAAGTCTTCCTCATCTGAAAAGACAAAAATATCTGGATAGTCCAGAAGGGCTTGGCGAATCACTGCCTTCATCTGCCCAGTCTTGCTAGTAAAGAAACCTAGCTTTTCCATAGACAAACGGAGAGCCTTGGCTGTCGCTGCAATTCCTGCCACATTTTCAGTTGTTGAACGATAATCACGCTCCTGACCACCACCAGTCAACAGAGGCGTAATCTTCTTGCCAGACTTGATATAGACAAATCCAACACCTCGAACTCCGTGAAACTTGTGACTAGAGAAAGTCGCAAAATCCACTCGTTCTGTCAGATACTTTTCAGTCGGAATCTTGGCAAGTGCCTGAACCGCATCAACGTGGAAGGAAATAGTTGGCTTGTCTGCCAATAGTTCTGAAATAGCTTGAATAGGTTGAATCGAGCCGATTTCATTGTTCACAGCCATGACGGAAACGAGGGTCGTATCAGGTCTTATCAAATCTGATAACGCTTCAACATCTACAAATCCTTTGTTATCAACTGGAGCAAAATCTACTTCAAATCCTTGACTTTTCAACCAGAGGGCTGACTCTTTGACTGCCGGATGTTCAATGGCTGATACAATGATGTGTTTTCCAAACTGAGCCTTTTCAAAGGTCACACCCTTGATGACCCAGTTATCTCCTTCTGTCCCACCAGAAGTAAAGAAGATTTCATCGCTTTTCTTACTGATTAAATCTGCAATCTGTTGGCGAGAAGCATCTAAGATTCGTGTTGCCTGGTCTCCCAAACGATGGAGACTAGATGGATTTCCTAAAATTTTTGAAGCGACCTGCATATAAGTTTCAAGGGCTTCAGGATAGGGCTTGGTCGTCGCCGAATTATCAAAGTAAATCATGTTTTCTCACGCTTTCTAAAATCACTCCTTCTATTGTATCATGAAACGGAGCCTGCGACAAGAAAGGGCAATTCCTCTTTTTTTAAGATTTTTTTAAAGAAATGCGGTATAATAAATTTTAATTAAAGGAGAGAATATATGTCTAATTATCGTAGAACTTCAAAACCAAAAACAGAACACATCAAAAAAGGCTTTACGGTCTTTCAAAAAACTGTTGCCACTATCGGTAGTATCCTTGGCTTAATTACTGCAAGTATCACTATCATGAACGCCTTGGATAATAATAAAAATACTAAAAAAGAACCTACGACAAGCCAGACGACAACAATTGTCAAAGAAATTCAAAAGGAATCCCCTCAGGAAAACACTAGTCCCAATAAGGAAAATAACACTACCCAAGAAAAAACACAGCAAGAGGAAACACCAAAATCTAGCGTCAAGGAAGAGAAAAAAGAAGAGCAGAAAGCAGCAACTCAGGATTCTTCTACTCCTACTCCAAGTAAACCTGCCGCTGATAATGAAAAACAGTCCAATAATACTCCAACTTCAGAAAATAAAAGTAATCAATAGCCAGTAAAATAGCTTCCCTCCAAACTTGGAAAGAAGCTATTTTTTTATTGTTGTAAAACTTTTCTTGGTTTGGTACCTTCAGCTGGACCAATGACACCTGCTATCTCAAGCTCTTCCATGAGACGGGTCGCACGATTAAATCCAACTGACAAACGACGCTGAATCATAGATGCGCTGGCTTTCTGGGTCTCAATGACCAAAGCCTTGGCTTCTTCAAAGAGCGGGTCACCACCAGATTCACCATCTGAAAATTCTCCTTCATTTTCAGAAACCTCACCTGGATCAAAACTCTCATCGTAGTCCGCATCAGCCTGAGCCTTGATGAAGTTTACGATGCGTTCAACATCATCATCCGAGATAAAGGAGCCTTGGAGACGAACTGGATGATTTTCATCGATTGGTTTAAAGAGCATATCTCCACGTCCAAGCAGTTTCTCAGCTCCATTTTCATCCAAGATGGTGCGCGAGTCTGTACCTGATGAAACCGCAAATGCGACACGAGATGGGACATTGGCCTTGATCAGACCAGAAATGACGTCAACGGATGGACGCTGGGTTGCAAGAATCATGTGGATACCTGCAGCACGCGCCTTCTGTCCAAGACGAATGATGGCATCTTCTACTTCTTTGCTAGCAACCATCATGAGGTCAGCCAACTCATCCACAATCACGACAATGAGCGGTAGCGGAATCTGCTTGTACTCAGACTGGGCATTAAACTCTTCTACCTTAGCATTAAAACCTGCAATATTCCGAACTCCTACCTTTGCAAAGAGTTCATAACGATTTTCCATTTCATCCACGACCTTTTGCAAAGCCTTGCTGGCTTTACGTGGATTGGTCACGACTGGAATCAAGAGGTGGGGAATATCATTGTAAACAGACAACTCAACCATCTTGGGATCGACCATCATAAATTTAACTTGGTCAGGTCTCGCCTTCATGAGGATGCTAGCGATAATGCCGTTAACAGCTACTGACTTCCCTGAACCGGTTGAACCTGCAACTAGCAAGTGGGGCATTTTGGAAAGGTCAAAAGCTCTTGCGGTGCCATTAACCGCCTTTCCTAGAGGAATTTCCAAGAGATTTTCTGCTTTTGTTTGAGATTGTTCCCATAGTTCGCGGAAGGATACAGTCGCAATCTCAGAGTTGGGTACTTCGATTCCGACCAGGGATTTCCCTGGGATAGGTGCTTCGATTCGAACATCCTTGGCTGCCAAGGCTAGAGCAAGGTCGTCTGCGAGATTAGAAATGCGGTTGACCCTTACACCCACTGCTGGCTTGACTTCATACTTGGTCACGGATGGTCCAATTTCAGCCCGTTCAACCGTTACCTTGATACCAAAGCTAGCAAAGGTTTCTTCTAGGATTTTGATATTTTCCCGAACGATTTTCTTCTCTTTAGACTGGTCTTTTGGTTTATCTGGGGCAAAGAGTTGTAAGCTTGGAAGTTTGTATTCAAGAGCCTCCTTGGCTGAAAAATCGACCTGAACATCTTCGTCATCAGAGCCATCTTCCTGTTCAGCGAATTCAAGTTCAGCTTGAGGCAAGATGATTTCTGGTTCTACCCACTCTTCTTCCGGAACAGGTGGACCGTCAAGAACAACATCTGCTGTCAGAATTTCACCCGTTTCCATATCAACAGGAGGCAAATCGAGTAAGGCTTTTTCAGCCTCTTCTTTTTCTAATCTAGCTTCTTCCTCAGCCTTTTGGCGAGCTTTTTCTTCTTGTTTGACAAGGCGTTCCTCTTTTCGACGCTCATGCCCTTCCCGCCATTTGGCAAAGCCTCTACTGAAAAATTCAGCAATATCGTAAACAGACCAAGGACTGACTAGGAGAGCACCTGCTAAAATCAAGATAGAACCAATAAAGTAAGTACCGATATTTGAGAAGAGAAAGGCTGTTGGCACATAGAGTCCAACACCAATCAAGCCTCCACCAGCAAAACTGGTTGTTCGAAAACCAGTCAGATCAGTCACAACCTGAGCCATAGTCCCTTTTAATACCGACTTATCCAAACCATATTTCCAAACTAAGTAGGCCTCAAAAATCAAGAGCAAACCTGCAAATATGGTGAAAAAGCCAGATAGGAGCCCTTCCTGTTTTCGTATCCACTTGAAAAAGAAGAGATAGAGTAGGATGCCAAATATTGCCAGATAAGCTAGGCTACCCACCAGCAAGCGAATTAAATTGTAAAGGGTTATACCTGCAGCCCCTAATTTAAAGGCTGCGAAAATCAATAAAAGCGCGATTCCCAACGAAATCAACATTCGTTGAATCGCTTCTTTTCTTTCGAGTTCTGCTTTAGACGGTCTCCGTCTTGTTTTACTTGTATTCTTGTTTGCCATTCTTCTATTATACCATATTTCACAGGCATTTCGGAAAGAGAAAAAGACTGCACCAAACGGTCCAATCTTTTCATTTTTCTATTTTTTATGCTTGTGGTTTGCGTAGGTAACCATAGACCACACCACTTACGATTGCTCCTACTAAGACAGAAACGAGGTAAAGAAGAGCATTTGAAGTAAGCGCGATAACGAAGATTCCTCCGTGTGGCGCCATGAGTTTGATACCAGTAAGACCAACGAGGCCACCTGCTACTGCTGAACCAAGGATGAAGCTTGGGATAGCACGAGCTGGGTCGGCTGCACCAAATGGAATCGCTCCCTCAGTGATAAATGACAAGCCCATGATAATGTTTGTCAAACCAGAGTTGCGTTCTTCTTTAGTAAATTTATCTTTGAAAAGAAGAGTTGCAACAAAGATTGCAAGTGGTGGTACCATTCCTCCAGCCATAACTGCTGCCATAGCAACAGAACCACCTGAAGAAACAGTTGCTGCAAGCGTACCTGTACCAAAGACATAGGCAGCTTTGTTGACTGGTCCACCCATGTCAACAGCCATCATACCACCAAGAACGATACCAAGAAGGACAGCTGAACCTCCTCCAAGACCACCTAGGAAGTCATTCATAGCAGTGTTGATTGCTGCCATTGGGATATTAACAGCTAGCATGACAAATCCAGTCAAGATTGTTCCAAGAAGTGGCAAAAGAAGGATTGATTTTGCACCTTCAAGTGAACGAGGAACTTTAACGTATTTCTTGATAGCAAGAACTAAAGCACCTGCGATAAATCCACCAACAAGGGCACCTAGGAAACCAGATGAGACACCTGCAAGAGTTGAAGTTGCTTCACCACCTGCGGCATAAGGAATTTTACCAAAGGCAAAACCTTCTTTGGCAATAGCACCAGCCACGAAACCTGCTACCAAACCTGGTTTTTCAGCGATAGAGTAGGCAACATAACCTGCAAAGACTGGAAGCATCAAACCAAAGGCAGCTCCACCAATTTTCATGAACATAGAAGCTAGCTCATGGTAGGAACCAAGATTACCAAGATTTTCATTTGGAACACCCAAAGCACCGTCAATCAAGAAGGCAAGGGCAATCATGATACCACCGCCAATAACAAATGGCAACATTTGCGATACACCACTCATCAAGTGTTTGTAGAAGGCACCACCAAGACTTTGTTTTTCGTTAGAGGCTGTTGTAGCTTTTGTTCCATTAGCAGCACGATAAACTTCAGCATCTCCTGAAAGAGCCAAGTTAATTAACTCTTCTGTTTTACGGATACCGTCAGCAACTGGACGATTGATCAATGGTTTGCCATCGAAACGATCCATCTCAACCGCCTTGTCTGCAGCTATGATAACAGCTTTAGCCTTGCGGATGTCCTCAGCAGTTAGTTGGTTTCCAACACCGCTAGCACCGTTGGTTTCAACCTTGATTCCAACACCCATTTCAGCAGCCACTTTTTGAAGGGCTTCTTGAGCCATGTAAGTGTGGGCAATACCTGTTGTACAAGCTGTAACAGCCACGATAAAGTCACCAGAGTCATTGGTAGGTGCTTGAACTGGCTCCTCAGCTTTTTCTGAAGCTTGGTTAAAAAGTTCGATAACTTGGTCAGCTGATGTTGCTTGACGAAGTTTATCAGCAAAGCCATCTTTCATCAAGTATTGAGACAATTCTGCCAAGGCTGCTAAGTGAGTATCATTGGCACCTTCTGGAGCTGCAATCATAAAGAAAAGGTCAGTTGGTTGTCCATCTAAACTTTCATAGTCAACACCCTTGTTTGACTTAGCAAAGAGAACAGTCGCTTCTTTTACAGCAGCATTTTTGCTGTGAGGCATTGCGATTCCGTCACCCAAACCAGTGGAAGTCAAAGCTTCACGCGCCAAAATTCCTTCTTTAAAGGTTTCAAAATCTGTGACATAACCGTGGTCTGTCAAACTTTTAATCATCTCTTCAATGACAGCTGTTTTTTCAGTCGCCTGTAAATCCAGCAACATGACATCTTTTCTCAATAGGTCTTGAATTTTCATCTTTTTTCTACCTCAACTTTTTCATATGTTTCTTTAATAAATTCTGCCGTTGCCAAGTCATCCGAGAAGGTAGTTGCTGTTCCACAAGCCACTCCCCATTTGAAGGCTTCTACTGCGTCTTTTGATTTAACAAATTCACCTGTGAATCCAGCAACCATAGAATCACCAGCTCCAACTGAATTTTTGACTGTTCCCTTAATAGGTTTGGCGAAGTAAGATCCCTCAGATGTAACAAGAAGGGCACCGTCCCCAGCCATGGAGATAATGACGTTTTGAGCTCCTTTGGCCAGTAACTGACGAGCATAGTTCTCGATTTCATCTAAACTTTCGAGTTTAACCCCAAAAATTGCTCCAAGTTCATGATTGTTTGGTTTGACCAAAAGTGGCTGGTAGTCCAAACTATCAATCAAGGTCTGTCCTTCAAAGTCACAAACGACTTGCGCACCAGTCTTGCGTGTCAAGGCAATCAAATCCTTGTAGATAACATTTCCTAGGTTTTTAGCACTCGAACCCGCAAATACAACCGTGTCTTCTGCAGTTAAACTTGAAAGAATAGCTTTCAATTCTTCTAGCTGAGCCGGTTCAACAGTTGGACCCGTTCCGTTGATTTCTGTTTCTTGGTCTGCTTTGATTTTAACATTGATACGAGTATCTTCTGCCACTTGGACAAAACGTGTCTCGATTGCTTCATCAGCCAAAGTATCTGTGATAAATTTACCAGTAAAGCCTCCGATAAATCCCGTCGCTGTATTTGGAATATCTAAGCGCTTCAAGACACGACTGACATTAATTCCTTTCCCACCAGCAAACTTATCATCACTGTCCATACGATTGACACTACCGACTTGGACTTGGTCCAAACGAACGATATAGTCAATGGATGGATTGAGTGTGACTGTATAAATCATACTTCTATTACCTCCGTTTTCTCCTTAATAGCCTGCAAGAGCTCATGCCCTTGACTTGTGATAACAATAGCTCGTTTGAGTGGTGCTACCTTAGCAAAGCAAGTTTGTCCAATTTTTGATGAATCCACCAAGACATAGGTCTGTTTGGCATTCTCCAAAATAGCTCGCTTCACAGCTCCCTCCTCCATATCAGGAGTCGTATAATAGCCATCGTCCACACCATTCATCCCGATAAAGGCACGGTCAAAGTGCAATTGGTTAATTTGGTTAAGAGCAACGCCTCCGATGCTAGCATCCGTCGCCATCTTGACACCACCTCCAACCATGACAGTTGGAATCTGCTTTTCAACCAACTGAGCAGCATGGTGAATCGAGTTGGTCACGACTGTAACATTCTTATTGACCAATTCATGAATCAAAAAAGCAGTTGTTGTTCCTGCATCGATAAAGATGACATCTTGTTCCTTAATGAGAGAGGCTGCTTTCTGAGCCAACAATTTCTTCTCTTGAAGGTTTTTGACAGATTTTTCTTGAATGGTTTCTTCTTCCTGCAAGGAATGGGGCAATTCTGCTCCACCATGCACGCGACGAAGCTTGTTTTCCGCTTCCAACTCATCCAAATCTCTTCGAACCGTTGATTCTGACGTTTCTAGCAAACTAACTAATTTTTCTAGAGAAACTACATGATGTTGATTTAACTCCTCTAGAATCAGTTGCTTCCGCTCTGTTTTTAACACTGAATCACCTCCTGTTATCGTTTACACTATTCATTCTATCACACTTTCTTTCAAAGTCAAGCATTTTTTGTCATTTTCTTTCAAAAACTATCATTTTTCTTGTTTCCAGAATTTTTATTGCAAGATAAGAGGCTTTATGGTAGACTATTTGAGTAAGTATTGGAAGATTACTCAAGAGGCTTAAGAGGCCGTGTTGGAAACGCGGTAGGCGTGTAATAGCGTGCGTGGGTTCGAATCCCATGTCTTCCGTTTATTTTAAAAAAGATACCCAAGAAATCTTGGGTATCTTTTTTCTTATATGCTTGTTTTATAACTCGGGTGAATTTCTTAGAAAATATCAAATAACAATTTCACATTGAGAATTGTTAAGATAATGGAAACGATATAGCCAAGGATGGTATTCCATTTGGCATTGGTAAATTCTCCCATCAGTGATTTCTTAGAAGTTAGATAAATCAGTGGGAAGATTGAAAATGGAAGAGCAATCGAAAGAAAGACTTGTGAATAAACCAATAACTGATCCAATGTTTTTTCCTGATGACCAAACAGAACCGCTACAATCATGACAGGCAACAAGGCAAAGAGACGAGTTGCCAAACGAATGAACCATTGAGGTAATCTCATATGCAAGAAACCTTCCATAACGATTTGTCCAGTCAAGGTACCCGTAATTGTCGAATTTTGACCACTGGCTAATAAAGCCAAGGCAAACAAGGTTGATAAGGTCGAGCTAGCTATAGCTCCTGCAATAGTAGAATCCTGCAAGGCATTATACATTTGAGAGAAGGCAGAAATCTCAGATGCATGGCCGAAAAAGAGAGCCGCCCCGAGAATTAATAGAAGGGAGTTAACCACAAAGGCCAAGGATAATTGGAGATTTGAATCCCAGGTCATAAAGCGCACCGCTTTTCGAACATCATCCTTGTCCTTGTGATTGATTTTCCGAGTTTGAGACAAGGAAGAATGCAAATAGAGGTTATGAGGCATAACCGTCGCACCTACAATCCCCAGAGCTAAAGTTAATTGACTTTCATGACCTGGCAAGGGACTTTCAAATAAGGTTGCATTCGGTAGATAACCCTCAACGATTCCTTGGAAGCTTGGATGTGACAAAGCTACCAGATAGGTAAAAATTGCTAGAATGGTTAAAATCAGTGTTGTCACAATAGCTTCAATCTTCTTAAAGCCAAATTTCATCAGAAGCAATAAGAGAAAAACATCCAACACGGTCAAGAGAATTGCTATCATAATCGGAATCTTAAAGAGAAGATTGAGAGCAATCGCTGAACCTAGAACTTCTGCCAGATCTGTCGCCATCAAGGCTAATTCTAAAATCACCCATAGACTATAACGAAGCCATTTAGGTGAATGATGAGCCGTTGCTTGAGCCAGGTCCATCTGGGTTACAATACCAAGCTTTCCTGCCATCTGCTGAAGTTGCATGGCAATGAGAGATGAAATCAAGATAACAAACAAGAGACTATACTTATAGGAAGCACCACCGACTACACTGGTAATCCAGTTTCCTGGATCCATATAACCAACTGCGACAAGAGCACCCGGACCTAAAAAGGCATTTAAATTTTGCCAGAAATGATTGTTATTTGGAGTATCGATAGATTGATTAATCTCAGAGAGTGACACTTTTTTATGAGAAGACATAGATACTTACCTCTTTCTAAACCTACTTTTTCATTATTTTCTATTAGAGAAAAATAAGATTGACTTTAAACTATTAAAACAATGAAAACTATATGAAAAACATTTAGTTTTTTCATTATTTTTCTTAAGGCACCTTAATTATAACACAAAAATGAAAACTAAATGTTGTATTCTTTTTTTGCAAAAGAATACCAAAGAATAAAATAAAAAACGTTGTAAAAACAACGTTTTAGAAAGATTTACAAAACAATGTAAATTATCAATGGAGCCGGTGGGAGTCGAACCCACGTCCAAACATCTGCTAACATATTTGTCTACAACCATAGGTTATGTATTCGTTTAACAGTCCCTCGACACATAACTCAAGCCTAGAAACCGCGAGTCTATCAATCTCTTATCAAGCCGCTAGACAAGACTTGATCGTATCTCGCTAATAATAAGACCTGTCATTGAACACGAGCAATCCAAATCGGGTCACGCCTGCTGGTTTTTAGGCAGCTAGAGCGTAAGAAGTGTTATTTTTTGCAGTTATATTTAACTGAGCGTTTACGTCGCCACACGAGTCGCAAAATATGCCTCATAATGCCTGTCGAATCCGTAACGACCCCAAAAGACAATAAAACCATTATACCTTATCTAACACAAAAATGCAAAAAGGAAAGCAATTAACTACAAAAGATAGTCTTTCAAAGATTTTGTCAAAACCTGATAACCAGCAACACTAAGGTGCAACCCATCAGTTGTATAATCTTTTTTGAGTTGACCTGCCTGGTCTGTCAAACTATCAAAAACTGGCACAAATTCTACCTGCATATAGGCAGAAGCAAGCTCTTGATAGGCTTGATTCCATTTCTGAATTTTTTCATTCGTGCGGATATAGACTGTCTGCTTGTACTCTTCTCCCTCATTGACTGGCAAAATAGAAAGCAATTTAATCTCAGTCAATGGATAATCGCGAGCAATGGATTGTATGATAGCTTCGAGGTTATTGAGAGCCTCATTCACAGGCACATCTTTTCCGATATCATTTGTCCCAATCAAAAGGACAATTTTATCTACTGCCCCACCGTACAGATGCGCATCTAGATTTTCTAATAACAGCCCTGTCTGATACCCTCGAATGCCTCGATTGACAATCGTCTTCGAAGTCCCAAATAGTTCCTGCAGAGGATAATATTCGACAATAGAATCCCCAATAAAAAGAATGTCTGGCTCTACAACAGAAACCTGATTTAAGTGACGATACTTGGTTTGGATTTTTTCTTGTTCCTTTAGTAACCAATTTTCTAATAACTGTACTGCCACTTCATTCTCCTTTTTCTAACCAGTTTTCCAAGATTTGATAAACTCCTCCTTGGCTATTGGCTGGCGCTAGAGCAGTAGCCACAGCTTTGGCTTTATCATCAGCATTTTCCATCGCATAGGCAATTCCAGCCATTTCAAGCATTTCAACATCATTTTCACTGTCACCAAAAGCCATGATTTGTTGGGAGGTCAAGTCCCAGCGCTTGAGTAATTCTTCCAAGCCCCATGCTTTATGAATTCCAGCTTGAAGGATATCAATGCAACCATAGCCACTCGATACAGCACGAACACGGCCATCAAAGAGGTCATTGATTTCTTCCAAGACCGAACTCAAACGTTCCTCACCAACAACCATACTCATCTTGAGCACACCACCAAAGAGGTCAGAGGTTAATTCGTCCACAAATTGCATCCGTTGGTAGAATTTTTCAATCATTTCTGGAGTCATAAAACTTTCAAGGTCTGTAAAAATCGTACCTTCTTTGACGAAACCACCCTTCATAGACGTTACAACAAACTGATCCTGACACGCTCGACCCTTAAAATGAGCCAAAGCCTTATCGACAATGGCATCATCCCAAGTCTGAGCCTGAATCAGTTCATTGTTTTCAAAAATACGAGCACCATTGGCAACAACCAGAACTACTCGATCGACCAAGTGCTCCAGTAGTTGCCTCATGCGGTGAATTTCATTGCCCGTCGCGATGACAAAACGAATCCCCCTTTGATCCAACTGATCTAAAATCTTTTCCAAGCGTGGGAGATCAAGTTGGCCTCTAGCATCCAACAAGGTCCCATCCATATCTGTCGCAATTACTTTAATCGTCATTTACTTTCCTCTGGATTAAAGTTAGTCCCACTTCAATCCCACATGTTCGTTCATTTCTTTGTAGGCTGTATCAATTCGTTCCTTAGTCGCTTCATCTAACTGGTCACGATGACTACCACCCTCGATAAAATCTTCTAAGATATAAGTTTGGTATAGGAATAGTGGATAACCTTCTGGAGAATAGGTTCCTTTTGGTGTACGGTTTACCCAAGAAGGATGCGCTTTGGCAGTTTCGATTGTCGTCTTACCGGCTTTTTTCTTAACAGTCACATCCATGAGCACGCCACGCTCTGTCCACTTAGCATTCTCTTCATCTTGCATGGTTTCAATTCGTTGATTGGAAATGAAGTTCCCCATTGAATAGATAATGAGTTTCTTGTCTCCATCTTTTTCAATCGTTTCAGATGGTTCAACTACGTGAGGGTGTCCTCCAAAGATAATATCAGCTCCCCAATCAATCATCTTGTGATAAAGAGCCTTTTGTTCTTCAGTTGGTTCTAAGCGATACTCCACACCCATCTGAGGCATAATAATGGTGATATCCGCTTCCTTCTCTGCCCGTTCAATTTCAGCCTTCATCTTGTCTTCATTTAGATCTGAAAGATAGCGATCATAGTCTTCTTGAGAAATACTTTGCTCAATTCCGTTAAAACCATAAGAATAGGCCAAAAGTGCAACCTTGATACCGTTCACTTCCTTAATTACAAGAGGAGCTTGATCACGAGACTCATGCGTATACACACCAATAGGTGTCATTCCTGCCTTTTCAATAGCATCTGCTGTTGAAACCACACCTTCTATTTGTGAATCTAGGATATGGTTATGCGCCAAGTCTAATACTTGATAACCAGCATCCTTGATGGCATCCATAACTTCGCTAGGTGCATTAAAGAGAGGATAACCTGCCAAATAGTGGTCCTTGTTTACCGTACCTTCAAAATCACCTATAATCAAGTCTGCTTGTTTGAGCCATGGTTTCACATAATCAAAATTTTCATGAAAATCATAGGTACCATCTTCTTTTAACGCGGAACGATAGATGGGAATATGATAGAGGAGGTCACCGTTAGCCATAATTCTGGCAGTTTTTTCATCTTCCTGATCTTTAGCATTTTGATTCGTCTTATTTGCTTCTTGAGAAATGGCATCCTTTTTATGACTGGTTAAAGGGATTCCTTGGAAGCTTTCAAACAACAAGACCAAGCCCATTGATAAAGCAACTGCTAGCAAGAGTATCGCCACAAATCCCTTATTACTCCACTTGCGATAACTCCTAAAAAAGTTTACAAAGCCTCTCACAAAATGAAAAACTGGTCCACGTTTATATCTATCTTGTCTTCTCTGCATCTTCATTCTCCCTGCTTTCTTATGCAAGCCTTTTCTTTTTATTATATCACAGATAAGTAATTCTTTCACAATTGAATTCAACTTGCTAGTAAATTTCTAAAAAAGCTTAATGCCGTAATGCTTTCAATCCTTGTCATTTTGTGATATCATGTAGATGTAATGAAAGGAGAGAAAATGTCTGCTATAGAACGTATTACAAAAGCTGCTCACTTAATTGATATGAACGATATTATCCGCGAGGGGAATCCGACTCTTCGCGCAGTTGCTGAGGAAGTTACTTTCCCCCTATCTGATCAAGAAATCATTCTTGGCGAAAAGATGATGCAATTCCTTAAACATTCCCAAGATCCTGTCATGGCTGAAAAAATGGGACTCCGCGGTGGGGTTGGACTTGCTGCCCCTCAAGTAGATATCTCAAAACGTATTATCGCTGTTTTGGTGCCAAACATTGTCGAAGAAGGCGAAACTCCAGAGGAAGCTTACGACTTGCAAGCTATTATGTACAATCCAAAAATCGTCTCTCACTCTGTTCAAGATGCTGCTCTTGGTGAAGGAGAAGGTTGTCTGTCTGTTGACCGCAACGTGCCTGGCTATGTAGTCCGCCATGCTCGCGTTACTGTTGACTACTTTGACAAGGATGGCGAAAAACACCGTATCAAACTCAAAGGCTACAACTCCATCGTTGTTCAACATGAAATTGACCACATTAACGGAATCATGTTTTACGATCGCATCAATGAAAAAGACCCATTTGCAGTTAAAGATGGTTTACTAATTCTAGAATAAAGAAAATCCCGTTGCAAGACGGGGTTTTGTGTTATAATAGAGGCATGAAAACAAATGATATTGTCTATGGCGTCCACGCCGTTACCGAAGCCCTCCTTGCAAATACTGGCAACAAACTCTACCTCCAAGAAGATCTCCGAGGTAAGAACGTTGAGAAAGTCAAGGAACTGGCTACAGAAAAGAAGGTGTCCATTTCTTGGACTTCAAAAAAATCCCTCTCTGAGATGACTGAAGGCGCTGTCCACCAAGGTTTTGTTCTACGAGTATCTGAATTTGCCTATAGCGAGCTAGAGCATATCCTTGCAAAAACGCGTCAAGAAGAAAATCCTTTGCTATTGATTCTGGACGGGTTAACTGATCCCCATAATTTGGGTTCAATCTTGAGAACAGCCGATGCGACCAATGTTTCAGGTGTCATCATTCCCAAGCACCGTGCTGTCGGAGTTACTCCTGTCGTTGCCAAAACGGCCACAGGTGCTATTGAGCATGTTCCAATCGCCCGAGTGACCAATCTCAGTCAAACCTTAGATAAACTTAAGGATGAAGGCTTCTGGACCTTTGGAACGGATATGAACGGTACTCCTTGCCACAAGTGGAATACAAAAGGGAAAATTGCCCTCATCATCGGAAATGAAGGAAAAGGCATCTCTAGCAACATCAAAAAACAGGTTGATGAGATGATTACCATACCTATGAATGGGCATGTTCAAAGCCTCAATGCCAGTGTTGCTGCAGCCATTCTCATGTACGAAGTTTTTCGAAATAGACTATAAAAAAGTTTCCAGTCATCTGATTGGAAACTTTTTTATGATTATACTCAATGAAAATCAAAGAGCAAACTATGAAGCTAGCTATAGACAGCTCAAAGCACTGCTTTAAGATTGTAGATAAGACTGATGAAGTCAGCTCAAAACACTGTTTTGAGGTTGTGGATAGAACTGACGAAGTCAGTATCCATACCTACGGCAAAGCGAAGCTGACGTGGTTTGAAGAGATTTTCGAAGTGTATTAACTATGTTCGGTGATAAACTTGTAAGCTTCTTGACCAGCGATAGCTCCATCTCCAACTGCTGTTGTTACTTGGCGAAGGTCTTTCAAGCGAACATCTCCAACCGCAAAGATACCGTCAACTGCAGTTTTCATGTGGTTATCTGTCACAATCCAACCTGCCTGATCTTGAATATTTAATTCTTTAACAAAATCGCTAAGAGGGTCCAAACCAACATAGATAAAGACACCACCGAAAGCTTGTTCTGTCACTTGACCTGTTTTCACATTTTCAAATACAACAGATTCTACTCGGTTTTCACCCTTGATTTCCTTCACTACAGAATCCCAGATAAAGCTGATTTTCTCATTCGCAAAGGCGCGGTCTTGTAAAACTTTTTGGGCACGAAGTTGGTCACGACGGTGAACAATGGTAACAGTCTTGGCAAAACGAGTCAAGAAGAGGGCTTCTTCAACAGCCGAATCTCCACCTCCAACTACTAACAAATCTTGGTCACGGAAGAAAGCACCATCACACACGGCACAGTAGGAAACACCACGACTGTTCAGTTCTTCTTCTCCAGGTACTCCCAAAGGACGGTGTTTAGAACCAGTTGCTACGATAACTGTACGTGTTTCATATGTTTGATCATCAGTCATCACTTTCTTAAAATCACTATGGTCTTCGATATTTTCAACATAGCCATAAATGTGCTCAACACCAAGATTTTCAAGCGGTTCAAACATCTTTTCAGCCAATTCTGGCCCACTAATATTAGCGTATCCAGGGTAATTTTCAATATCAGATGTATTATTCATCTGACCACCTGGCAGACCACCTTCAATAAGAGCAACTTTTAGATTGCTTCGAGCAGCATACAAGGCTGCAGTCATCCCTGCAGGTCCAGCACCGATAATAATAGTATCGTACATATAGATTCCTTCTTTCTTGTTGTAACTATCTTTATTCTAACTCTTTCTTGTCAATCATGCAAGGATTATGCCTTGAAAACAAGAATTAAACTCATAACCGCAAAGGATAATACTGGAACAACCAAGACCCCAATCATAATCATATCATAGAGATGGGCTTGGCGAGCCTTGGCTGTCTTATCAACTCCCGACATGGCTCTCAGTCCAATCCAAATCCCTAAAAAAATCAGGACGAGGATGGTGGTCAAGATCAAACTCTCAAAATATAAAGAAAATAGTTGAAGTAGCATGATTTCTCTCATTTCTATCTTTTTTAAAGAGTAAACTCAGCTAGTCCAGCTAACTGAGTTTTCCTTTATCTATTATATCAAATATAAGTCCGTTTGTAACTAGCGAAGAATTCTTTTGTCCGCTCTTCTTTAGGATGGTGGATAATCTCATCCGGTGTTCCAGACTCAATGATTTTCCCCTTATCTAAGAAGAGAATCTTATCAGCTACTTGGGCTACAAAGGACATATCATGACTAACCAAAATCATGGTTTGACCTGACTTAGCAGCATCTGCAATAGATTTTTCTACTTCACCAACCAATTCTGGGTCAAGGGCTGAAGTTGGTTCGTCTAAGAGCAAGACATCTGGTTTCATAGCGAGTGCACGCGCTAAGGCAACCCGTTGCTTTTGTCCACCTGATAAATGTCGAGGGTAATGGTTTTCACGGTCAGAAAGCCCAACCTTAGCCAACTCTTCCTTGGCAATCTTAGTTGCTTCTTGGTCAGATAATTTCTTGACAACAACCAAGCCTTCTTTCACATTATCAAGTGCCGTGCGGCGTTCAAACAAATTAAACTGTTGGAAAACCATAGACAGCTTACGGCGTAGGGCAAGGATTTCTTCTTGAGTGATTTTAGAAAAATCAACTGAGAAATCATCAATCTGAATAGAGCCACTGTCAGGTGTTTCAAGATAATTGAGACTGCGAAGGAAGGTTGATTTTCCAGCTCCTGAAGAACCAATCAAGGCTACAACTTCCCCTTTTTGAATATCTAAGTCCAGATGATCCAAGACAGTCTGTCCTGAAAAGGATTTGCTTAAATTCGAAATCTTAATCATTAACGAAGGTCTCCTTTCACATCTGCTTGCACTGTATCGGGTGCAGAAATAGCCATTTTTCTCTCGATGAAACGACCAAGGCTTTCAATTCCGATATTGACTACCCAATAAACAAGGGCAACGGAGATAAAGCGTTCAAAGTAGCGGTAATCAGCTCCACCCAAAATCTGAGCTTGGGCAAAGACTTCCACAACACCCGCACTAAAGGCTAGAGAAGTTCCTTTGGTCAAGCCGATTAGGGAATTGATTAAGGTTGGAGTCGCCACAACGGCCGCATTTGGAATAATCACGCGACGATAAACTTGCGCTCGGGTCATCCCCAGACTGCGTGCCGCCTCAATCTCACCAGGATTGACTGAGAGAATGGCTGCACGAATGGTTTCACTAGCATAAGCTGCTTCATTAAAGGCAAAGGCGACAATTGCAAAAGCAGCGGCTGGAATCGCATTGATATTGAAACCAGTTCCCCATTGCTGATTGAGAGCTTTCAAAGCCAAAGGAATTCCGTAGTAGGTCAACATGAGTTGCACCAAAATCGGTGTCCCTTTTAAGAAGCTAACAAAGAAGGCCTGCAAGGGGTATAAAATTTTGACACGATTGATCTTCACAATGGCAAAAAGAAGCGCCAAAACCAAGCCAAAAAGAGCACCACCAATGGTCAACATAATCGTTATTGGAAGTTGTTGGACAATTCTCGGGATTCCATCAAAGACCGAACGCAAGCTAAAAAGCTTGCCATCCGGAATCAATTGCATCAAGTTTTGGTACCAATCTGATGCTAAAATCGTTGTAACATTCATAAAAACATCCTCTCCTGATAATGATTCATTCTACCATACTTCTGCCGTCAATGAAATTATTTGCTACGGTCAGGTACAGACTTTGTCTACCTACTAGTTTATCATACTTTGAAACAGGGAGGTTATATATTTTATCTATCAAAGAGATAGATAAAAACTATTTCAATCCCAATTCTTCATAAGGTTTTCGATAACCGATTTGCTTAACAGTTCCATTTTCTACTAAAATGGGTCGTTTTAACAACATACCGTCACTTGCTAGCAACTCAGCCGCTTCTTGGTTTGACAGGCTTCCTACCTTATCTTTCAGCCCTAATTCACGGTATTTGATCCCACTGGTGTTGAAAAATTGCTTCAACTCGAAACCTGAGGTCTCTAGCCAGTTTAAAATAACTTCTTGGCTAGGTGTTTCTTCGACGATGTGGACGGCTTTATAGTCCACACCGAGTTGATTTAATTCTTGTTTTGCTTTTTTACAAGTTGAACATTTTGGGTATTCGATAAATTCTAACATGTCTTTTACTTTCTATTTTATATCTTTAAAATCTGCGTCTTCATGCTCCAAGAGCCAAGCTTTCTTTTCCACTCCTGCAGCATAACCTGTCAGACGCTTGCCCGCTCCCAGCACCCGATGACAAGGTACTAGGATAGACCACGGATTGCGCCCCACTGCTCCACCAATTGCTTGGGCAGAAGCCACTTGCAGGTCTTGGGCTATTTGTCCATAGGTCACTGTCTGACCATAAGGAATTTCCTGTAAATAGGACCAAACTCGCTTTTCAAAATCCGTTCCGATTGGAGCCAAGGGCAGGTTGGATAAATCCTGAGGCTTGCCTTTAAAGTAAGCATCTAAGCAAGCAATAACTGGGTCTAAAATGGGATGACTAACAACTTCTTCTATTATTTCATACCCTAGTCCCCTCTCAAAATGCTTCTGCTCCTGCACCCAAATGCCATACAGATGTTGCTCGTCGGCAACCAAAGACAAGGTTCCTATTGGCGAAAAGTAGCGCATTTTTACGTACTTCTTTTGCATTATTTCTTCAATTTTTGATAGGCCAAGCGTTCGCCATCAACTGGAACCTTACCAACCTGTTTAAAACCAAGTTTTTCAAAAATATGTTGCATAGCTTTGTTTTCAGCATGCGTATCTGAGCGAAAATCAAGATAGTCAAAACCTTCAATCAAGCCCTCTAAGAAGGTTTGAGCAACTCCTTGTCCCTGGACATCTGCTGCCACAGCAATACGGTGAAAGACTATGTACTCTGACTCTCCAGCTTGCCATTTTCCTTCATAAATGGCTTCATAGGCTGCCTCTGGACTCTTGGTCACAGCTGCATAAGCTAGTAGTTCTCCCTCTTCCAAGGCTACGTAGGCTTGACCTGAGATAATATCTTCAATAATAATATCAGCATTTGGATAGCCATTTTGCCACTGGTCACTACCAGCTTCTGCTAAACATTTTTTAGCATCTTCCATCACCTGCATGATGGCATCTACTTCATTTGGAAAAGCTAAACGAATCTCCATCTTTTCTCCTCATTTCTGACTAGTTTCTCCCATCATAGCATAATTTAAGTCTTTCTACAAGCAGTTAAAACTTGACTTTCTGTTTTTATTATTTTATAATCTAGTTATTAAAACTAGATAAAAAGGAGTTGGAAATGAAAACTACCTTTTCCTACCCAAAATGGGCAGAAATTCCAAACATTGACCTCTATCTGGACCAGGTTTTACTCTATGTCAATCAGGTATGCGCCCCTATCTCTCCAGATAAAGACAAGGGCCTGACAGCATCTATGGTCAACAATTATGTCAAACATGGTTACCTGACAAAGCCTGACAAGAAAAAATACCAACGCCAACAGATTGCCCGTCTGATTGCTATCACAACTCTCAAGTCTGTATTTTCTATTCAAGAAATAGCACAGACACTGAATACTCTACAAAGTCAAGCCAGTTCAGACCAACTCTACGATGCTTTTGTGGACTACATGAACCAAGGAATGGATCCAGCTAACCCCATTATCCAAACCAGCTGCCAAACCGTTAAACTCTATCATCAAACTCTAGACTTAATCCATCATACTCAAGAGGAGGTAATCCAATGAACACCAGTCTTAAACTCAGCAAACAACTCAGTTTTGGAGAGGAGATTGCTAATAGTGTGACCCATGCTGTGGGTGCAATCATCATGCTCATCTTACTGCCTATTTCATCCACCTATAGTTATGAGGCACACGGATTTTTATCATCTATCGGCGTTTCCATTTTCGTTATTAGTCTCTTTCTCATGTTTCTATCATCCACCATTTATCACTCTATGGCCTATGGTTCAACCCACAAATATGTCTTGAGAATTATTGACCATTCTATGATTTATGTTGCTATTGCAGGATCATACACGCCCGTCGTCTTGACCTTAATGAATAACTGGTTTGGCTATCTAATTATTGCCATCCAATGGGGAACAACCATCTTTGGTATTCTCTATAAAATCTTTGCTAAAAAAGTCAATGAGAAATTTAGCCTTGCTCTTTACCTGATTATGGGCTGGTTGGTTCTAGCTATCATTCCTGCCATTATCAGTCAAACAACGCCAATTTTCTGGAGTCTCATGGTAAGCGGTGGACTCTGTTATACAGTTGGGGCTGGATTTTACGCCAAGAAAAAACCTTATTTCCACATGATTTGGCATCTCTTTATCCTAGCTGCGTCTGCCCTCCAATACATTGCCATTGTTTATTACATGTAAAAAAGTTGAGAAATTCAATCTCAACTTTTTTCTTTACACATATTGATAAAGTACTGGTGCAAGCGCACATCATCAGTCAATTCTGGATGAAAAGAGGTCACTAACATATTTTTTTCTTGAGCAGCAACGATTTGATTATCAACTGTTGCCAGAATTTCTACATCTTCTCCAACACTGCTGATAATTGGACCACGGATAAAAGTCATTGGAATCTGACCGACTCCCTTACATTCTGCTTCCGTGTAGAAACTTCCTAATTGGCGCCCATAGGCATTGCGCTCGACCACCATATCCATGGTTCCTAGATGACTCTCTTCCTGAGAAGCAATTTCCTTAGCTAGCAAAATCAAGCCAGCACAGGTTCCAAATACTGGCAAGCCAGATAGAATTGCTTCTCGAATGGGAATCAGCATGTCCTGCTCACGTAAGAGCTTGCCCATGGTTGTAGATTCCCCACCAGGTAATATCAATCCCGACAAATCACTCTGATGTTTCTGAAAATCATCTAAATTTCTGATTTCAACACTTTCGACACCTAATTGATCTAGCACTTTTGCATGTTCTGCAAAGGCCCCTTGCAAGGCCAATATTCCGATTTTCATCTATTTTCCTCGCTCAGCCATGAGGATTTGGATCTCATTTTCATTGATACCAACCATGGCTTCTCCTAAATCTTCAGAGATTTGAGCCAAGATTTGAGGATTTCGGAAATTAGTCACCGCTTTGACAATAGCACTCGCTCGTTTAACAGGATCTCCTGACTTGAAAATACCTGAACCGACAAAGACACCCTCTGCCCCTAATTGCATCATCAGCGCAGCATCTGCTGGCGTTGCAACACCTCCAGCAGCGAAATTTACAACTGGCAATTTTCCATGCTCATGGACGTATTGAACCAATTCTACAGGGACTTGCAAGTCCTTGGCAGCAACATAAAGTTCGTCCTCACGTAGGTTTTGAATGCGGCGAATTTCCTGATTCATCATACGCATATGACGAACAGCTTGGACGATATCCCCCGTACCCGGTTCTCCTTTTGTACGAATCATAGAAGCACCTTCAGCGATACGACGCAAGGCTTCACCCAAGTCCTTAGCCCCACATACAAAAGGAACTTGGAATTCTTTCTTGTCCACATGGAAACGGTCGTCAGCTGGAGATAGAACTTCACTCTCATCGATATAGTCAATTTCAATAGCCTCTAAAATCTGAGCCTCAACAAAATGCCCGATTCTGACCTTGGCCATTACTGGAATACTAACCGCTTCTTGGATTTCCTTAATCATCTTTGGGTCACTCATGCGGGAAACCCCACCAGCTGCACGAATATCAGCCGGAATCCGCTCCAAGGCCATAACAGCTGCTGCACCAGCAGCTTCTGCGATACGGGCTTGTTCAGGATTTTGAACATCCATGATAACGCCACCTTTAAGCATTTGTGCTAAGTTTTTATTTAATTCATAACGATTTTCAGTCATTTCTTTATCCCCATCATTTGTATTGGTAGCTACCATTTAATTTTAAGTCAGATTAGAATGAATCACAAGATAAAAAAACGATAATTGTATGGGTACAGATTGACTAAAAAACTATCTGACCTTAACTTAAGGCCAGATAGTTCATTCATTTTTATTTTTCAGCTGTAAGGGCAGCCATTGTAATGTAGTTGTATGGTTTATTAAAGTGTGGCAAGAAGAATAGGTCAGTCAAAGCCAATTTTTCAATTGTTACATGCTCTTGAATAGCAAGTGAGAACATGTGAATTCCCATACTAATCGCAGGGTCATGTGAAACCATTTGTGCACCAAGAATTTCACGACTATCTTTGTCAAAGACAATCTTGATGGCTACTTCATGGTTATCATGTTTCATGAATTCTGGTTTTTGAAGATCGTTAAATCCTGTTTCAGTTGCGTTGTAACCAGCAGCTTTAGCTTTTTCAAGAGTCAAACCAGTTGAAACCATGTGAAGACCGTAGATTGAGATACCGTTTGAACCTTGAACACCGATTCCTTCCAATTCATGTCCACAAGCATTGTAAGCACCAACAATACCAGTACGAACTGCGTTTGAAGCAAGTGCGATGTAGCTTGTATCTTTACGAGCGTTGTCATAAACAGTCGCACAGTCTCCAACAGCAAATACACCAGGAAGTGAAGTTTCTTGTTTCTTGTTTACAAGGAAAGCACCGTTACGGAAGAGTTCAATCTTACCATCAGCAAGAGCAGTATTTGGACGGAAACCAACTGCAAGGATAACCATATCCACATCGAAAGTTTCTTTATCAGTAATCAAGCGTTCAACTTTACCGTCACCCTCGATTGCTTTAACAGTTTGACCAAGAGCCAAGCGAATGTTGTGGTCTTCCAAGTTCTTCGCCATCATTTGTGTGAAGTCTTTGTCATAGTAACCGTTCAAAACAGTATCAACGATATCAACAAGTACAACTTCTTTTCCAAGACGCTCAAAGGCTTCAGCAAGTTCAACACCGATGTAACCACCACCAACAACGGCAATACGGTCGAGGTGTTGGCTCTTGTCAGCAAGTTTATTGATAACTTCTTCAGCATTTTGGTACAATTTCACGAATTGTACGTTTTCAAGAGTTGCTTTAAATTCGCGGTTTCCTTTAACAATTTCAACACCTTCGATTGGTGGCAAGATTGGTGTAGAACCCGTAGCAAAAATCAATTTCTCGTATGATTCTTTGTGTTCTTTTCCTTCAACTTCAGCTGTAACTACTTTGTTATCATAGTCGATTGAAAGAACTGGGGAATTCATGTAAACCTTAGCACCCTTAGCTTCCAATTTTTCTTTATCAGAATAGAACAAGCCTTCAGCACCGTCAATTTGTTCACCGATCCAAAGGGCCATTCCACATCCTAGGAAAGAGATGTTAGAGTTTTGGTCGAATACAACAATTTCGTTCTCATTACCAAAATTATCCAACATAGTATTAATACATGCTGTACCAGCGTGGTTAGCACCAACTACAACGATTTTACTCATAGAAAAATTCCTACCTTTAATTTAAAATTTACTCTTCTAGTATAACATTTACTGTTAGCGTTTACAAGAGTTTAGCTAATTTTCCCGATTTTTTTGTAAAAAAGTGTAAATAATCTGTATTTTATCAGCCTTTCTTACAATTACTCTTTATATTTTCTGAGCATATTTCTTGACAACTTTACAAATTTTATTTGTGAAAACGCTGACTTTATGGTATGCTAGTATCATGGAAAGAAAATGTAAGGGGTTAAATTTAATATAAATTTACTATATTTCAGCCTTCTTTTCATAAGAGAAAGGAGTTGGTAGCTTGCCTCTTAGTTCACATTCCGAACGGCTAATGGGAACCACTATCACTATTTCATTAGTGGATGAGCGAGCAGATATCTTGCTCCAAAAATCCTTTGATTTGCTCAAAGAGCTCGAATACCGCTTCAACGCCAATAGCCAAGAATCTGAGTTGATGGAAATCAATTATCAAGCTGGAATAGCTCCTGTCAAGGTTCATCCAGACCTGTTTGAACTGATTTCACTTGGTTTAGAGCATAGCCTAGCGCCCTCTAGCCATCTCAACATCAGTATTGGTCCCTTAATTCAAACCTGGCGCATCGGTTTTTCGGATGCCAAAGTCGCACAACCTCAAGAAATTGAATCGGTACTTCCTTTAATCAATCCTCATTCTATCGAGTTAGATTCTTCTACTTACACTGTATTCTTGAAACAGAAAGGAATGAAGATTGATCTTGGTTGTTTAGCCAAGGGTTATAGTGCGGATAAAGTTGCCCAATTTCTGAGAGAAGAGGGAGTAACATCTGCCTTGATCAATCTGGGAGGGAATATCCTGACTATTGGAAAAAATCAGGCAAGAGGAAATCAACCTTGGCAAATCGGGATTCAAGACCCAGCCAATCCTCGGGGAAATCACTTAATGACCATCCCCGTTGTCAATCAATCTGTCGTCACTTCAGGCATTTATGAACGTCACCTGACAGTCGATGGAAAAGATTACCATCACATTTTTGACAGCCAAACAGGATATCCTGTTGAAACGGAACTAGCAAGTCTAACTATCATCTCTGATAAATCTGTTGATGGAGAAATCTGGACAACTCGACTCTTTGGAGAAAGACCTGCTTCTATCCTCTGGCAAGTCGAAAGTTTGGAGGGCATCGAAGCTATCCTCATCGATAAGGAAGGTCACCTAAGCTGTTCTTCAGGAATTCCTACTCTATAGAAATAGATGTTTCAATGGAGTTTTAAAATCGTATTATGTAAAAAGAGAAAGGAAATCTCATGTTAAAACTTATTGCTATTGTTGGAACAAATTCAAAACGTTCTACAAACCGCCAATTGCTTCAATACATGCAAAAACACTTTGCTGAAAAAGCTGAAATTGAACTTGTTGAAATTAAAGACATTCCTGTCTTCAACAAACCAGCTGACAAGCAAGTACCTGCTGAAATCCTAGAAATTGCTGCTAAAATTGAAGAGGCAGATGGCGTTATTATTGGTACTCCTGAGTATGACCACTCTATCCCAGCTGTTTTGATGAGCGCTCTTGCTTGGTTGTCTTATGGTATCTATCCACTTTTGAACAAACCAATCATGATTACAGGTGCCTCTTACGGTACACTTGGTTCATCACGTGCCCAATTACAACTTCGTCAAATCTTGAATGCTCCAGAAATTAAAGCAAGTGTCCTTCCTGATGAATTCTTGCTTTCACACTCTCTTCAAGCCTTCAACCCAAGTGGAGACCTAGTGGATCTTGATGTTATTAAAAAATTGGATGCCACTTTTGACGACTTCCGTATCTTTGTAAAAATCACAGAAAAATTGCGCAACGCACAAGCTCTACTTCGCAAAGATGCTGAAGACTTTGACTGGGAAAATTTGTAAGATAGGAGACCAAAAAGAATGAAATTTGTTGGACTTGTAGGATCAAACTACGATCAATCATATAACCGTAAACTCTTGGAATTCATCCGTCGTCACTTCAAACTCAAATTTGAATTAGAAGTTCTCGAAATTGATGAAGTTCCAATGTTTAACCAAGACGAAAAATGGGACGAAAGCTTCCAATTGCGTCTCTTGTATAACAGAATTACACGTGCTGATGGTGTCATTATCGCTACTCCTGAGCACAACCACACAATCTCAGCTTCTCTTAAATCTGTTCTTGAATGGCTTTCATACGAAGTTCATCCATTTGAAAACAAACCAGTTATGATTGTGGGAGCTTCTTACTACGACCAAGGTACTTCTCGTGCCCAAGTTCACCTTCGTAAGATTCTTGACGCTCCAGGTGTCAATGCCTATACACTTCCTGGAAACGAATTCCTTCTTGGTAAAGCCAAAGAAGCTTTTGACGCAGAGGGCAATATCACGAATGAAGGAACAGTTAAATTCCTCGAAACTTGCTTGGATAATTTTGTAAAATATGTAGGAGTTGTTTCAAAATTGAAAAAACCAAAACCAATTGAACCAGAAGATTTGGATTGTGGCAGACCAATTGCTACCACAATCACAGAAGTTGATCCCGATGATCCAGAATGGGTTGAAAAAGTTGCTGAAATTACTGGTGCGGTTTCAGGTGATACCTATGTCAAACTAGATCATGGTATCTTAACTGTTAACCAAATCGATATGTTCTTGAAAGCAATGCCATTTGAATTGACATTTGCAGATGATAACAACCAATTCTTATACTACAATAATGTTCACCAAGATCCAAACACCATGTTTGCTAAACGTGTACCATCTCAATCTGGTAACCGTCTCTCAACTGTCCATAACTCACTTCCCGGTGGACGTATGAAAAATGTTGAATGGGTTGTCGGTGTACTGCGTAATGGTGATCAAGAATATGTTCGTACAATCGTTCCTGGATCTCCTGCAGGGGTTATCAATACTCACAACTATCAAGCTATGTACTATCCTGATGGATCATACGCTGGTATCAATGAAATAGTCTTCAACTTCCAACCATGGCTTGATTGGTACCTCAATACAACTGGTCAACGTCTAGTTGGTGGAAATGCTGCAGCTCCTGCTGGCGGACATGGTCACGGTGATGCAGATGCTACATCTGGAGCTTCTGATGCAGGTGAGGCTGGAGGCCACGGTGGTGGTGCAGACGCTACATCTGGAGCAAGCAACTAATAGTAGTTTTAGGAACCAAATTGGTTCCTTTTTTAACCAAAAAAGACTAGCAGTTTGTATCTGCTAGTCTTTTGATTATGATTTCACCAATCTTTGTTAAAAGAAAGAATAGTGCTTATGAATTTGGATCATCAAGACTTCTGCCATGTAACCCTTTTTCACGTTGGACTTGACGTAGTTTCTCTGGTGTAACATCGTTTCCTTCTTCGTCCACAATTTTGATTCCTTCAATGTGGTGACGAACAGAGCGACGATAGCCTTCGATATACTCCTCACGAAGTTTAGCTTGTTCCACTTTTTCAGCAGAAGTTAAGCCTTCTGTTTTTTTCTTTTTGGCAAGCTCGTTGATACGAGCGATTTTTTTCGGATCCATTTCTTCTCCTTTGTGATAAGATACAGTCCGTTTGACTGAGTTTATTTAGTATTGATTTGGTTAAAACGAGCGAGCTTAGCTGCTTTCTTGGTTAGTTGTGACAAGATTGCCAAACGATTTTGACGGACTGCTTCATTTTCAGCCATAACCATGGTATTCTCAAAGAATGCATCAATGACTGGGCTAAGAGCAAAGAGTTGTTTCAATTGTTGACTTGCAGTCCCTGACAAAACAAGTGATTCTACTGCTTCTGCCAAGGCTTTCTCTTCTTCATTCTCAAAAAGTGCTGAATCAACTGAAGCACACCCTTCTGCCTTCTCAGCCAAGTTAAAGGCACGAGAAAGTGATTCAACAGAAGGTTTGAAGTCTTCTTCCTTGCTTGCTTCTACGAGAGTACTTGCTACTTCCAACATCTCTGCCACAACAAAGTTTGATCCTGCAAGAACTGCTTCCTTGATGTCTTTTGGAGTAGAACCCATCATCTTATCAACACGAGCCTTGATAAAGTTCATAACCTCTGTCTTATTTTCATAAGTCAAGCTGTCAAATGTTAAAGCATAAAGGCTATCAATCAGTTCATCCATAGCAATGTGCCAACCAAAAGCATCCAAGATACGAACCACACCTTGCGTCGCACGACGAAGAGCATAAGGGTCATTAGAACCTGATGGAATCAAGCCTACTGAGAAGAAACTTAAAATCGTATCCAATTTGTCTGCAATGGCAAGCACTGCGCCGACCTTGCTCTCTGGAAGTTCTCCTTCAGCTGAAGTAGGCATGTAGTGTTCACGAATAGCAGCTGCCACCGCTGGAGTTTCCCCAGCAAGAAGGGCATATTTCTCACCCATAATTCCTTGGAGTTCGTCAAACTCACCAACCATACCTGTCAACAAGTCAAACTTGTAAATTGCTGCTGCACGTGCTAAGTCAACTGTTTCATCCACTGACAAACCAGCTTTTTCTGCCAAGAGAATAGCAATCTGACCCGTACGAATCATGTGTTCACGAAGGGAACCAATTTTCTCATGGAAGGTGACATTGTTTAATTTTTCAACAAGGTCTGAAATAACCAATTTTTGGTCTTCACGCCAGAAGAATTCACCGTCTTCCAAACGAGCTACCAAGACTTTTTCATTTCCTTTGATGACATTTTCCAAATGCTCTGCGTTTCCATTACGAACAGAAATGAAGTTTGGCAAGAGTTTACCATCTTGATCACGGACAACAAAGTACCGTTGGTGTTCCTTCATCGAAGTCACCAAGACTTCTTCCGGAACTTCAAGGTATTTGGCATCAAAACTTCCCATAAAGGCAGTTGGGTATTCAACCAAGTTCAAGACTTCATTAAGCAAATCAGCATCAATTTCGATACGTACACCATGCTCAGTTTCGATTGCTTTGATTTGGTCAACAATCATTTGCTCACGTTCACGAGGATCCGCGATTACAAACTGCTTACGAAGGTCTTCTTCGTAGCTCAATGCTGACTGAATTTTGGTTTCTTTCCCCAAGAAACGATGACCACGGCTCACACGATCACCCTTGATATCAAGGAAATCCAAATCAAACTCTTCTTCATCTAAAAGAACAGTTAAAGTGTGAACAGGGCGGATGTATTCAAAGGTGTTGTTAGCCCAGTGCATGCTGACAGGGAAAGTCAAGGACTTCAAGACATCTACAACACCAGGAACAATGGCTTCAACTGCTTGACCAATTTCTTCCTTGGTAACATAGACATATTCTTCACCCTTGATTTCACGGAATTCGATATCTTCAACAGTCAATCCTTTTCCACGAACAAATCCTTGAGCTGCTTTGGTGAAGTTTCCATCACTATCCAAGGCAATTTTCTTTGCTGGACCCTTGAAATCTTCTGTCAAATCAGACTGTTTGTCTGCAAGACCAGTCACACGAACAGCCAAACGACGTGGTGTTGAGAAGGTCTGAATAGCTTCAAAAGACAGGCGGTTTTCCTTAAGGAAGGCTGCCATTTTTTCGCCTAGTTGTTTTTCACTTGGTGTAACAACATAGGCTGGTAATTCTTCAAGACCGAGTTCTACTAATAAGTTTTTTGTCATGTTTTTTCTCCGAAAAATATCTTTTTATTTTCCAGTTTGCCTTATGTGATTGGCACGCAAGCAATCAACTTCGTTGTTTCATTGCTAAAATTGGAGCCAAAAGTCTCCAATTTTGCCTAGTATCCTTAGCTTCACTAAGGATACCTTCATCACTGCGGCAACTGGTTCAAGGCTCACACTGTTCGCCCATTTTCGTAATTTGTCACTTTCTTTATTCTGCGTCTTCTGCTAGGAGTTTAGCTCGTGTTGCTTCATCCAAAAGCGGGTAGCCTAGGCGTTTACGTTCTGCGACAAAGGTTTTGGCTACAACACGAGCCAAATTACGGATACGAGCGATATAGCCTGCGCGCTCTGTTACAGATACGGCACCACGCGCGTCAAGCAGGTTAAAGGTGTGTGAACATTTGAGAACATAGTCATAGGCAGGGTGTACCAAGCCTTCTTCTAATGCACGACCAGCTTCTTTTTCAAACTTATCAAAGTTTTCAAGCAACATTTCTTGATCCGAAATTTCAAATGAATATTTTGAATGCTCATACTCAGGCTGAATAAAGATTTCTCCGTATTTTACACCATCAGCCCACTCGATATCATAGACAGAGTCTACTTCTTGAATGTAAGAAGCCAAACGCTCCAAACCATAGGTTACTTCCGCAGTCACAGGGCTAGTTGCCAATCCACCGACTTGTTGGAAATAAGTAAACTGAGTGATTTCCATTCCGTCAAGCCAAACTTCCCAACCAAGACCAGCTGAACCAGTTGATGGGTTTTCCCAGTTGTCCTCAACGAAACGAATATCGTGCTCCAAAGGATTGATTCCCAATTTTTCCAAAGACTCAAGGTAAAGTTCTTGGATGTTTGATGGAGAAGGTTTCATAACCACCTGGAATTGGTGGTGTTGGTAGAGACGGTTAGGATTTTCCCCGTAACGACCGTCAGCAGGACGACGTGATGGCTCTACATAAGCCGCATTCCATGGCTCAGGTCCGATAGCACGAAGAAAAGTGTAAGGACTCATGGTTCCCGCACCTTTTTCATTGTCATAAGCCTGCATAAGCATACAACCTTGGTCATTCCAAAATTGTTGTAAAGTAAGGATGATTTCCTGGAAAGTCAATTTTTTAGACATTATTTTCTCCTTTTTCTATAAATTACTTGCGACACGAGTCTGCCTCGTCGATTATACGAGGCAAGACGAGTTAGTACTGCGTCTAGCTCAGCACCCTGGTACTGAGCGTGGGGTAATCCGACTGTAAGGAGGTTTCTGCCACTGACGCAGTGGAAAGTCAATTTTTTAGACATTGTTTACTCCTTTTTCTATAAATTACTTGCGACACGAGTCTGCCTAGTCGATCTTACTAGACAAGACGAGTTAGTACTGCGTCTAGCTTAGCACTCTAGTGCTGAGCGTAGGGCAATCCGACTGTAAGGAGGTCTCTGCCACTGACGCAGTGAAATGTTAATTTCTTAGACATTGTTTACTCCTTTAGTTTTTATATTTCTTTTTCAATTAATTTCTGCTGAACAAACCAATTTAACAAGGGAAGAGTTTTATCTGTATTTGCCCATAAATGATAAGAATCGAAGACCGCTTGTACACTACCTAGATTTTCTACCAACTTATCTATTGTCAAAAAACTACGCCAGTATTCGTAAAAAATACTTGCATAGTTCTTATCATAAGTCGAAGAACCAAAATCATTCAATGAATGCCAACCATACTTCTTCTGAAAAAGTTCTACAAGAAATTGATTACAAATTTTTTCCGCTTGAAATTCCTCTTCTGTCAAGAAATACTTGCGACTAATATATTCAACCATCCCCTCTTCGAACCAGATATAAGAGTCGTAACCATCAAAATCATCTAAAAAATGCTCCGACCAATGAGCTAACTCATGTCCTACAATCTGTAAGAGGAAATTTTCAGATAAAGAATGATAGTGACTTTCTATTACTTGAGTTTGCTCAGAACACTCGTAGTCCATCAACTGATACAAATACAACTCTTTCCAAACAGCTAAATCAGGCGTCATAACCATTCGTCTATTATTTGTATAGGCTGGAACAGTACTTTCCCTAATAATCTGTGTAGCAGCACTAAAACTTGACCAAATAACGGCTTGCGGTAAATCACAAACTGCAAGTTCATTCTTTAAAAAAGATTGATAATCTTTCAACTTTTCAGTATTTCTTACTACAAACTCACGAAATGCAGCTAGTTGGCTATCGTCTTTTACAAGATAAAGGTTTTCCACGTCTCTCCTTTCTTTCACATAATAGACTGAATAAGCGAAAGAACCGCGTCCGACAATCCTAGGTTGATTTAACCTAGGGGCGTCAAAAACGCGGTTCCACCCTAATTTATTACTTCATTGTTTTTGAAAATACTACAGAAAGCGCCAGCTCTTTATTTTGCCCTACTTGGCTCCCACTATCCCAAGCTCGCTTGAAGAACGCCATAAGACTTTCTTTCCTGCTGACTATTATATCAAAAATTGGAACAATGTACAATTCTTTTTATGATTTTCTAGAAATCCATGTCATCAACTCGTGGAGCACCAGACTGAACAGCAATTGTTTTTAAGGTTTCACGTTCCTCATGATTCAGCTCAATTCCGAAACAATCAAGATTAGCCTGAATACGAGATGCTGTAACAGATTTCGGAAGTGGTAAAAATCCTTCTGCTAAGCTCCAGGCCAAGGCTATCTGAGCAACAGACTTTCCATGATTTGCTGCGATTTCTTGGACTTCCTTACTATCAAATAGTTCTCCCTGACCAAAAGGTCCCCAAGCTTCCAATAAAATACCTTTTTCTCGACAATAATCTACGACTTCCTCTTGATACACACCTGGAGCCAAACGAACTTGATTGACCGCTGGAAGAATTTTTGCTGTTTCAAGCAAGGCATCCAAATGATGGGGAAGGAAATTACTAACTCCAATAGCACGGATTTTTCCTTCTTGATAGAGGTCTTCCATCGCTCTCCAAACTTCTGAATTTCGGATTTTCCAGTGGTTATTTTCTCTGAGTGGTTTTGGATTTGGCCAATGAATCAAATACAAATTCAAATAATCCAAGCCCAGCTGAGCTAAAGACTCTTCAAAAGCCTGACGAGCTTGCTCATAGTTGTGATTTGTATTCCAGAGTTTGCTGGTTACAAAAATTTCCTCACGCGGAACGCCACTATCTTGAATGGCACGACCAACGCTTTCTTCGTTTTTATAAATAGCTGCCGTATCGATATGGCGATAGCCTGCCTTTAAAGCCTCTAAAACTGCTTGGTATGCAATCTCTCCATTTTCAGCTTTCCAGGTTCCAAATCCCAGAACTGGAATCGTAATGCCGTTATTTAAAGTATAAGATTTCATTATTTTTCCTTTCTAAATTAGAAGAAAATCCAAAGAGCCAAATTTTCAAAGAAAACTTATCTCTTTAGATTTTGTGTATTATTGGTCACGGTCATAATAGAGCTGGTGAGGTTTAAGACGAGTGTCTAACAAATCTGGTACGGTAACAAAGTCATAACCTTGCCCTTTCAAATAGTCAATAACCTTCGGCAGAGCATTTACTGTCTCAGCATGGATATCATGCATTAAGATAATCGAACCATTACGAACTTGACGTTGAATCTCTGTCAAAATTGCTGCTTCATTTTTACTCTTCCAGTCCAGACTATCGACATCCCACATAATAAAGCTCAAATCGAGGCTATTGCGAATGTCGTCTGTAATAGCTCCATAAGGGGGACGCATAAGTTTGGAGCTAGACCCCAACACTTTAGTTAGCGCATCCTCAGTATCAGTAATTTGTTTTTTAGCTTCATCAAGGGAAAGTTTTGAAAGCACTGGATGGCTCCAACTATGGTTTCCAATAACATGGCCATCTGCTTTCATGCGTTTCAATATCTCTTCATTGCCAGAAACATTCTTACCTAGAACAAAGAAAGTTGCCTTGATACCATACTTGGAAAGAGTATCTAATGCTTGATTTGTCGTCGTAGGATTTGGTCCATCATCAAAAGTCAAGGCCACTACTTTACGATTTTTCTTTTCATAATAAGCCTTATATAGCTCTGCATCCTTATCTAATAAATAAGAGGACTGAATAACTTCAAAGAAACTAGGTACTGGCAAGGCAATCTCGTCTAGATTTTCAACTGACTGACTTGGATAAAGGATAATCTGACTATCCTTGTAATCAAAGTTCCATGCAGACAAGTCTTGGTCAGAGAAACCTTTAACAACTTGATCAATCTTTTCTTGCTCCAATTTCTTATCCTGTAAAAAAGAAGTCAGTTCTTTTATCAGTTTCTCTTTGGCCTTACTAGCATCTGAAAATAGTTGATCAAGTGTAAAAGGTTTACCATCTTCTGTCAAATGTACTTTTGCCAGACTAGTTTTTTCAGTCTCTTCAACTTTTGACGAAGTTAAATCATAGACTTGTTTCATCACATTTCGGTTGACAATCCCTTTTAAAGTCGAATCCTGTTTCTCCGTATAATAAAAAACCAGATTTTCCTTGTCTTCCAGATTTTCCTTAATGTCCTGTGTCATGATTTCTTTTACAGATGAAATGACTTGCTCCCCTTGGAGAGGATAATAGGCAATTACTTCTGCTTGTCCCTTACGAAAATGATCTTTCTGATTTCCCTCACTCAATTGATTATCTTTATCATTTTTTAAAGACTCAATTTTTTGTTCGAAACTTTGCTTTGTATATACTTTGTATCCAATCATTGAACCAAGGACACAAATACTTACCGAAAAGATAGCTACCAGGGCTATTAAACCGATTCTCTTTTTATCGTGCTCAACACGTTTTGCTCTACTTTTATCCATAGAGATATCATATCAAATTCAGGCTATAATTTCAATTATTTTAGAGGAAATAGTATATTAAAAAGAGGGGAACTCCCTCTTAAAATCTTATTTTACTGCTTCTTTCAAAGCATCTACCTTGTCCAAACGTTCCCATGGAAGATCAATATCTGTACGTCCCATGTGTCCATAAGCCGCTGTTTGACGGTAAATTGGGCGCTTGAGGTCCAGCATTTGGATAATTCCTGCAGGGCGAAGGTCAAAGATTTGACGGGCTGCTTTTTCAAGCTTGCTTTCAGCTACTGTTCCTGTACCAAAGGTATCGATACGAACAGAGACAGGCTGCGCAACACCGATAGCGTAAGCCAATTGCACTTCTGCTTTCTTAGCAAGACCTGCTGCAACGATATTCTTTGCAATATAGCGAGCCGCATATGACGCAGAACGGTCCACCTTAGTCGCATCTTTACCAGAGAAAGCACCACCACCGTGACGGGAGTAGCCACCATAAGTATCCACGATAATCTTACGACCAGTCAAACCTGAGTCCCCTTGAGGTCCACCGATTACAAAACGACCAGTAGGATTGATGAGGAATTTTGTTTGCTCATCCAAGTAAGAAGCTGGAATAACCTCTTTGATAACCTTGTTAATGACATCATTGTGAATTTGTTCGTTGCTGACTTCTGGATCGTGCTGAGTTGAAATAACAACTGTGTCCACACGTACTGGACGGTCATTTTCATCATACTCAACTGTAACTTGTGATTTAGCATCTGGGCGAAGATAGCTAATTTCCCCAGACTTACGAAGTTCTGCCAAACGACGAACTAATTTATGACTGAGTGAGATTGGCAATGGCATGAGCTCTTCTGTTTCATCCACTGCAAAGCCAAACATGAGACCTTGGTCTCCAGCACCAATTAAGTCCAGCGGATCTTGGTCTGCATTTCCACGAACCTCCAAGGCTTCGTTAACACCTTGGGCAATGTCAGGAGATTGTTCCACTAAAGATGGATGTACTCCTACAGTCTCAGCAGAAAAACCATATTCTGTATTAGTGTAGCCAATCTCTGCAATGGTATCACGAACCACACGGTTAATATCTACATAGGCATTTGTAGATATTTCACCAAAAACATGGACTGAACCAGTATATACAGCTGTCTCAGCAGCAACGTGCGCCTCTGGATCTTTAGCTAAAATAGCATCCAAAATCGCATCTGAAATTTGGTCTGCAATCTTATCTGGATGCCCCTCAGATACAGATTCAGACGTGAATAATTTACGTTCTGACATAAAAATGTCCCCCCTTAAAAATAGTGTTATAGAGTTACAAAGTACTGATAGGTATTTTCATTTTCTAAGAGTTGCGACGCGTAAGAAATAAAAACGATAATTTTTTATTTCTGAAGCTAGTAAGGCGCATAGGGTGACTGCATTATAGCGGCAACCGTAGAATGACGAACGACTTTGGAGCCGTCATTCTTTGCGAGTTGCGACTCGAAAGAAAAAATAGAAATTTCTACCATCTTATCGGGACTATATAACTCTTCCATTATACCATTTTTAGGCTCAATTTGCAGTCTATAATGTAGTGTTTCTGTATAGATAGTTCGTTATCATAAATAAAAAAAGTTGGAGCTCAGTACTCCAACAATTACTATTAAAATGTTTGGCGTTTTGCTTTGCGCTCTGCACGACCGCGAGCGCGATTTTCAGCACGCTTGTTTTTGCGGCGTTTTTCATCAACCGCCCATTTAATTTTCTTCTTATAACCTGGTTTGACTTTTTTCTTTTTCTTTTTAACCAAACCAATCATTTCAATATCAAGCTTATCTTGTTTTTTCTCACGGTTGGCACGACGATCACGGTCATAGGTATCTTGGAATTCTCCATCTTTTAGCATCTTCGGAGTAAACTTAATTCCCAATTTCTCCAACTCACGGATATCCGAGTCATCGCTTGGCTGGTAAAGAGTAATAGCTGTACCTGGTAGGCCGTTTCGTCCAGTTCGACCAACACGGTGCACAAAGAAGGATAAATCTTGCGGAATGGCATCATTGATGACATGACTGACACCTTCAATATCAATTCCACGCGCTGCCAAATCTGTTGCGACAATATACTCAAAATCCAAATTTTTAACCTGGTTCATGATACGTTTACGCTCACGAGGGGCAATATCCCCATGGATTTTTGCCACCTTCAATCCTTGAGCAGTCAAATAAGAATGCAATTCATCAGCACGCGTTTTAGTGTTAACAAAAATCATTGCTAAATAAGGTTGCATCAACTGAGTCAATTGATAAATTTGAGCATTCTTGTCACGTCCCTTGGTAGAAATCAACCAATTATCAATGGTGTCAGAAATAACAGTTTTGGTCTTGATTTTCTCCATAACAGGATTTGATAAGTATTTTTTCAAGAATGGTTGCAACTTTTGTGGAATAGTCGCTGAGAAGACCATGAATTGCAGGTCTTTTGGAAGGCTTCCAGCAATCTTATCAACAGTTTCCAAGAATCCCATATCCAAGGTCATATCTGCCTCATCAACCACAAAGGTCTTAGCCTTGTGAATAGCTAGGTCACCAGACTTAACTAAGTCATAAATACGGCCAGGCGTTCCGATAACAATATGAGGCTGGTTGCTTGCCAATTTGTCAATCTGGCGAGCCTTATCTGTACCACCCACATAATTAACCACACGAATTTCTACCTCTGAGTGGGCTGCAATCTGACGGGCTGCTTGGTAAATTTGAGTAGCTAATTCACGGCTCGGTGCAGTAATGACTGCTTGAACACTATCGCTGGCTTCATCTAATTGCTGGAAAATCGGCAATAGGAAAGTATGAGTCTTACCAGAACCTGTTTTTGATTCACCGACTAGGTCACGACCTGCCAAAACAATAGGAATCAACTTGTCTTGCACCTCTGTTGGAGTTGTAAATTTCAACTCCTGCAAGGCTTCTCTAATATAGTTTTTAAATTGAAATTTCGTAAATGACATAATATCCTCGATTCTATCTATCCTACCAATTATACCACATTTTATTCCATTTCAGTAGTCTCACTTATTTAGGCTATTTCCAGTAGCTTTTCTAGTCAGAAAAAGGCTGGAATTTGTGAATCCCAACCTCTTTTCAGTCCTTATTTCCAGTTTAAAGTAGCATTCAAGCCATAGTGATCACTCACTTGTGGACTCTTATTACCATCAAATACGACATGTAAATTTTCCACCGCTAACTCTTTGGTAGTAAAAACATAGTCGATTCGAAGGGGTTCAGTGTTCCCTTTCCAGCCATCAATTTCTGGTGGAACGGTATAGCTACCGCTTTTCTCTTTAGCAACTTCAAAAGCGTCTTGTAAGCCTAATGAGCTAGCTAAAATAGCTTGATAGCCTTCCTGACCAGCTGGGTTGTTAAAATCTCCAGCTAGCAAAAGCGGCTTGTTCAATTCTTTCAAGACAGCCTCAAATCGTGCCCATTCTTCTTGGAAACCTTTATCCCACCAAGAAAGGTGGACACTTGCAACTGCAAGCTCCTTACCATCAACTACAGTTTCAGCCAGGGCAACACGGCGAGTATGATAGTCTGTTGGATCATCCACATCTGAAACTAAAATTTCTCTGACTTCAATAGGTGTTTTAGACAAGATAGCCACACCTTCATGGTAGCGGTCATAACCAATATGGTTATAGGCCCAAGTCCAGTAGTAATCTTTCCCTTGCTCTGACAACTTTTCAACCAAAAGTCTAACATAATGGTCTTGGTGAATAGGTTCAGCTGCTGGCAAAGCTTGATAAAGGTCATTAACCTCGACCTCTGGTGAAGTGATCTCCTGATTGATTTCTTGGAAACAAATCAAATCATAGTCTTTTTCAAGAATATCCTCAAGCAAAATCTGGAATTTTTCCTCTGCTTCTTTCTCCATCCAACTGTGAGTATTGAGTGTTAAAAATTTCATTCTTTTCTCCCAAAATAAGAGGTTGGAATACAGCTTCCAACCTCAAGTATATTACAATTCTACTTTAGCAACTGCTGTTTTAGCTGCAAGAGAACCTGTTTTTTCTAATTTAACTGATTTAATTGCATCACCATTTGTGAAGACAACTACTGTTGAAGTTTCACGTCCTGCTGCACGGATAGCATCCAAGTCAGCTGTGACAAGAAGATCTCCTGCTGCAACTTTTTGTCCTTCAGCAACATGAACTGTAAATGGTTTACCTTCAAGACTTACTGTGTCCAAACCAATGTGAACCAATACTTCAAGACCTGGTTCAGTCACAATACCAAGAGCATGTTTTGTTGGGAAGATGCTTGATACAGTACCTGAAACTGGAGATACAATGTTTCCATTTGCAGGTTCTACTGCAAATCCATCACCCATCATTTTTTGAGCAAATACTGGATCTTTTACTTGTTCCAAAGCAACAACTTGACCGTCTGCTACTGAGTAAACTTCCTCAGTAAGACCTTTGAAGTGAACAGTGTTTTGTTGTGCTTCAGTCATTTGGCTTGGAAGAGTTTCAGGAATGATTTCACCTGAATCAAGGATATCTTGGATATCAGATTTCAATACGTCTGCTTTTGGACCGTAGATAGCTTGAACTCCTTGTCCTTTCATGACAAGACCCATAGCTCCTTCTGCTTTCCATTGTTCTGCATCACCGACTTTGTCAGCATCTTTTACAGTTACACGAAGACGAGTCATACATGCATCAACATCAACGATGTTTGCACGTCCACCAAGAAGGTTAATAATGTTTACAGCTTGAGAGCCTGCTGCAACTTTCACTTCGCTACTAGCTTCTTCTGAACCTTCAGCAGTTTCGTAATTTCCGTTACGTCCTGGAGTTGCGTAGTTGAATTTTTGAATCATGAAGTTTGCGATAAAGTACATGATTACGGCAAAGAGAACAGTTACCCAGATAAAGTTAACGATATCCATACCAATACCAGCATTAATTGCTAGTGGTGTACGAGTCAAGAATTCAATTGAACCGAATGAGTGGACACGTAGGTTTACTACGTCAGCCATAGCGAAGGCAGCACCTTGAACAAGTGAGTAAACAAGATACATAGGTGTTGCTACAAACATGAACATGTATTCGATTGGTTCAGTAACCCCTGTCAAGAATGTTGCAAGAGCTGTCGCAATCATCATACCTTTATATTGATGTTTCTTATCAGCATCGACATTACGGTAGATAGCAACGATCACACCCATCAAGATACCGAATGAACCGATCATTTGTCCAACTTTGAAACGAGCTGGGTGAACAGTATCTAACAATTGTTGGTAGTGACTTGCATCTGTACCTTTAAGGTTAACAAGGTCTGTTACCCATGCAAGCCATAGTGGGTCTTGACCAAATACTTGAGTACCTTTAGCTGCACCAGTTAAAATGTCATAAGTACCACCAAGAGCTGTGTAGTTCATTGGGATAGTCAACATATGGTGAAGACCAAATGGCAAGAGCAAACGTTCCAAAGTACCATACAAGAATGGTGCAAGGATTGGAGCAGTTTCTTGTGAGTTAGCAATCCAGATACCAAAGCTATTGATACCTGTTTGAACTACTGGCCAGAAGGCAGCAAGTAGAATTGCAGCGATTGCTGAACGAAGAATAACTACAAATGGTACGAAACGTTTCCCGTTGAAGAATGAAAGTGCATCAGGAAGTTTACGGAAGTTGTAGTATTTATTGTAAGCAGTTGCCCCTACAAAACCTGAGATAATCCCTACAAACACACCCATGTTCAATGCTGGAGCTTCAAGAACACTAATGAAGTAATCAGCAACTTTGATTGAACCACCAAAGAGAGTTGTGACCATAGCATCTGGATTTTTCAACATATCTCCTGATACACCAAAGATTGTACCAGTGATACGGTTAATCAAGATGAAGGCAAGACCAGCGGCGAAAGCACCACCAGCACGTTCTTTAGCCCAGCTTCCTCCAATTGCTAGGGCAAACAAAATGTGAAGGTTACCGATAACCCCCCAACCAATTTGCTCAAGAATTCCACCTGTAACTACAAGTGGTGCAAAAGTTGGGTTAATCATTACGATAGACTTACCGATTGAAATCATCAAACCAGCAGCCGGCATAACCGCGATAACCACCATCAAAGCCTTACCGAATTTTTGCCAAAACTCGAAAGACAAGACATTTTTGAATGTATCTTTCATCATTCAAATCTCCTTTATTTTTATTTAGGCAAACGTTTTACGAAAACGTTTGCACTTTCTATAATTCAATTATACCACTTTAATTTTTTTTGTAAAGGCTTTTATAAAAAAAATTAGACTTTTTTCTAAAATTTTTGTAGTAAAAAAGGAGATATTAAAACCTCCTCAAATATACTTCTATTTTATTTTAGATTTTCAGGAATCGGCGCATAGAAATTCCTGATCCGATTGAACCGATAAAAATTCCAATCACAAATAATAAGGCAATCATCAGTGGACTGAATACTTCTGGTGATATCATTGAAAGGTTCTGACCAACCAATGACTTATTAACCGATTGGTAAACCATTTTATAAACAATGAAGACTAGAACTGATGGAAGGGTTGCTCCAAGTAAACCGATGAAGGCACCTTCAAGTAAGAAAGGACCACGGATATAACCATTCTTAGCACCTACCAAACGCATGATTTGAATTTCACGACTACGTGAAATAATGGTAATACGTATAGTATTAGAAATCAAGAAGACTGCAATGAAAATCAATAATCCAGCGATAACAAGTCCCCAGACACGAATAAATGAAGCTAACTTGAACAAGCGTTCTGTATTGGCACCACCATCCTGAACTTCTGACACACCTTCAATTTTCTTAGCCTCTTCTGCTACCGTCTTTACATCACTTGGTGTATTGGTATCTACTATATAGGCATCATAAAGTGGGTTTGCATCACCTTCAAAGATTTTCCAGTTGTCCCCCATTGTTTCTGTCAACTTTTCATATTGTTCTTCTTTGCTTGAGAAGGTAACACTTTTAACAGTTGACATACCTTTCAAAGCATCGTATACCTTATGGTAGTCGTTATTTGTAACAGTTTGGCCTTCTTTTTCAATAGTCTCACTATTATCAGCTACATCCTTACGAATGTATACCATTACTCGGACGTTATTTTCAATATCTGTAGCTAGTTTAGCCGTATTAAAGATAACAGATGCAAATATTGCAACCAAGGTCAAAGTAATCATAACTGAACTGACAGCAGCTACTGTCATCCAGCCATTTCGTTTCAAACTTTTTAACGATTCAAATAAATGACGAAAAAATCTACTAATCATCGTATCCATATTCTCCTTTAGCTTCGTCACGAACGACACGGCCATTTTCAATGGCAATGACACGGTGGCGCAAGGTATTTACAATCTGACTATTGTGGGTCGCCATCAAGACAGTTGTACCTTGGAGATTGATGCGTTCCAACAAATTCATGATTTCCCATGAATTATCTGGATCCAAGTTTCCTGTTGGTTCGTCCGCAATCAATACTTTGGGATTATTTACAATAGCACGCGCTATCGCAATACGCTGTTGCTCTCCACCTGAGAGCTCATTTGGGAAAGAACGAACCTTGTGCTTCAATCCAACGAGGTCTAAGACTTCCATAACACGTTTTTTGATATTACGGCGACTTTCTCCAATTACCTCCATTGCATAAGCAATATTTTCATAAACGGTTTTCTTTGGTAACAGTTTATAATCTTGGAAGACAACCCCAACACTACGACGTAGGAGAGGGACATCTTTCTTTTTAATTTTAACCAGATTAAAACCAGCAACAGATAAACTTCCTTTTTCGATTTTTACTTCGCGATACAAAGAACGAATAAAGGTTGATTTCCCAGCTCCTGACGGACCTACGATATAGGCAAATTCTCCTGGTTGAATGCTGACCGAAACACCACGTAGGGCAGTCGTTCCGTTGTCGTATTTTTTGACGACATCTCTCATTTCAATGATTGACATGTGAATTCCTTTCTATCTTAGCTGATTCGCCACTTGAGATAAGCATCGATAAAACCATCTAGGTCTCCATCCATAACCTTATCTACCTGCGCAACTTCAAAACTAGTTCGATGGTCTTTTACCATAGTATAAGGTGTGAAGACATAAGAACGAATTTGACTTCCCCATGTGATTTCCTTTTTCTCACCCTTGAGGGAATCGACTTCCGCAGCTTTCTTTTCTTGCTCCATTTGATAGAGCTTAGCCTGCAACATCTTCATGGCACGATCTCTATTTCCATACTGGGTACGATCGACCGTTGACTGGACAACAGTTCCCGTAGGAATGTGTGTCAAACGCACTCCAGTTGAAACCTTATTGACGTTTTGTCCACCAGCACCACCTGAACGGAAGGTATCCATCTTGATGTCATCTTCACGTATTTCCACTTCAATAGTATCATCTAATTCTGGCATTACTTCTACAGATGTGAAAGAGGTATGGCGACGTTTAGCAGAGTCAAATGGTGAGATTCGCACCAAGCGGTGAACACCCATTTCTGACTTGAGAAGACCATAGGCATTAGGCCCTTCAAATGATAGGGTTACTGACTTGATGCCAGCTTCATCTCCTGCTTGGTAATCCAATACTTCCACTTTAAAGCCTTTAGCATTTCCATAGCGAGTGTACATACGAAGCAACATATCACCCCAGTCCTGAGCCTCAGTACCACCGGATCCTGGATGGATTTCCAAGATGGCATTATTATGGTCATAAGGTTCTGACAAGAGCAAGGTCATCTCGTAACTGGTTATCATCTTATCAAGTTCTGACAACTGTTCAACCAATTCTTCATGCACCGACTCATCTTCAGCTAAAAAGTCTAATAAAATTTCGACTTCATCCTGCAACTCTTCCATTTTGTGGAAGGTGTTGTAGGTGTTTTTTAATTCATTTAATTCTTGCGACGTTTTTTGGGCCGCGATATTATCGTTCCAAAAATCAGGTTCTGTCATCTTGTTTTCCAAGATGGCAATCTCTTCCTCTAGACCTTCTAGGTCAAAGAGACCCCCTGAAAGAAGCTAATTTTTCACGATTTGCGTCAATTTTCTGACGAATTACTGAAATGTCCATAAATACTCCTTTTTTACATCGTTTCATTATAGCATATTTTATCATTTCTTTCCATCTTTTGCTCTAATCTCCCATTGCATGTAAAAAGAAGCCTTTCGGCTTCCCTTCTTATAAAACTTTCGCAGAAGTACGACTAATCTCTTCCACTTGAATATTTTCAGCTTCAAATTTTTGCTTTAATGCTATCAAATCAACTGAACCATCAATTTGAACTTCGATAATGACCTTACCATCTTTACGCGGAATATTGACTGTGTGGGAGATGTTCAAATTTTCTTCAACGATTAGAGAAACAATCTTACCAAGAACGCCAACTTCATCTTCTGTAACAAAGCGCACACGAATTCCTTCCTCACCATAACCAGCAATTTCAAGAAAGGCTTGGAAAACGTCACGGTCCGTAATAACTCCATAGACTTGATGGTTATCAACGACAGGAAGAATACCAATCTTGTTTTTCAACATCAAATAAGTTGCATCCTCTAGACTCGCATAGCCTGAAACAGTGACAACATCGCGAATCATGACATCTTTTACTTTTGTCTTATTTAGAAGATAATTCATCTCATAGATAGAAAGACTTGTTGCTTTTGATGGACTAGCTTGGGCAATGGTTCCTTCAGTTACCAAACCAACTAATTGATCATTTTCGATAACAGGCAAGCGGTGCAATCCTTGCTCTCTCATTAAATCTGCTGCATGAGATACTGTTGTATCTGGACTAATATAAACTACCTTGCGGGTCATAAAATCTTTAACTGCCATGAGACTTCTCCTTTTCTATTCTTATCCCTATTATACAATCTTTTTGTAAATCTATCAAACGCTTACATTTCTTTTTCAAAATTCAGAAAAGTATGAATAAGCTAGCAAAAAGAGCTCTAAAATCGAGCTCTGTGAATGAAGGTAAGATACCTTTCATTCGATTTTTTCAATTATTAGAAATTCATCTTTCAAAGTAGATGCAGATTTGTTTGCAAACTAAATATGCCGACTAAAACAATCCACTGGATAAAATAATTCCTTCGCAATCTTCATCCGCCAACTAAAAAGGTCCCCCGGACTATTAATGATGATTACTTCGTAATCCTCATCCACCGACTAAAACAATCCAGTGGATAAGATGATTGCTTCGCAATCTCTATCTGCAACCTAAACTAGTCTCCCAGACTAGTTTAGCCACCCAGATATGCTTTTCTGACTTCTTCTGATGAAGCGAGTTCTTTTCCTGTTCCTGATAGGACGATTTTTCCTGTTTCCAGTACATAGCCTCGGTCAGAGATTGCGAGTGCTTTATTGGCATTTTGTTCAATCAAGAGGACGGTTGTTCCTTGCTTCTGGATATCTTGAATGATATCAAAAATCTCTTGGATAAAGATTGGGGCAAGACCCATTGATGGTTCATCTAAAAGAAGAAGTTTTGGTGTTGACATGAGAGCGCGTCCCATGGCAAGCATTTGTTGTTCCCCTCCTGAAAGAGTTGCTGCATCTTGGTTCTTCCGTTCTTCAAGACGAGGAAAGCGTGAGAAAACCTTCTTCAAGTTAGCTTGATTTTCTTCACGATTTTTCTTTAAGAAAGCTCCCATTTCAAGATTTTCCATAACAGTCAAGCCAGGAAAGACGTGGCGTCCTTCTGGAACTTGTGAAAGGCCACCTGCTACGATTTTCTGAGCCGGCATTTTTTGGATTTCTTGACCTAAAAATTCAATCTTTCCTGAACTAGGTCTAACCAAACCAGACAAGGTACGGAGAATGGTTGTCTTACCTGCACCATTGGCACCGATAAGGGAAACAACTTCACCTTCATTAACCTCGAAACTTACATCACGAACTGCTTGGATCATACCGTAATGCACAGAGAGGTTTTCAACTTTTAACATAGACATTAGGCTTCACCTCCTAGATAAGCTTCGATAACACGTTTATTCGTCTTAATTTCGTCAGGAGTTCCCTGAGCAATCAAACGACCATATTCAAGTACGTAGATACGTTCTGTTACTTCCATAACCAGATTCATATCGTGTTCAATCAGCATGATCGTAATCTTAAATTCATCTTTGATACGACGAATTAACTCAGTCAATTCGGCTGTTTCCTGTGGGTTCATACCTGCTGCTGGTTCATCTAAAAAGAGAATTTTAGGTTCCGTAGCAAGGGCACGAACAATTTCCAAACGACGTTGTTGTCCGTAGGCGAGGTTTTTGGCAAGCGTTTCTGCATCCCCATCTAAATCAAAGATTTTCAACAATTTCAATGCTTTAGCCTTTAATTCTTTTTCACTCTTGTAAAAAGCTGGTAAGCGTAAGAAACTAGCAAAAACATGTTGTTTGTGATGGTTGCCAAAGGCAATCAAAACATTATCCAAAACTGTTAAATCTTTAAAAAGACGAATATTTTGGAAAGTACGTCCAAGTCCCAGAGAAGCAATCTTATAAGGTGACTTTCCATTCAAAAGGTGACCATCAAGGGTAACCGTTCCCTCACTTGGTTCATAAACACCCGTCAAAAGGTTGAAAAGGGTTGTTTTACCAGCTCCGTTTGGACCGATTAATCCAACCAGTTCCCCTTCGTTCAATTCAAGAGTCACATCTCCAACAGCTGTTAGACCGCCAAAATGTTTGGTTAACTGTTTTACTTCAAGTAATGCCATTAGTTTTGTTCCTCCTTTTTAGATTTTTTAAAGAAACGTGATAGGCTTAATTCCCATGTTCCAAGAAGTCCACCTGGTCTGAAAATCATTACCAATACCAAGGCCAAAGCGTAGATAATCATACGCACGCTAGCAACATCTTGGAGAAGCATATTCAAAATTCCAAGAACAATAGCTGAAACAATCGCACCTGTAATGGAACCAAGCCCACCAAATACAACAATGATCAAAACGTTGATTGAGTTGATGAAGGTGTAATCTTTCGGTACAACTGAACCGATAAATCCTGCCTGAAGTGATCCTGCAATACTTGCAGTAATGGCACCAAAGACGAAAGCGATGATTTTAATCTTAGTCGTATTAACCCCAACTGACTCAGCAGCGATTTCATCCTCACGAACAGAGAGAGTTGAACGACCAATTGGACTACGCAAGAAGTTCAAGGTTGCAATGGTTGTAATCACGACAAAGAAGTAAACCATTTGCCAAGTTGTAAAGTTTGGAATTCCCAAGATACCTGCCGCACCATTTGTAAGGCTTCCGCCATTGATGATAAAGATACGGATAATTTCAGAAACACCTAGAGTTGCTACCGCAAGGTAATCCCCCTTCAAGCGTAAGGTTGGAATTCCGACAAGCAAGGCAACTGCTCCTGAAAGTAAAGCCCCTATCAGCATAGCTCCAAAGAAGGCACCGTAGGTTGGTGATTTAGAACCAATAATAGCTGCTGCATAGGCACCAATCGCCATGAAACCAGCATGCCCAAGTGAAAATTGTCCTGAAAAACCAACGATTAAGTTGAGACCAACAGCCAGAATAATATTAATTCCAATTTGTTGTAAAATCTGTACATAGAATAGGTTGAGTACTCCAACTGAAACCAGTACACTAATCAAGCCATAGCCAGCTAACAAAAGGAGTAACCATAGAATATTAACTTTTAAATTTTCCTTCATCGTTTACACCTTCTCTTTCACATTTTTACCAAGGATACCAGCTGGGCGGACAATCAAGATCAACAACAAGATTCCATAAACAATGGCATCACGGAAGTCTGACATCCCAAAGGCTGTCGCAAAGGTTTCCAATAAGCCAATTACAAAGCCACCAAGAGCCGCACCAGGAATGATTCCGATACCGCCAAGTACTGCAGCAACGAAAGATTTAAGTCCTGGAGTAACCCCCATCAAAGGCTCAAGAGAGTTATAATAGAGGGCAATCAGAACACCAGCCGCACCCGCAAGAGCTGAACCCAAAGCGAAGGTAAAGCTGATAGTACGGTTTACGTTGATCCCCATCAATTGCGCTGCATCGCTATCTACAGATACTGCACGCATGGCTTTCCCCATCTTGGTCTTTTGGACAATGACTTGTAACAAAATCATCAAAATCAAGGAAATGGCTAAGATCATTAACTGCACGTTTGTTAGGCTAATTGGACCCAAATCATAGCGAACTGTTTGAATCGCTTGAGGGAAGGCACGAGTATTAGCACCAACCAGATAGACCATCCCATACTCTAATAGGAAGGAAACCCCAATAGCTGTAATCAAAACAGCAATACGAGTAGAGTGACGCAAAGGTCGGTAAGCAAGGAACTCAATCACGACACCAAGAATGGCTGTCGCAAGCATAGCTACAATAAGAGCTACAAAGAAATTCATTTGGAAAGAATTAATCAAGAAATAACCGATAAAGGCTCCCATCATATAAATATCACCGTGGGCGAAGTTGATGAGCTTGATAATTCCGTAAACCATGGTATATCCTAGGGCTAACAGCGCATAAACACTACCTAGAATCAAACCATTTACTAGTTGTTGGAGCATAAGATTCACTCTTTCTATTTATAATTTCGAGGGTTTTCCCTCACTTTTTGATAGGTTCTTAAACATCGAAACAGGGAGTGAGTCCGAGTCTCATTCCCTATTTCAACATTTTCTATTATGGTTTTACAACTTCTGCTGCTTCAACCTTACCATTGTTCATAGTCATCATGTAAGCAGTTTTGACTGTGTTGTGATCTGCATCGAAGCTTGTTTGACCAGTTACACCTTCAAAGTCTTTTGTTTTAGCAAGGTTATCCTTGATTTCTCCAGAGTTTTTAGCACCTTTTGCTGCGTTTGCTACAAGGTGAACAGAGTCATAAGCCAAGGCTGCAAATGTTGAAGGCTCTTCGTTGTACTTAGCACGGTAAGCATCAAGGAAAGCTTTTGCTTTAGCTGAAACTTCTACAGTAGTTGAGAAGCCTGAGATAAAGTAGATGTTTGATGCTTTTTCAGCAGTTGCTTGTTGCACAAACTCTTCACCGTTGAATCCATCACCACCAACGATTGGTTTGTCAATTCCCATACCACGCGCTTGGTTTACAATTTTACCAGCTTCAGTGTAGTAACCAGGGACGATGATAGCATCAAAGTCTTTCCCTTTCATTTTTGTAAGGGCTGCTTGGAAGTCTGTGTCACCTGCTACGAAAGTCTCATCTGCAACGATTTCACCTTTGTAAGCTTCACGGAAGGCTTTGGCAATACCTTTAGCATAGTCGCTGGCATTGTCAGTGTAAAGAACAACTTTCTTAGCTTGCAATTTATCAGAAACATAGTTTGAGATAATTTTTCCTTGGAAGCTATCTTGGAAAGTTCCGATAAAGAGGTAATCTTGACCTTTAGTCAATCCATCTTGAGTCGCACTTGGTGAGATCAATGGAACACCTGCTTTTGTAGCGTTCGCTACCGCAGCTGCAGTTGCACCAGATGTCGCAGGTCCTACGATTGCTGATACTTTAGATTGGGTTACAAGGTTAGTTGTTACTGAAGCAGCCTCTGCTGTTTCAGACTTGTTATCTTTATCGACTACTTCGATTTGTTTTCCATCGATACCACCAGCAGCATTGATTTCATCAACAGCAAGTTGGGCACCTTTTTGTTCAGATGTTCCGTAGGCTGCTACGGCACCAGTTTCCTCGAAGTTAAATCCGATTTTGATTGTCTTTTCATCTACTGAATTACCAGCAGCGTTTGACGCTCCAGACTTCACTTCTCCACAGGCTGCAAGAAGTGCTACACTTGCAAGAGCCACAAACGATAGGGCAAATTTTTTCTTCATCTTTTTTGTCTCCTTATTCTTAAATAAATAGCATGTTAAGAATATACCGAATTATCAGAAAATTGTCAACACTTTTCTTGATTTTTTTCAATGATAACGTTTTCCTCTCGATAAAGATTGCCCACAAAGGGTGTTTCCAGCTCTTGGATATGACAAACTCTGACTTTTTTTATAAATTTTTCCTTGCTCAAGCGCCCGACCAATTGCTCCACTTCTTGAGTTGGAACATAAAGCTGTAAGTAACGATGTTTCTTGGAATGATAGGTAATATCTCCATAATCCTGCAGTTTTTTGGCATCACGATTATAGTAAAGATAGATAATCAAGCCAGATCGATTGACTTTTTCAAACATGGTAAATCCTCTTTCTAAGAAATCTCTCCCTATTATACCAAAAAAAGCAAACCCAGTCGAGTTTGCCTTCTTTGATCATTAATTCAATGAATTGTTGGCCATGATTTCATCAACAAAGCCATATTCAAGTGTTTCTTGGGCACTCATCCAGTTATCACGTTCTGCATCTGCATGGACTTTTTCGATTGACTGACCTGAATTTTCAGCCAAGATTTTTTCCAAGATGTTACGAGTTTTGAGCAAGTGTTCTGCAGCAATCGCCATATCGGTTTGTTGAGTACCACCACCTGTACCACCCATTGGTTGATGGATCATGTATTCAGCATTTGGAAGCATGAAACGTTTGCCTTTTGCTCCACTTGATGCAATGACCGTCCCCATAGATGCGGCCATTCCCATAACGATGGTTTGGACATCTGCCTTAATAAAGTTCATGGTATCAACGATTGCCAAACCAGCTGAAACGGAACCACCAGGTGTATTGACATAAAGGTAAATATCTTTTGTACTATCTTGGGCATCCAAGAAAAGCAACTGAGCAATAACAGAGTTAGCCATGTTGTCTTCAACTGGACCTGTCAGCATAATGATGCGGTCTTTAAGAAGACGTGAGTAAATATCGTAGGAACGTTCTCCACGGCTTGTTTGTTCAATAACTACAGGAATCATTTATTTCTCCTTTTGAGTTTTAATTTTGTTGGTCAAATGACTGAAGATAAGACTATTATAATATCTTGGTCAAAAAAGGTCAAATTTTTGCTCTGTTTTCATTAGACAGAAACAAAAATTCAACCTCCTTTCGTGACTGGAAATCCTTTTCCAAGTCAATCTCTTTTTTATTTTATTTTGTACCGAACAAGCGGTCCCCAGCATCTCCAAGACCTGGAACGATATAACCGTGTTCGTTCAAGCGTTCATCCAAGGCTGCTGTAAAGATTTCTACATCTGGATGAGCTTCTTGAAGGGCTTTAACACCTTCTGGAGCAGATACAAGGCAGACAAATTTGATATTTGATGCACCACGTTTTTTAAGAGAGTCAACAGCCAAGATTGCTGATCCACCTGTTGCCAACATTGGGTCTACCACAAAAATTTGACGTTGGTCAATATCTTCAGGTAATTTCACCAAGTACTCAACTGGTTGAAGCGTTTCTTCATCACGGTACATACCAATGTGGCCAACTTTAGCAGCTGGAACTAAGCTCAAGAGCCCATCGACCATCCCGATACCTGCACGCAAGATTGGAACGATGGCTAATTTCTTACCTGCCAATTGTTTTTGAACTGTTTTTGTGATTGGTGTTTCGATTTCCACATCTTCTAGTGGAAGATCACGAAGTACTTCATACCCCATCAACATTGCAATCTCATCTACTAGCTCACGAAAAGCTTTTGTAGAAGTATCTGTACGACGCAAGATTGACAATTTGTGTTGAATCAGTGGATGATTAATAACTTCAATTTTTCCCATTTTTGGAATTCCTTCTTTCAATTTATTCTTCTTATTATACCAAAAAACGGTTTAAAAATCTTTCTAAACCATTTATTTTTGATAATTTTTACATTAGATCTGCTTCTTTAAGAGCGGCCTGTACTGTCTCAAGTGGTAAATGAGTCAATTCTGTTCCCTTTTCTTGATAAAGGTATTGGGCGTAGTCGTCCATTCGGTACTGGTTGATATAAACCACGCGCTTGCAGCCGACCTGAAGCAATTGTTTTGTACAGTTCAGACAAGGAAAATGGGTCACATAGGCTGTAAAGCCTTTAGGAATACCACGTTCTGCACCTTGAAGGACAGCATTGACCTCAGCGTGAAGAGTTCGAACACAGTGGCCTTCAATAACCAGACATTCGTGGTCAATACAATGCTCGGTTCCTGACACTGAACCATTGTAACCAGTTGAAATAACCTTATTATCCTTTACCAGAATTGCGCCCACTTTGGCACGTTTACAAGTGGAACGATTGGCAATTAGTAGAGCTTGGGCTGCAAAATACTCATCCCATGCTAGTCTTTTTTCAGTCATATCTCTTCTCCTTTTTCTCTATTTTTTAAAAAATGGTAACCGTAAATCCGCAATCTTTTCAGCAGGTACCTTCATGCCATCCTTGATCCATTTTAGAAGGACAGAGACGATGGCCGAACTCCAGAAGGAATGAAGATAAGAGCTGACACCTTTTGATTTTCCATGGTATTTTTCTAGAAATTCCTGCATAGCTTGGACAAAGATTTTTTCCAGATGGTAATCTAAGGCCAATTGAATCACTCTGGCTTCCTTTCTTGCTTCTCGGAAAAGGTGAACCCAGACCAGATAAAGGTCTGTCTTTAAATCATAATGATGCAACTGTTCCATAATATTGTGGACAGTTCGTTTAAAGACGCTTTCTAAAATCTCCTCTTTAGAATCATAATTGCGATAAAAAGCCGCACGCGAAACGCCTGCACGTTTGACCAATTCAGAAATACTAATCTTGGTCAAGTCCTTTTTTTCCAAGAGCTGCAAGAGGGCTGTTTCGATGGCTTCTCTAGTTAATAAATTGGATTCTTGGTTTGATTTTCTGAGATTTTCAAGAGATTTTTCAGAGATTCTACGTTCAGACATAACATTTTCTTTCTACTTGTCACAACAGACAGATAAGGCTTTTGTTTCAAGGGTTTTCATGATATAATTGTAAAAAAAGACAGAACCTTTGTCAATGTATAACTGACAAAGATGGAGAATTTCTATGACTTGGAAGATTATTGCTGACTCTGGTTGTGATTATCGTCAACTGGCAAAACCAGCTATTGACACGACCTTTGTAAGTGTTCCCTTAACCATTCAAGTAGCTGATCAGATTTTTGTTGATGATGCCAGTCTTGATATTGACCAAATGATGGAAACCATGTATGCAACTGCAGAAGCTTCAAAATCAGCTTGTCCAAGCCCAGATGATTATTTGCGAGCATTTGAAGGTGCCAAAAACATTTTCCTAGTAACCATCACTGGTACTCTTTCTGGCAGTCACAATAGTGCTCAACTAGCTAAGAATATTTATCTGGAAGAACATCCTGATACTAAAATTCATGTAATTGATAGTTTGTCTGCTGGTGGGGAAGTTGACTTGCTCGTAGAAAAATTGAATGACTTGATTGACCAGGGCTTATCTTTTGAAGAAGTGGTTGAAGCTATCACTGCCTATCAAGAAAAAACCAAGTTACTTTTTGTCCTAGCCAAAGTCGATAACTTGGTGAAGAACGGCCGTTTGAGCAAGCTTATCGGTACGGTCGTTGGCCTTCTAAATATCCGTATGGTCGGAGAAGCTAGTGAAACTGGAACTCTCGAATTGCTACAAAAAGCACGAGGACCAAAGAAATCAGTTCAAGCTGCCTATGAAGAATTAGTCAAGGCTGGATATGCTGGTGGCCGTATTGTCATGGCTCAACGCAATAACGAGAAATGTTGCCAACAGCTTTCAGACCGAATTCGCGAGACCTTCCCACAAGCGAATATCAAGATTCTACCAACCTCTGGTCTCTGCAGTTTCTATGCAGAAGATGGTGGTTTGCTGATGGGGTATGAAATTGATTAATTGCATTCTTGACAAGAGGTGACCATCATCTCTTGTTTTTTTGTGGTACAATAGAGCTATGAAACATTTTGATACTATCGTCATCGGTGGAGGACCTGCTGGCATGATGGCTACAATTTCCAGTAGCTTTTATGGTCAGAAAACCCTCCTCATCGAAAAAAATCGGAAACTTGGCAAAAAATTAGCTGGGACAGGTGGGGGACGTTGCAATGTAACCAACAACGGAACTCTAGACGACCTACTAGCTGGAATCCCTGGAAATGGGCGCTTTCTCTACAGTGTCTTCTCCCAGTTTGATAACCATGATATCATTAACTTTTTTACGGAAAATGGGGTTAAACTTAAGGTCGAAGACCACGGACGGGTCTTTCCTGCTAGTGACAAGTCTCGTACCATTATTGAAGCCTTGGAGAAGAAAATTACTGAGCTCGGTGGGCAAGTTACTACTCAAACAGAGATCGTTTCTGTTAAAAAAGTAGATGATCAGTTTGTCCTTAAATCAACTAATCAAACCTTCACTTGCGATAAACTCATTGTCACAACTGGTGGTAAATCCTATCCTTCTACTGGTTCGACTGGTTTTGGTCACGAGATTGCCCGCCATTTCAAACATACCATTACCGAACTAGAAGCAGCTGAAAGTCCATTATTAACGGATTTTCCACACAAAGCACTTCAGGGGATTTCACTAGACGATGTGACCCTAAGCTATGGTAAACATGTCATCACTCACGATTTGCTCTTTACCCACTTTGGTTTGTCAGGTCCTGCTGCCCTACGTATGTCTAGCTTTGTAAAGGGTGGAGAAGTCCTTTCACTGGATGTTCTACCTCAACTTTCTGAGAAGGACTTGGCTGCATTCCTAGAAGAAAACCGGGAAAAATCCTTGAAAAATGCTTTAAAATCTTTATTACCTGAGCGTTTGGCAGAATTTTTTGTACAAGGATATCCAGAAAAAGTCAAACAACTAACTGAAAAGGACCGCGAACAACTTCTCCAGTCTATCAAAGCACTCAAAATTCCTGTAACTGGTAAAATGTCTCTTGCTAAGTCATTTGTTACCAAGGGTGGCGTCAGTCTCAAGGAAATCAATCCTAAGACTCTAGAAAGTAAGCTGGTTCCTGGACTCCACTTTGCAGGCGAGGTCATGGATATTAACGCCCACACAGGTGGCTTTAACATCACTTCTGCCCTCTGTACCGGCTGGGTTGCAGGAAGTCTACATTATGATTAAATATCAAAGGTTGTAAAAAATGAATAGAAGAGAATCAGTCGAATTTGTCAACATGTGCTTGATTAAAAATGGGGACAAGGTCCTAGTTCAAGACCGAGTTAGTTCTAACTGGCCTGGCATTACTTTTCCTGGTGGCCATGTTGAATGTGGCGAGTCCTTTGTTGATGCTGTCATTCGTGAAGTGAAAGAAGAAACAGGTCTGACCGTTTGTAAACCCCAACTCTGTGGTATCAAAGACTGGTATGATGATTCAGATTATCGCTATGTTGTCCTCTTTTACAAAACAGAAAACTTTACTGGTGAGCTCCAATCTTCAGACGAAGGAAAAGTCTGGTGGGAAGATTTTGAAAATCTATCTCATCTAAAATTAGCTACTGAGGATATGTCTGACATGCTTCGTGTTTTTCTCGAAGAGGACCTCAGTGAATTCTTTTACTACAAGGATGGAGAAGACTGGTCTTACAAACTCAAATAACAGTCAATCGGCAGAGATCACTCCGCCGATTTTTCTTATCTAAGTCTGAGTCTTCCTACTAAAATTCTGTTACTGGCTTTGTCAGTCCTAGCTTAGTCTGTGAGTTTTATCGAGTTTGTGTGCTTACATAGAGAGCAATGACATCTGATGTGTACTGGGCTGTTCCAATTCCAAATTTGTCAATGTTTTCCTTAAACTCTGGGTTATAGACGTAGCCTTTACCAATATGACCGAATACTTCAATAGTACAATCAAATCCATAAGTACGTAAGGCTTGCAAGAGTTTAGCAGCTTCTTCTTGATTTTCGGTTGCTGTTACAGGAAGTCCAGCTTGAAGATTGTGTGCCAATGCTTGAAAGACTTGGTTGAAGGTAGCCGTAGCCTCATCTTCGTGACCTTTTTGGCGCTCGAGCGCTTGGTCCATCACTTCTTGTCCATATTTCTCTACCGCCTCTTGGTGGTATTTTTGATGGTCTTGGTAGTTAAATCCAGCAAATTTCTCTTGAATGCTCATTTCTCTTTCTCCTTTTTGTTCTTGAATGGTTTTTTGCAAGGTTGAAATCAAGGTATCCAGATGTTCCCTCTCTCGAGTCAAATAGTCCAACTGTCTAGTCAAGTGGGGCAATAAATCAGTCCTTTCTTCCTTTAATAGCTCTGCTATTTTTTCTAAAGAAAAACCTAGATATTTGTAGTAAAGAATGACCTGAAGGCGTTCCAAATCCTCCTGACTGTAGGTTCGATAGCCGTTTTCCGACTTTAAAGGAACCAAAAGTCCTATCTTATCATAGTGGTGCAGGGTCTTGACAGAGACACCTGAAAGCTGCGCAGCTTCTTTTATATGGTACATGATTTCCTCCTTATACTCAATGAAAATCAAAGAGCAAACTAGGAAGCTAGCCGCAGGCTGTACTTGAGTACGGTAAGGCGACGCTGACGTGGTTTGAATTTGATTTTCGAAGAGTATTACATTGATAGTATAACCCCTCCCCTTAGGTCAGAGTCAAGCGTTTTTGCGAAATTTTTTACTTTATCATAACATGAAAATGGTTTTCTTGACAGACCTTAGAAAACATGATAGGATAGTCAAGTCTATCAATCAAAAGAAAGGCTCATTTTGAGTACTGATGAGGCTATTTGCCAAGGGCAGTAGCTTTTTCTTTTGTAACACTAATTTTAGGAGTTTAACTATGTCTGAAAAATCTCAATGGGGTTCTAAACTGGGCTTTATCCTAGCGTCTGCTGGTTCAGCCATCGGACTTGGAGCCGTTTGGAAATTCCCCTACATGACTGCTGCTAATGGTGGAGGAGGCTTTTTACTTGTCTTTCTCATTTCCACTATTCTAATCGGTTTCCCCCTTTTGCTTGCAGAATTTACCCTCGGCCGAAGCGCTGGTGTCTCAGCTATCAAAACCTTTGGAAAACTGGGCAAGAATAGCAAGTACAACTTTATCGGTTGGATTGGTGCCTTTGCCCTTTTTATCCTTTTATCGTTTTACAGTGTTATTGGGGGCTGGATTTTAGTCTATCTAGGCATTGAGTTTGGAAAATTGTTCCAAATTGGTGGAACGGGGGATTATTCTCAGTTATTTACTTCAATCATTTCAAATCCAGCCATTGCCCTAGGAGCTCAAGCAGTCTTTATCTTATTGAATATCTTTATTGTATCACGTGGGGTTCAAAAAGGGATTGAAAGAGCTTCTAAGGTCATGATGCCCCTGCTCTTTATCATCTTTGTTGTCATCATTGGGCGCTCTCTCAGTTTGCCAAATGCCTTGGAAGGGGTTCTTTACTTCCTCAAACCAGACTTTTCAAAACTGACCAGTGCTGGTCTCCTCTATGCTCTGGGACAATCTTTCTTTGCCCTCTCACTAGGGGTTACAGCTATGCTGACCTATGCTTCTTATTTGGATAAGAAAACCAATCTGGTCCAATCAGGAATCTCCATCGTAGCCATGAATATCTCAGTATCTATCATGGCGGGTCTAGCCATTTTCCCAGCCATGTCAGCCTTCAATATACAATCTGAAGGGGGACCGAGCCTGCTCTTTATCGTCTTGCCTCAACTCTTTGACAAGATGCCTTTTGGAACCATTTTCTACATCCTCTTCCTCTTGCTCTTCCTCTTTGCGACAGTCACTTCTTCCGTCGTTATGCTGGAAATCAATGTAGGCAATATCACCAACCAAGACAACAGCAAGCGTGCCATGTGGAGTGCCTTTTTAGGAATTTTGACCTTTGTCTTTGGAATTCCTTCAGCCCTTTCTTACGGTGTTATGGCGGATGTTCACATCTTTGGTAAGACCTTCTTTGATGCTATGGACTTCTTGGTTTCCAACCTCCTCATGCCATTTGGAGCTCTCTGCCTTTCACTTTTTACAGGCTATATCTTTAAAAAGGCTCTTGCAATGGAGGAACTCCATCTCGATGAAACAGCATGGAAACAGGGACTGTTCCAAGTCTGGCTCTTCCTTCTTCGTTTCATCATTCCAATCATCATCATCGTTGTCTTCATCGCCCAATTTATGTAATTAAAAAGGACTTGAGTAGTAAACTCAGGCCCTTTCTTTTTTATGGATGGCTAACAATCAATTCCAAACCTTGCCCTTCCAAGGTCCAAGCTTCAACATCACTTGGTAGGATAAAGTGGCTACCTTTTTGGATTGGATAGTTTTTCCCATCAACAGTCAGTTGACCTTGGCCAGCTAAGACACTAAACAAACTGTAGTCAGCTGTCTTTTCAAAGTCAACTTTTCCAGTTATTTCCCACTTGTAAACTGCAAAGAAATCATTCGAAACAAGTAAGGTCGAACGCAAATCATCAGCTTTGATAGTCACAGAACGGCTATTGGCAGGCTCTCCAATATTCAAGACATCGATAGATTTTTCAAGGTGAAGTTCACGCAAGTTGCCATTATCATCCTTGCGGTCAAAGTCATAGACACGGTAAGTGGTATCGCTAGACTGCTGGGTTTCAAGAATTAAGATGCCTGCCCCGATAGCGTGCATGGTGCCACTTGGTACATAGAAGAAATCTCCAGCCTTTACAGGAACTTTTGTCAATAAGGCATCCCAGTTCTTGTCCTCGATTTGCTGGCGGAGTTCTTCTTTTGACTTGGCATTGTGACCATAGATAATCTCTGAACCTTCATCCGCAGCGATGATGTACCAGCATTCTGTTTTTCCAAGTTCGCCTTCATGCTCCAGTCCATAAGCATCGTCTGGGTGAACTTGAACGCTGAGCCAGTCGTTAGCATCCAGAATCTTAGTCAAAAGCGGAAATACAGGCTCTGGACGGTTGCCAAACAATTCACGATGTTCCGCATACAAAGTAGCAAGGTCTGTTCCCTCAAAACGACCATTGGCCACCTTTGAAACGCCATTTGGATGGGCTGAGATGGCCCAATATTCTCCGATTTTTTCACTTGGGATGTCGTAGCCAAACTCATCACGTAGCTTGGTTCCACCCCAAATTTTTTCTTGCATAACTGATTGTAAAAATAATGGTTCTGACATCATATTCTCCTGTCTGATTTTTCTCCCCTCATTATAGCAAAAAAAGAGTTCCAGTTGAACTCTTTTTCACATCTTATAAAGTAGGGAGAAGATTTTATAAAAATAGTAACGATATACTTTTTTCTTTGATAGAGACGAACATAAAAGACTCTCGTAAAGCCAGCTGTCACTGGACTTTTTCCCTCAACTCTCATTCAAAAATTACTTTAATGAAGCATCTATTTTCATAAACGAACAAAACTGAAACCAGTCTTCTTTTTAAATCAAAGCTGTAATAGCCGTCACAAGGCCAAAAATAATACCTGGTGCATTAGCTGCTGCAAGGGGGATATCTCTTTCTTTTTTGAAAAGACCGTAGTAAACCCAGAGACTACAGTTGATGGCAGCAACCAAGGGCTGGATGAAATTTCCTTTTTGACCAGCCAGATTGTTCATGATTTGTGGGAAGTAAGACACATACATCATAACAGACATAAAGGTCGCTACCCAACCTAAAATTTTCATTTGTTTTTCAGACATTTTCAAAACCTCTTTCATTTTTACTGAATCTTATTTTAAAATATTCTTTCAAAACAATCAAGTCTTTAAAACTTTTGTTATAAAGATATAAACTATCACAATCTTGTTATAAGAAAGAGGGAACAGAAAAAAGACCGAATTGCTCCGTTCTGTTTACTCAATCAAATATTAGAAAATGAATACTCCTTTTCAATGAATCGATTGATTGATGGTAAATAAGCCGTTAGAAATTATTGACAGTATCGAAATTTTATAGTAAAATGAATTTTGTTAATACCTAAATGGTGTGTAGTTTTCTATCAACATAGTCAGGAGAAAAGGAACTTATGCTAAAAAAATTTAATGAATTGTCACTGAAAGATAAGGCTTATCTAATTGGCGGTTTGAGCTTATTAGTCATTGTGATCTCATTTGGTCTACTCAATCGTCAAACAGTAACTGTCAGTCTTGTCTTTACACAACTATCTGCTCCCTTGATTTTGGTGATTTTTACTTGTCTAGTAATCGGGATCATTGCTGGTAGTGCTATTGGTATTAGCTATCACCATAACAAGACTCAAGATCTGAGAAGCCGCATTGCTGAAGCAGAAGCGACTATCAATATGAAAGACAGGGAGCTTGTCCAGTACGAGGAACAGGTGCAACAATTAAAACAGGAAGCCAAACAATAAGTGTAGAAATCATAACCACCCGTGAAAACGGGTGGTTTTTTGTCTCGCACCTAACGGAGCGAGACGGACTGAAAGTCGCATAAATACAAAAAAGATCGAATTGCTCCGATCTTTTTAAGTTTCACTCCAAGAATGTTTAGATAAAAAATTTGATAATAGAATTACCTACTTCATACGATAAAAATCAATCACTAGACCAGCAGGCCCTTTAACTAATAAGGACTCTGTTCCCCAATCGGTTACAGTTGGTCCGTTTAAAACCTGGATACCAAGTTCTTTCAACCGTTGGTAATTCTGGTCTACATCCTCAACCTCGATATGAAGAATGATTCCTGACTGAAAATCTTCCAAAGGAATCAAATGATTTTGGGACAACATCAGACAGTGACTGCCAATCGTAAACTGAGCAAAACTGTCATCAACATAATCGGACTTTTTATCCAAAATACGCTCCAAGTCATCACAGACTTGGGGAACATCTGAAACGATAATATCTAATTGATTTAAATTCATTCACTATCCTCCATAAAAAGACCGGATTGCTCCGATCTTTTTAAGTTCCACGAAGAAATTATTTAATTGCGCGTGATTGCAAACCTTCTTCTTCCAAGAAGAGACGGAATGGTACGAGTTCTTCTGCTTCGTATTTTTCCTTGAAAGCTTTGATTGCTTCTTCTGAGTGAAGTTTTGGATCCAATTCAAGTACTTCTACTGGAAGTGGACGGTGTTCAGTGATGCGAGCATCGATAACAACAGTTTTACCTTCTTTGCTCAATTTAACAGCTTCTGCAACAACTGCATCGATGTCTTCGATACGGTCAACTGTAAATCCAACAGCTCCTTGAGCTTCAGCGATTTTCGCATAGTCAGCATTAGGGAAGTCACAACCAAACAAGTGTTTGTTTGTGTCTTCGTATTTGTCCTTGATGAAGGCATATTTACCATTTGAGAAGACAACGTTGATAACTGGAAGGTCGTATTGAACGTTTGTGATAACGTCTGGGTAGCACATGTTGAATGCACCGTCACCCATGATGTTCCATACTTGGCGATCTGGATTGTCTTTCTTAGCAGCGATACCACCAGGAAGGGCAATACCCATTGTCGCAAAGAGTGGAGATGTACGCCACATGTTCTTAGGTGTCATGTGAAGGTGACGAGTAGATGTTTGAGTAGTGTCACCTACGTCGATTGAGTAGATAGCGTCTTGATCAGCATGTTTGTTGATTGCATTGTAAACTTGATACAATTGCAATTCACCCTCAGTTTTACCTTCGAGTTTGTTCATGTAATCACGCCAGTTTTGGTTGTTCTTAACGTTTGCACGCCACCATGGAGTAGATTCAACTGGATTCACTTTGTCAAGGATTGCTTTCGCTGCTTGACCTGCGTCACCAAGGATTGAAGCGTCAAGGGCGTGACGTTTACCAAGTTTGTAAGGGTCAATATCAACTTGGATGAATTTTTCAGTGTTCTTGAATGCTTCATAAACTTCAGCAAATGGGAAGTTTGAACCAAGGAAAAGAACTGTGTCTGCTTCAAAGACCACTTCGTTGGCTGGTTTCCAACCAACACGGTAAGCAGAACCTGTCAAACCTTCATAGTTCCATTCGAAAGCTTCAAAGTTTTTACCAGTTGTGATGATTGGTGCTTTGATTTTACGTGACAATTCAGTGATCACTTCACCAGCTTTAACACCACCGTAACCAGCATAAATAACTGGACGTTCAGCATTGTTCAAGATTTCAACAGCTTTGTCGATTTCAACTTCGTTCAAAGCAGGAGCGATGAATGAACGCTCGTATGAACCTGATCCATAGTATGAGTTTTCGTCGATTTCTTGGAAACCGAAGTTTACTGGGATTTCAACAACAGCTGGACCTTTTTTAGAAACTGCAGCACGGCAAGCTTCGTCAATTACTTTTGGCAATTGCTCAGCGTAAGCTACACGTTTGTTGTATACAGCGATACCGTTGTACATTGGGTTTTGGTTCAATTCTTGGAAAGCATCCATGTTGAGTTCGTTAACTGGACGTGATCCAAGGATTGCTAGGAATGGAGTGTTATCCATAGCTGCATCGTAAACACCGTTAATCAAGTGAGTCGCACCTGGACCACCTGAACCAACTGCAACCCCGATTGAGCCGCCGAATTTAGCTTGCATAACCGCTGCAAGAGCACCTGTTTCTTCGTGGCGAACTTGCAAGAAGCGGATATCTTTGTCTTCAGCCAAAGCATCCATCAATGAGCTGAGTGTTCCTGATGGGATACCGTAGATTGTGTCTACGCCCCATGTTTTCAATACATTAAGCATTGCTGCAGATGCAGTAATTTTCCCTTGAGTCATAATGATAACTCTCCTTCAAATATTTTTAAATCTACTAAAAAAGGTTTCATATAGTTTTTGAAAACGTTTCAGTAAATTTTTACAATACTAATTTATCACATTTATTTTGACTTTACTAAGAATCTGCTCAGAAGTTTTTATTCTCTATTACAGTACAGTTTGAAAACGTTTTTAGTTTCTGTTTTATAATAAAAAAGCGAGCAAGCCCGCTTTTAGTCTATTTTACTAAAGTTTAGTAAGAGTGAACTAGTCAGAACGGATACAGAACTAAAGGCCATAGCTAGACCTGCCAGTTCTGGATTGAGGGCCAGTCCAACACCAGAAAAGACTCCTGCTGCAATCGGAATTCCGGCGACATTGTAGATAAAGGCCCAGAAAAGATTGAGCAGAATTCGATTAAAGGTTTTCTTACTCATGTCAAAAGCACGAACCACTCCTAGGAGGTTATTAGTTGTCAACACCAAATCTGCTGACTCGATGGCAATATCTGTTCCAGCTCCCATAGCAATCCCCACATCTGCTACACTAAGGGCAGGAGCGTCATTGATACCATCACCAACAAAGGCTACTTTTCCAGTCGCTTGTAGTTTATGGATTTCATGGGCTTTTTCTTCTGGTAAGACACCTGCAATGACCTCTTCGATTCCGATTTGATCGGCAATAGCACGCGCCACACCTGCATTGTCTCCTGTCAGCATGACTGTTTTAAGACCTCGTTTTTTCAACTGACTGATGGCAAGCTTAGCATTTTCCTTAGGAATATCTTGCAGGGCAAGCAAGCCTTTGATTTCATTCTCAACAGCCAAGAACACAACTGTCTTAGCTTCTTTTTCCAGTTCTTCTAGTTTTTCTTGATAAGTGCTAGAAATGTTCATGCCATCCAGCATTTTAGCATTTCCAAGCAAAACTTGTTTCCCATTGATTTGCCCTGAGACACCTTTTCCGTGCAAGGCTTGGAAATTTTCAACAGTGTGAAACTCAAGTCCAGCTTCACTCGCTCGTTTCACAACGGCTTCAGCCAGTGGGTGTTGAGAAGCTTCTTCCAAGGAAGCTGCCAATCCAAGCACTTCTACTTCGTTGCCGATGATATCTGTGACCACAGGTTTCCCTTCCGTCAAAGTCCCGGTCTTATCAAAGACGATAGTTTGGACTTTCTGGATTTCCTGTAGAACCGTTCCATTTTTGAGGAGAACTCCCATCTTGGCACTGCGACCTGTCCCCACCATAAGGGCTGTCGGTGTTGCAAGTCCCAAGGCACAAGGGCAGGCAATAATCAGAACTGCTACTCCATAGAGAAGCGAAGACACAAAGCTCGCTCCAAGCACAACTACACTATCCCTGAGCAAGACGAACCAAACCCAAAAGGTCACAATCCCTAAAATGACAACTGCTGGTACAAAAATCCCTGAAATTTTATCCGTCAAGTCCTGAATCGGCGCACGACTGGTTTGAGCTTTCTTCACAAAATCCACAATCTGAGCCAAAACAGTCTCTGAACCAACTTTTTCTGCTCTAAAAACAAGTGTTCCACTATTATTGATGGTTGAACCAATGACGGTATCTCCAACTGTCTTGTCCACAGGCAGACTCTCACCTGTCACCATAGACTCATCAATACTAGAGATACCTTCTACTACGACACCATCAACCGCAATCTTTTCACCGGGACGCACTCGAATCAGGTCACCTACCTTGACTTGCTCCAAAGGGACTTGAACATAGTTATCCTCACGCAAGACTTCTGCAGTTTTAGCCTGCAAGTCAAGTAATTTCTCCACAGCTTGGGAAGTATTTTTCCGCATTTTCTCCTCAAAAACGGCTCCCATAAGAACGAAGAAGAAGATAAATGCAGCACTTTCAAAGTAAACGGGGAGGCCAGCGAAGAGGGCAACTAAGCTATAGAAATAGGCCACTAGGGTTCCCAGAGCAACCAAGGTATCCATGTTGGCATTGTGCTTTTTAAAACTAGCCCAAGCACTTTGGATATAAGGACCACCTGCTACTAGCATAATCGGTGTTGTGGCTAAAAAGGTGCCCCAACGCATGACTTGGTGACTAATTCCTCCTGTCGACATTCCAATCATGAGAATCACAAGAGGCACAGTAAAGATACTAGTAATCCAAAAACGCTGTAAAAGTGATAGAGATTTTCGGGTCTTCTCAACTACGGTATAACTCCCCTTTTGCATCTTCATGCCACAAGAAAATTCATGTTGACCCAATTCTTGAGGTGTAAAACGAATGACTTTCTCCTCATCTACGCCGATTGGTTCTAAGATGCCTTCTTCTTCAAAAAGAATTTCCTTATAACAGTTTGAAGGAGTAGTACGATGAAAGGTAATCTCAGCTGGAATCCCTTTTTGAAGCTGTATATGAGCTGGATGGTAGCCTTTGTCTGCCGTGATACGGATTTTTTGAACACCATTTTCAAGACTTGCTTTTACAATTTCAGTCATATCATTCTCCTATTCTACAATCATCTTACCGTGCATCATATTCATGCCACAAGAGAAACCATACTCTCCAGCCTGCTCAGGCGTGATTTCCACTATATACTCTTCCCCCATAGGCAGGTCCGCATGTACACCAAAATCTGGAAAAACAATTTGGTCCAGACAGGGTGAAGGGTCCTTGCGGTCAAAGACAATGCGGGCTGGCACTGATTTCTTGAGGATAATCAACTCAGGCGTATAGCCACCCATGACCTCCACTCGAATCTCTTGGTAGCCGTTTTTTTGCTGGGCTTTTTGTCCAGATTTTTCAGGCTTTTTGAAAAACCAAAACAAGATAAAGGCGATAAGGGTAATACAAACAATGGTTACAATACTATTTAACATGACGTCTCCTTTACATACAATTACATTTTACTTCTGTTACAGCGCTTGACTTCTTCTCAGAAATCACAGCTTCCAAGTCTTCCAAGTCAGCCTGAGTAAAATCACATTCAGCAATCAAATCAGCCAGCAAGTTCTTAATCCTACGGGAACAAACCTTGTCTTTGATATCTTGGACAAGTAAATCCCGACTTTGGTCCAAAGTTAAAAGTGCTGAATAAACAAAAGACTTGCCTTCTTTTTTCCGAGTCAAACACTCTTTCTCAACCAAACGAGCCAAAAGAGTTTGAATGGTTGACTTGGACCAGTCGAACCGCTCCGCTAGAACCTTGATTAAATCCGTACTGGTCTGTTCCCCTTGCATCCAAATAATCTTCATGACCTGCCATTCTGCATCTGAAATCTGCATAATCACACCTCCAAAATCTACATTTGTCAATTACAGTTATTAGTATACTTCAAAAATCTACATTTGTCAACTATGAAAATCGAATCTTTCTCTTTTTTTAATCTTCATGCCAAAAGTGATTAAAACACAAGAAAAACCTCCACATCAAGTGGAGGCAAGCTGTTTTATCAATACAATTTTAAGTCGCGTGGGTCAACTGGGAAGGTTGGGTTGTATGGGTTGTGACGGAGTTTGAAGTGTTTGACATCTTCAATAGTCTGAGTTCCAGACAACTGCATGACTGTCTTCAATTCCGCATTCAAGTGTTCAAAGACTTGACGCACACCGACACTACCACCGAGGGCCAAACCATAGATGACAGGGCGGCCAATAGCTACCAAGTCTGCTCCTGAGGCCAAGGCTTTAAAGACGTGTTGACCACGACGAACACCTGAGTCAAAGACAATTGGCACGCGTTTGTCAACCGCTTCAGCTACTTCTTGAAGTGAATCAAAGGCTGCTGGTCCACCATCAATTTGGCGTCCACCGTGGTTTGTTACCCAGATACCAGATGCACCTGCAGCAAGTGAACGTTCAACATCCTCACGGCATTGTGGTCCCTTGACATAAACAGGAAGTCCTGAGTATTCAGCGATAAATTCTACATCACGTGGAGACAAGCGTTGTTTAGCTGATTTGTAAACAAAGTCCATTGATTTTCCAGCACCTTCTGGCAGATATTCTTCAACAATCGGCATGCCAACTGGGAAGACAAATCCATTACGCTTATCAACCTCACGATTGCCCCCTACAGTCGCATCTGCTGTCAAGACAATCGCTTTATAACCTTCAGCCTTCACACGGTCCATGATATGGCGGTTGATACCGTCATCCTTACTAAAGTAAAATTGGAACCAATGAGGTGTCCCTTGAAGGGCTTCCGTAATTTCTGGAAGATCGACAGTAGAGTAAGAGCTAGTTGTGTAAAGAGAACCAAACTCATGCACACCACGCGCAGTCGCCACTTCACCCTGTTCATTTGCCAATTTATGAGCTGCAACAGGTGCCATAATGATTGGTGAAGACAATTTTTCGCCTGCAAATTCAATCTCTGTACTTGGATTTTCTACATTGCAGAGTGTATGAGGAACGATGAGTTTGTGGTTAAAGGCACGAATATTCTCACGTAAAGTGAAAGTATCCTCCGCCCCACTAGCGATATAGCCAAATGCTGCTTTAGGAATAACTTGTTGTGCCATTGGCTCCAAATCATAGGTATTGATGAAGTCTACATGACCTTCTGCATTGCTTGTTTTGTATGACATAAAATGCCCTCCTTAATAAGTAAGCGTTTACTTTGTATGTTACAAAAATATCTTAACTCTTTTTTCAAAACTTTTCAAATATTTTGTTTGGAAATTTCAGAAATTTTATGTCTATGATAAAAAATCCTTATTACGGCAATAAAAAATAGATATTATCCAAAGGAGCTTTTAAGTGCTACAATAACTGTATTATTTCTAGATGGGAGGTTCTATTTTTGGATTGGTCCATTGTTGAACAATATCTACCACTATATCAAAAGGCTTTTCTCCTAACCTTGCATATTGCAGTTTGGGGAATTCTGGGATCCTTTCTGCTCGGTTTAATCGTTAGTATCATCCGGCATTACCGCATCCCTGTTTTGGCGCAAATAGCGACAGCCTACATTGAATTGTCACGCAACACGCCCCTTTTGATTCAACTCTTCTTTCTCTACTTCGGACTTCCCCGAATAGGGATTGTCCTATCTTCGGAAGTCTGTGCTACTCTGGGATTAGTCTTTTTAGGAGGTTCCTACATGGCAGAATCTTTCCGAAGCGGACTGGAAGCTGTCAGTCAAACCCAGCATGAGATTGGATTAGCCATCGGTCTAACACCTGTACAGGTCTTTCGCTATGTGGTTCTTCCGCAAGCAACAGCGGTGGCCCTACCGTCTTTTAGTGCCAATGTCATTTTCCTCATCAAGGAAACTTCTGTTTTCTCAGCAGTGGCTTTGGCCGACCTCATGTACGTCGCCAAGGACTTGATTGGGCTCTACTATGAGACAGACATTGCGTTAGCCATGTTGGTAATTGCTTATCTGATCATGCTACTACCTATCTCACTGATCTTTAGCTGGATAGAAAGGAGGCTCCGCCATGCAGGATTCGGGAATCCAAGTACTCTTTCAGGGAAATAATCTCCTGCGGATTTTACAGGGATTGGGCGTTACGATTGGGATTTCTATCCTGTCTGTCCTTTTGTCCATGATATTCGGAACAGTCATGGGAATCATCATGACCTCCCATTCTAGAATCGTACGATCTTTAACACGATTGTATCTGGAATTTATCCGTATCATGCCCCAGCTGGTGCTACTCTTCATCGTTTATTTCGGTTTGGCTCGAAACTTTAATATCAATATCTCTGGAGAGACTTCTGCTATTATCGTTTTTACCCTTTGGGGAACAGCTGAAATGGGGGACTTGGTTCGTGGAGCCATCACTTCCCTCCCTAAGCATCAGTTTGAAAGTGGACAGGCGCTAGGTTTGACCAATGTTCAACTTTACTACCACATCATCATCCCACAGGTCTTGAGAAGATTACTTCCACAAGCCATCAATCTTGTCACTCGGATGATCAAAACCACTTCCTTAGTCGTTTTGATTGGGGTTGTTGAAGTGACCAAGGTTGGACAGCAAATCATCGATAGCAATCGCTTAACTATCCCAACCGCTTCCTTTTGGATTTATGGAACCATTCTGGTCTTGTATTTTGCAGTCTGCTTTCCTATTTCCAAACTATCAACTCACTTAGAAAAACATTGGAGGAACTAAATGTCTGAAACTATTTTAGAAATCAAGGAACTAAAAAAATCCTTCGGAGACAATCCCATCCTCCAAGGTCTATCTCTAGATATCAAAAAAGGGGAAGTTGTGGTCATCCTAGGGCCATCTGGTTGTGGGAAAAGTACCCTCCTTCGTTGCCTCAATGGTTTAGAAAATATTCAAGGTGGAGATATTCTTCTAGATGGCCAGTCCATTATTAGCAATCAGAAAGACTTTCACCTCGTTCGTCAAAAGATTGGCATGGTCTTTCAAAGTTATGAACTCTTTCCCCATCTGGATGTCTTACAAAACCTCATCCTAGGCCCTATCAAGGCTCAGGGAAGAGACAAGAAGGAAGTAACAGAAGAAGCTCTGCAACTACTGGAACGTGTCGGATTGTTGGATAAACAACATAGCTTTGCGCGTCAATTATCTGGTGGACAGAAGCAACGGGTTGCAATTGTCCGTGCCCTCCTCATGCATCCAGAAATTATCCTCTTTGACGAAGTGACGGCTTCGCTGGATCCAGAAATGGTGCGTGAGGTGCTGGAACTGATCAATGATTTAGCTCAAGAAGGTCGCACCATGATTTTAGTAACCCATGAAATGCAGTTTGCTCAAGCCATTGCCGATCGGATTATCTTCCTCGACCAAGGGAAAATCGCTGAAGAAGGAACAGCTCAAGCCTTCTTTACCAATCCTCAAACCAAACGAGCACAGGAATTTTTAAACGTCTTTGACTTTAGCCAATTTGGCTCATATCTATAAAGGAGATTCTTATGAAACTATTCAAACCACTCTTAACTGTTTTAGCACTTGCCTTCGCCCTTATCTTTGTCACAGCTTGTAGCTCAGGTGGAAATGCTAGTTCCTCATCTGGAAAAACCACTGCCAAGGCTCGCACAATCGATGAAATCAAAAAAAGCGGTGAACTACGAATCGCCGTATTTGGGGACAAGAAACCGTTTGGTTACGTTGACAATGACGGTTCTTACCAAGGTTACGATATTGAACTAGGGAACCAACTGGCTCAAGATCTTGGTGTCAAGGTCAAATACGTTTCAGTCGATGCTGCCAACCGTGCGGAATACTTGATTTCAAACAAGGTGGATATTACCCTTGCCAATTTTACAGTAACTGACGAACGCAAGAAACAAGTTGATTTTGCCCTTCCATACATGAAAGTTTCACTTGGAGTCGTATCACCTAAGACTGGTCTCATTACAGACGTCAAACAACTTGAAGGTAAAACCTTGATTGTCACAAAAGGAACGACTGCTGAGACTTATTTTGAAAAGAATCATCCAGAAATCAAACTCCAAAAATACGACCAATACAGTGACTCTTACCAAGCTCTTCTTGACGGACGTGGAGATGCCTTCTCTACTGACAATACGGAAGTCCTAGCTTGGGCGCTTGAAAATAAAGGATTTGAAGTAGGAATTACTTCCCTCGGTGATCCAGATACCATCGCAGCAGCAGTTCAAAAAGGCAACCAAGAATTGCTAGACTTCATCAATAAAGATATTGAAAAATTAGGTAAGGAAAACTTCTTCCACAAGGCCTATGAAAAAACACTTCACCCAACCTACGGTGACGCTGCTAAAGCAGATGATCTAGTTGTTGAAGGTGGAAAAGTTGACTAGTCATTAACACTTAAAAGGGACTGGATTTTAAGCTCCAATCCCTTTTTAAGATTTTACCTATAACATCCTGAGTCTATCTAATATGTTCAATCTGAACACAGTGTACATACTTTATCGTCTATTGCATATACTTTATCACATAAGATACGAATATCCTCTTCACTATGACTAGCAATCAAAATTGTTGTCCCTTTTTCACTAGAGAGCTTTCTAAACAATGTTCTCATATTTTCTACACTTGATTTGTCCAAGGCATTCATAGGTTCATCTAGTAAAAGAATAGAGGGATTCTCCATAATTGCTTGAGCAATCCCTAGCTTTTTCCTCATACCTAGCGAATAAGTTTTAACTTTCTGGTCTTTTTGCTCATATAGACCAACTATTTTCAGTGTATCATTGATTTCCTGATTACCAACTACTCCTCGTATGCTTGCCAAATATTGTAAATTCTTAAAGCCACTATAATAATTTATAAAACCAGGTTCTTCAATCAAAGCTCCTAAATTAGCTGGAATTTTTCTCTCAGGAACAATATTTTCCCCATTGATTAACACTTCTCCATAAGACGGACTATATAAACCAGCTATTAATTTAAACAATACACTTTTCCCTGAGCCATTCGCACCAGTAATTCCTATAATTTCCCCCTGTTTACAACTAAAATTAAGGTTTTGAAAAACACATGTTTTTTTTAATTCCAACTGAATATTTTTTAATGTAATTATTTCATTCATTCTATAAACCTCCTCTTTTGACGAGTGAAATAGAAAATGCTTTTAAAAAGAAAGACTAAAAATAGCAACTGAAGAAATAGATCTCGTCCTATATCTCCATTTCCTCTATTCAGAATATAAAATAGATAATTGGTTCGACTCCCCACAAACAAACTGCCAAACACAATCATGAGTAAAAAGAAGCTAACACAAAAAAAGTTCATTTGCTCATTCGCTCCTAGTATGTATAACGTAAAGCAAAGCAAGGATAGCACACAAACATTCAAAAAATCAACTATAAACAAAACTCCTATATCCCAGTTTGGTAACTGTAACATAAATTGAATCACTAGAACTTTTACCATGATTAAAACGAGTCCATAAAGAAAACAGGTCCAAATCTGATACCTAATCCAGAGCTTAATAGAAGAAAATCGAATCACTTCCATAAAGAAATCGGATGCTCTTCTACGATATACAACTGCTAGAAAAAATGTATGAATAATAAACCAATGAAGCAACCATATAGATAAGACTAAAAAAGAGTTTTGACTCAGATTAGGCCCTTTTAAAATTTCTATAACAAGTCTATCATTTCCTTCTAACCAATACCATAATCCTAAACAAATCAATATCCAAAAAAGAACATAACCCCAAAAGTACTTGGTATAGATTATCTGATTCAACCTCCACATGTGACTACTTAACTTTCCCATTTCCAACTTTTACACTCTCCTCCAGTTTCTATGAACAGAAAATACAGTCAATGGAATTATGATAGATAGTAATGTAAGCCAATAAATCAAAGCATACGGATTGGAATTTACCATATACTGAAAAATTGGCAATAATCCAATTATCCCATTGTTCAACTGATAAATCCAGAATAAGGATTCTACAAATAAAAAAGTAAACAGAAATACTAAGCTCATGTTTGATTTTTTAAACCAAGAAAAACTGCTAATAGTAAGTAAGGATAAAAAGAAATAGTATGCTATATAAGAGAAAAAAAATCCTATAAAGAAACTAGCATTGTTTGCAATACTTATACCATAAAATTCTCTTAAAAAATCAACCTCCTTTATCTCCAAAGAAAAGCTAAAACCATTACTAAATGCAATTAGAAAAATCAATAAAAATAAAGTCGCCGTCCAAATCCCCGTACTAAGAGCTGCTAATTTGAAACTAAAACTGGTAAAGTGCTTAATTGATTTCAGACGAATGCGGCACTCCAACCTATTAAAATAGTTATTCATCAAATGAAAAAAGAATAATATATATGTGAACGGAAAGCAATATACTCCAGTTGTAATATCTTGAAGTAAGACTAAGAGCCATTCTAATACATTTGGATGGATTGAATATTGGCGACATCGCAGTAAATATACTGTACTAGATAAAATACAGGATAGCAGTAATATAAAATAAACCAATACTGATAAAAAATCTTTTTTGTAAAATTGAACAAATTGTTTCATTATACGTAGTCCTCTGAATGTAGAAAAAATGTACCATAAACAACCAAACAACTAACAAATAAAATAAAAGCAAGATGCCCACTAACTAAGGAAAGACTGATATCTTTCTGATATCCCAAAGCTAATGTTGTCACAGGTTCTAAGTAAGATAGCTCTAAAATACCCCAAAAAATACCCCCAACCATCATATAGGCAACTGGGATGAAAATAGCTCCTAATTTTTTCTTCACTAGCAAAGCACTAGCTAGTCCAAAAATAGAGAACACAGCGCCCCAAACTCCATACCAGAGAGTCGTTACAAGACTATAGAGAAACTGATTAGAATCAAATAATTCTTTTAAGGCACCACTATAGTCTCCAATATAAATTTCCTGATAAGGAGTCACTAAAAGATTAATTCCTAATAATAATAAATAGGGGAGAAAAAAGACTAGAAAAGAAGAAATAATTACAGTACTACCCACAATAGCCAGATACTTCTTTTTAGAAATTCGACACAATTGTGCTGTTAGAAAATGACTCTCAGCATCCTCTATTATCTGACTAGAATAGGGCAGTGTACAGATAAGTGCAGCTACTAGGCTAATCGGTGAAAATCCTCTAATAGAAGAAGCGGCAAAAAAAATCGATAAACCTTCAATTTTATAAATACCATTGAAAGCAAGGAAATTTCCTAAACCCATGCAAAGAAGGGTCAAAAATAAAGACATATAAAACCGAGGTGATTTAACGACTCGTACAAGATTACAAATAAAAAATTCCATCCCAACTCCTCCTTATAATAAGAATAGGGTGTAGCATTCTTTTTTCATGCTACACCCACAATCAACCATCTTTAAGACTTACTCTGACAAGTAAGTTAATAAGAATCTGGACTCCAAGAACCTGAAGTATGAATTCTTACATGATTTCCAAACTGTGGCGCCATAGCTAATCTAGTATCAGAACCAATATAATTATCACCACCTCCATCATAGTACATGACAATCCTAGAGCCAGAACTCAATTGATATACTGTAGTGATATCTGCCCCACTATAGGCGCTACGAATAGAGGTATTTAACGTTTTACCGCCACCAGTGCTGTAATTATTATTAATTCCAGCAGAGGCGTTTTCTTTCTCAAGCGCACTAGTTGTATCCGAATGAAAACGCGGCAACGTTAAATCATAATCTCCAACCTGTCTAGCTAAGACTGTAGGGAGAAACAAACTAGCTGCAATTGTAACTACGCAAAAAAGGGAATATATTTTTCTTCTTTTCATGACATCGTCCTCCTAAAAAGTGATAAACAAGATAGTTGATTGATCAATTTGATACATATTATATTTTCATTATATCAGCAAAAGAAAGCGCTGTCAATTATTTTATTTAAAATATTGTCATATTTTAAATATCTTAAATAAAATGGTTAAAAGAGTCCGGGACAAAAAGATTTTAATTTTAGAAATTCTTTATTATAAATTTTAAAAAGCGATAGATTATACAAAAAAACGAACGAAACAGAATTCTAATTGTTAGATAACTCATTTTTGTTCGTTTTTTATGTTTAAGTTAGATTTTTGTCCCAGACTCGTCTCTCTTTATCTTACTGACCTAACCTTCTTGCCAATTTTCTTGGTCTTCTTTAAAGCGTTTTAGAAGGTCGAGTCCTTCTGGCGTGATATAGCCTTCTTCTTGGGCTAGGTGAATGAGTTCACTGTAGTTAGAAAGCGTCACAAGTTTGACACCTGCATCTGAGAAGTTCTTATCTGCTTTTGGCAATTGGTAACTGAAAATCGCTACTACTCCAAGCACATCTGCTCCTTCTCGTTTGGCTGCTGCTACTGCTTCAAGAACAGAACCACCTGTTGAAATAAGATCTTCCACCACTACCATTTTTTGACCCTGAGCTACGCGACCTTCGATTTGATTACCAGCACCGTGGTCTTTTGGTTTGCTACGGATGTAGGCAAATGGCAAGTTCATCTTATCAGCAATGATAGCTCCGTGTGGAATCCCAGCTGTCGCAGTTCCTGCAATCACTTCAACCTCTGGAAAGGCTTCTTTGATAGCATCCACAAAACCATTTTCAATTAGTGTACGAGTTTCTGGATAGGCTAGTGTCACACGGTTATCTGTGTAAATCGGTGACTTGATACCAGATGCCCAAGTGAAAGGCTCCTCTGGTTTGAGGTAAACTGCTTGAATTTTCAAGAGGTGGCTAGCGATATCTTTAGCAAGTGTCATGGTCTTCTCCTTTTGTTTTTCTAATCTAGTTCTTTAATTCCAGTCCTGTGTCCATTCATCCTTGATGGCATGATAAGCTGCAACAGGATTCTCAGCTTGGGTAATGGGACGTCCCACTACGATATAGTCACTACCGATTTGATAGGCATCAGCAGGTGTCATCACGCGTTTTTGGTCTCCAACTGCAGCACCTGCTGGACGAATGCCCGGTGTCAGACAGATAAAATCTGGATTGGTGGCCTGCTTGATGAGTTGCACTTCCTGAGCCGAGCAAACAACACCATCTAATCCCGCTTCAGCCGTCTTCTTGGCATAATGAATCACTGACTCCTGCAGGCTGGTTTGGATGTTTTGAAAATCCTGCATCTGAGCTTCTGATGTTGATGTCAGCTGAGTCACTGCAATCAATTTGGCTTGACTTCCAAGACCTTCACGCGCAGCCTGCATCATCTCTACACCCCCAGCAGCATGAACATTTGTCATATCCACACCAAGCTGAGACAGGACCTTCATAGCTGATTTGACAGTATTGGGAATGTCATGCAGCTTGAGATCCAAAAAGACACTGTGCCCCAGGCCTTTCAAGTAGGACACAATCTCAGGCCCCGTTGCGTAATAAAGCTCCATCCCTACCTTAAGATAAAGGCTTTCTTCTGCTGGAAAAAGAGCTAAGAATTCCTTGACCGCCTCAAAACTAGGAAAATCAAGAGCAATAACTGGACGATGTTCTCGCATAGGTTTCTCCTTTTACCTTTGCTAGTGAGAGAGTCTGGCCACAAGAAGCCACGAAAAAAGGAACCTGCCAACAGCAAGGTTCCACGAAAAATGGGTAGTCTCCACCCTTTCACCGTCTAACCTTAGCTGCCTCTCTGGACTGCTTTAAAGGTTTTTTACTATTCTATTATTTCTACTAGCACTTGTCAAGTAAAAACATGGCAACTAAAGAGCTCTAGGAGAAAAGCTAAACCTAGCGACGCGATGAACGCCGGGTTGTTTGGTTTTGATTGCCCTCTTCCTCCAGCTTTTTCCTTTCCTCTTCTAGTTTATTCTGCTGTTCTTCCAGTCTTTTCTTCTCTTCCTCTTTTTGTTTCTTCTCAGCTTCCTTAGCCTCTTGTTTGGCTTTTTCCTCAGCTTCCATAATTAATTTATCCGCCACAGTATAACTGTAAATTCCAGCTTCCATGTCGACCACACTTGGTTCTGACAATTGAGGCTTAATCTTACTGTAATAAGGCAATTTCTTACTCATTTCAGAAAGGGGAACCAAAACTTCGTCCGAATCATTCATAGTCAATCGAATTAAATCTGATGTGACCTTGCTTGGGGCTAGTTCCACCTTTTGGATAGCAGACTTGAGTTCGGGGCTAATTTGAGAAAGTTCTGAGGTAAAGGTCTTGATTTGTTCGCTGTCATTAAAGAAAACTGATATATAAGTTTCTGGCAGACTCACCAAACTGACCGAACTGGTCTCAAGCTGACCGCTTGAAAGGATTGGATAATGACTTTCTCCAGAAACATAGTAGGCCACAATATCATATTCCTTAACCTTGATAGTAAACTTGGTTGGAAATTGATAGACAAGCTGAGCTGATTCAACCCAATAATTAGACTTGATCTGCTCTTCATATTTTGCCTTGTCTAGCAGAAGGTTAATCGTATAATCCGAATCCTGAATGCCTGAAGCCTGTCGAATATCATCAGCTGTAGTTTGCACTGTTCCCTCAACACGAATATCCTTCATGGTCGCATAAGGGCTGAGCAAGTATGCAGAGACAACCAATAAAAGCAGACTGAGAAACAAAATCGAGATAGCCCGCCAGATATGAACTCCTGGAATTTTCGGTTTGACCGGTTTTTCCTTTACAGGCTTTTTCTCTATTTTTTTATCCTGTTTATTCTGTTTCTTTGGCTCTTTAGATTTTGGTTCTTCTTTGGGTACTTCTTTTTTGACGTCTTCTGACTCTTCTACTTTTTCTTCAGACTCTTCCTTAGCTGATTTTGAGTCTTTTGGATCAGATTCACTCTCTTGCTCCTCGGTTGCATCTGACTTTTCAGATTTTGAAGCCATTCGAGCTTGTCTTTCCTTTTCCTTCTCCTCAGCTAGGGCCGCCTCTTCTTCAGCCTTCTTTTTTAGATATTCCTGGTTTCGTTTCTGCCATTCTGATAACTCTTTAAATTCTTCGAGGATTTCTTTGCCCTCTTTTTTCTTATCTTTTGACATTTACTTTCCTTATGATAAATCTTTTTTCAACAATTGATAAAAATCTGCTAGAGATTTCAATTCCTTTGAAGCCTTCATCTTAGCTTGGTAACCTTCCTTGTGGCTTAGTAAGTGAGAAAGCTTCTCTTCCAAACTATCCAAGGTCAAATCGCTTTCTTGAAGCTCTTCTGCATAGCCTTTTTTTACAAAGTAGGCTGCGTTCTCAATCTGATCTCCACGACTAGCTTCACGACCAAGTGGCACAATAACATGCAATTTTGCCATGGCTAAGAGCTCAAAAATCGTATTGGCACCACCTCGTGTCACAACAATATCAGCCAATTCCATCAAGGGTTGATAGAGATTGGTCACATAGTCAACACGAAAAATATTTTGGCTCAACTCATTCAGGCTAGAATCTCCAGTTAGATTGATAATATTGTAGCGCTCTGTCAGTTCTTTCTTATGGTCTGTCACCAATTGGTTAAAGACACGAGCGCCTGCAGAACCACCGACAAACAATATAGTTGGCAATTGGGGATTAAAGTGGGTTTGAATATCCACCAATTCATCTGGTTCTAGAGTATTTTGGTCTGAAACCTTTGTCACTGCTCCCACATGCTCGACCTTAGACAAACTTGAAGATTGCTCAAAGGTTGAATACATCTTCGTCGCAAATTTATAGGCGATTTTATTGGCCAAGCCCATGGACAAGTCAGATTCGTGAATAAAGACTGGCACTCCTGACACACGCGCTGCAATAACAGGCGGTACTGAGACAAAGCCTCCCTTTGAAAAAAGAGCCTTTGGACGAAGTCGTAACATGATAAAGAGCGATTGGACAATTCCCCAACCAACTTTGAAAACATCCAGCATATTTTGCCAAGAGAAATAACGACGCAATTTTCCAGTCGCAATAGAATGGAAGGTGACATCTAGACCTGACTTAAGGATTTCTTGGTGTTCGATACCACGCTTGTCTCCGATATAGTGGACTTCCCAGCCATCTTCGATGAACTTGGGCATTAACAAAAGATTGAGGGTAACGTGTCCAACCGTCCCCCCACCTGTAAAGACAATTTTTTTCATATTATTCCTTTAACTCCGCTACTGTGTCGATAAAGAGGTCGCCACGTACTTCAAAGTTAGCATACATATCCCAGCTGGCATTGGCAGGACTGAGCAGAACCACATCTCCTTGAGTAGCAAGATCGTAAGCCTTGCGGGTCGCATCTGCAATATCAGTCGCATCCACATAAGCGACACCAGCCTTGTCTGCTGCCCGTTTGACACGTTCTGCAGACTGACCGAGGATGACCATCTTCTTAAGTCCAGTAATGTCTGGTACCAATTCGTCAAACTCATTGCCACGGTCCAAACCACCTGCAATCAAAATGACCTTGCTGTTGTCAAATCCTGACAAGGCTTTTTGAGTAGCCAAGATATTGGTTGACTTGCTATCATTATAGAATTTGACACCCTTGATTTCATCCACAAATTGGAGACGGTGTTTGACACCACCAAAAGCTGAAAGAGTTTCTTTGATGCTTTGGTTATCCACACCACGAAGCTTGGCTACAGCAATCGTCGCAAGCGCATTTTCCACATTGTGACTTCCTGGAACTCCGATTTCATTCGCTGCCATGACAACTTCCCCACGGAAGTAGAGCTGACCATCTTCCAGATAAGCTCCATCAACCTTTTCCTGTGTTGAAAATGGTACAACTGTAGCTTGTGTTTTTCTTGCCAATTCTTTTGCCAAGTCTTGGTTAAAGTTCAAGACAAGGATATCAGCCGCTGTCATCTTGTTCTGGATATTCCACTTGGCTGCTACATATTCCTCAAAAGAACCATGATAATCGATATGAGTTGGCATGAGGTTGGTAATAACTGCAATCTCAGGATGGAATTCTTGAACGCCCATGAGTTGGAAAGAAGAAAGTTCCATGACAAGCGTGTCCTTATCTGACGCAGTTTGGGCCACTTGACTAGCTGGATAGCCGATATTCCCTGATAAAAGACCATGTTGACCAGCAGCAGTCAAAACTTCCCCAATCATGGTCGTTGTGGTTGTTTTACCGTTCGAACCTGTGATACCGATAATTGGCGCTTCTGAAATCAAGTAAGCCAATTCCACCTCGGTCAAGACTGGAATTCCCTTGGACAAAGCCTTTTCAATCATGGGATTACTGTATGGGATACCTGGATTTTTCACCATAAGGGCAAACTCTTCATCCAAGAGTTCCAAAGGATGACCGCCTGTGATGACCTTGATCCCTTCTTCCAGCAAACTTTGCGCAGCTGGATTGTCCTCGAATGGTTTCCCATCATTTACTGTCACAATGGCTCCTAGCTTGTCCAACAAACGAGCTGCAGATTCACCAGACTTGGCCAAACCTAAAACAAGGACTTTCTTATTTTTAAATTGATCTATTACTTTCATGTCTCAAACTCCATTTCTACTCTTACTATTTTACCATTTTTATGGAAATAAAAAAGCCACAAAGTGTGTTTGTGACTCTTTCTTCTAACTGAATTTTACCTTATCATCTATGTGATAAATCGGTAACTCGAATGACTTGGTCCACTTGCTCCCAAATCAGAGGATTGTGGGTCGCAATAATAATGGTCCGATTCGGATTTTTTAAAGATTCTAGGATAGAAAGTAATTCCTCAGAGTTTTTGGGGTCTAAAGAAGCGGTTGGTTCATCTGCGAGGATCAAAGGCGGATCCTTTAAAATTATCTTCGCTAATGCAACACGTTGTGCTTCTCCTCCTGATAACTCAAATATAGGTTGCTTCAAATCCAAATAAGAGAGGTTTACACGGTTTAGAGCTTGTTTCATCAAAGAGATTTTCTCTTTTTCTTTCAACTTTTTGCCAACTAAACCCAGATTGAGATTCTCTTTGACGGTTTGGCTTTCAATTAAGCCAAAATCTTGAAATAGATATCCTAAGTAATCTCTAAAGAAAACAGAAGGCTTGATGTCCTTAAGAGAGGTGCCATCATAGATGATTTGTCCTTTGTCATATGGCTCTAATCGTCCAATCATATTCAAGAGTGTTGTCTTACCACAGCCACTTGTACCGATTAAGGCATAAATTTTCCCACCTTCAAAATGAAGATTCGTATCTGAAAATAGCTGACGGCTTCCAAATTTTTTAGATATATTCTTTAGTTCAATCATCCTATTTTCCTTTCATAATTGTCATAGAAACACGAGATTCTTTCTGTGCTTGACAGTAAAGCGTCAGAACTGCACTAACTAGAAAGACTAATAAAGTGAGCAAGCCAATCACCAAGTCTCGACTGCTTAAAATAAAGAAACTAGCACCAAATATAAAACTGGCAAATTGACTAACCATATACTGAGCATGTGTTTCAAAAAATCGTAAACCTGAAATTCGTTTAATCAAGATATCTCGGCGGAATTGCTCGAAATATAGAAGATTGACAGAATAAAAGAGTAACAAGGAACTAGCTATCCCCACAATAGCTCCTAAGATTAAAGTTGCTGTTTCAGTTTGAACTTCATTATAACGAGTTAGATAAACGCTTCTTCTTTCTTTAAGATAGGATACTTGCTCATAAATTCCAGCTTTCTTCAAGAGTTCTAGCCCGCTCTCATATCCTTTGACAAAGATATTATTACCAGCATTGATAGACCACATAGATTTAGAAATGATACTATCACCTATAGATGTTGGAGTAAATACAACTAAAATCGGATCAGTCAAATACTGAGTGGATACAGGATTCTCACCGTTATTATAAACAAACCGCTTTTCTCCAGTTGGAAGATAGCTAACAATCGCTCTCATTTCATACTCTAAAGGAGCGTCTTTATCCTCGCTTGATTTTCCGTAATAGTTCAAACGTTCTTCAAAAATTTTCTTGAGTTCTGCTTCCTGTGAACGAAGAGATTCTGGTAATAAGAGTCCAAATTCCCCTTTTTGAAGATGAGCTAGTTTCTGTCTAGTCTCATCATTTACAGCCACATTTTCCTTGTCCAAATAACTGGGACTAACGTAGAGCGTATTAGCATCTGGACTATAGGTATCCAGTGTCTCTCCTTGTTCATTTTTTCCTTGTTCATTTTTTCCTTGTGGATTTGCAAAATGGAACAGATTATCTTTTACAAATAGAGCCTGTTCTTCTTCGATTGCTTCCTTGGCAAAGGCATACCACTTATTCTGATTTTCTGTATCTTTTACTCTATCACCTAAGCCAAAGGAAATCTGGTAATAGTCTGCTCTGTCCTGCCATGCTTGTTTTGAAATTTCAAGTTCTTTCAATCGTTGGTAAGACGTCAAGCCTGTCTTAACAGCGTAGCCTACTGTAAAGACAGCAACTAACTGACACAATAGGGTTAAAGCCATCAAGCGTTTAAGGGGTAATCTCCCCTTAATAACGGGAACTAATGCTTTATAACTCAAACTCATTAGATAAAGGAGCATTAGTAAAATTGAAATCGCCAATAAAAACAACAGATAGAAACTAATCCCAAAACCATAGGTGGCTAACAAGATAGGATAAAACAAACCTTGACTAAAAAGAACGACTCCCCCACCTAGGAAGGAAAGGAGGGCTGATAGAAGGAGCCACTTGATATCAGTCGATAAAGAATGCCCCATGATGGATAAGAGAGTCTGACCAGAAAAGAGTTTTATACATGCTGCTCTCATTTCCTTAATCCGAGTGATAATCACTAAAGCAAAGAAAGAGAAGCCAAATATTGCTAAACTAATTAAAATAAGGGGAATTAGTAACATTCTAAAAGCAAGAGAATAGGGCGGTGTCTTTCGGTCAGGAATTGCTTTATAACCCAAATCTCCTAATTTATCGGCAAGCTTTTCTTTCGTCAAGGAGCCTGACAAAAGGAGATAACTATTTAGCGGATCACTACGTTCACGACTTTCTTGGCTAGCTTCTTGGAATTGTTTTGGTAAAGTTCCCTGACCATAAGTTGCATAAGTAAAGTGAGTCGTCCCATCCTTACTCGGCTCTACAATTCTCCTAGCTATTAAACTCTGTTCGGAGTTTGCAAACTTCTCCAATTCCTGTTCAAATACCTCACGCGTCGGTTCCTGAGTATCTTTTTTGACACGAAGTAAGGAGACGGAATCATAGCTTGCATATAAATATTGTGGCGCACGTAAGACAATAATCCAAACAAGGAAGAAGCTGAGAAAAAAAGTTGATAATAATATGAATAGTTTCTTCATAGTAGACTCCTTGTATAAGAGAATAACTCTATAGAAAGAAATTTTACATTTTATAAATTCTTAGAATTATTCTCCTAGTTTAATCCATCACACCCTGAGCAACAAAACAACAAATTTAATCCTTTCTTAGTTTGAAATCGGTTTCTTATAACTTAAGTATATCACTTTCTATATAATCTATCAACATATTTTACTAAGGTGTCATTAGTAATGAAGTTTTACAATTTCCTAAAAAATAGATGACATTAGCGGATTTTATTCCAGTTTCCGCCTTTATACTTTACAAGCAAAAGAGATGATGTTATAGTAAAAGACAATTCAAACTATTGTAAAATTTCTACAAAAAAAGAGAGCCGAAACTCTCTTCTTTATCTTCTTTTACTTTTACTGACCGACATGAGGGTAATATCTCGCAAGCTAAAGTATGCTAGGAAGAGCATGGCGATTGCGATAAAGAATTCTGTCGGTAGCTGAAAGATTTGCAGAACTGACAACATCAGTAAAATCAAGAGTGCTACGAAAGCAAAGACGACAAGGACGATATTAACTGTCCCTTTAATGCTTTGTGGTGTCGCAAATACATAGAGTAGTAATAAGAGGAGTCCTATGATTAAATAAACCATCTTTATCTCTTTCTAGCTCTTATTCAGCTGATTTTTTCTTCTTGTTAGCTTTCTCACGCTCTGCCTTGTTAAGGATTTGTTTACGCAAACGGATAGACTCAGGAGTTACTTCCATGTACTCATCGTCGTTCAAGAACTCAAGAGACTCTTCAAGTGTCAAGATACGAGGAGTCTTGATAACAGCTGTTTGGTCCTTAGTAGCTGAACGGACGTTGGTCATTTGTTTAGCCTTAGTGATGTTAACTGTCAAGTCATTTTCACGAGAGTTTTCACCGATGATCATTCCTTCATAAACCTCAGTACCTGGGTTGACAAAGATCGTACCACGTTCTTCGATAGACATGATTGAGTAAGTTGTAGCCTTACCAGCATCGATAGAAACAAGGGCACCACGGTGACGACCACCAATTTCCCCTGGAATCAATGGCAAGTATTGATCGAAGGTATGGTTCATGATACCGTAACCACGAGTCATTGACAAGAACTCAGTTGAGTATCCAATCAAACCACGCGCTGGAACAAGGAAGACCAAACGAGTTTGACCATTACCAGTTGAAATCATATCCAACATTTCACCCTTACGTTCAGAAAGGCTTTGGATAACAGAACCTTGGTATTCTTCTGGAGTGTCGATTTGAACACGTTCAAATGGCTCACATTTAACACCGTCGATTTCTTTTACGATAACTTCTGGACGAGATACCTGAAGTTCATAGCCCTCACGACGCATTGTTTCGATAAGGATTGACAAGTGCAATTCTCCACGTCCTGAAACAGTCCATTTATCTGGTGAATCAGTTGGGTCAACACGAAGGGAAACGTCTGTTTGCAATTCTGCCTGCAAGCGTTCTTCCACCTTACGAGAAGTCACCCATTTACCTTCTTTACCAGCAAATGGTGAGTTGTTGACCAAGAAAGTCATTTGAAGAGTCGGCTCATCGATGTGTAGGATTGGAAGAGCTTCAATTGCGTCTGTCGGAGTAATGGTTTCACCGACAAAGATATCTTCCATACCTGAAACGGCAATCAAATCACCTGCTTTGGCTTCTTGGATTTCACGACGTTCCAAACCAAAGAAACCGAAGAGTTTTGTAACACGGAAGTTTTTAGTTGTGCCGTCAAGTTTAGAAAGGGTAACTTGGTCCCCAACCTTAACAGTACCACGGAAGACACGCCCGATACCGATACGACCAACGAAGTCATTGTAGTCCAAAAGTGACACTTGGAACTGCAAAGGCTCATCTGAGTTATCTACTGGAGCTGGGATATGGTCGATAATTGTGTCAAAGATTGGTGCCATAGTAGCTTCTTGGTCAGCTGGATCATCTGACAATGAAGAAGTTCCGTTGATCGCTGAAGCATACACCACTGGAAAATCAAGCTGGTCGTCATCTGCACCAAGCTCGATGAAAAGTTCCAAGACTTCGTCCACTACTTCAGCTGGACGAGCTGATGGTTTATCGATTTTATTAACAACTACGATTGGGACAAGATCTTGTTCCAAAGCTTTTTTCAATACAAAACGAGTCTGTGGCATGGTTCCTTCGTAGGCATCTACGACCAAGACAACACCGTCAACCATTTTCATGATACGCTCAACTTCTCCACCGAAGTCCGCGTGTCCTGGTGTATCCATGATGTTGATACGAGTTCCGTTGTAGGCAACGGCTGTATTTTTAGCAAGGATGGTAATTCCACGCTCTTTTTCGATATCGTTTGAGTCCATAGCACGCTCTGCCAATTCAGTACGTGCATCAAGCGTTTCTGATTGTTTCAATAATTCGTCAACGAGGGTTGTTTTACCGTGGTCAACGTGGGCGATAATCGCAATGTTACGGATATCTTCTCTTAATTTTGTCATGATTTCCTCTATAATATTCAAAATTTATTTTCTAACTGAGCAATTATACCATAATTTCAGGTAAATAACATAATTCAAGCAAGTGTAAATGTTTTCACTCTGCTTTTCTTTTCACGTCAAGCCTTTTCAAAGCAAGCGACTTATGATAAGATAGGCACAGTATGCGTTTAGATAATTTATTAGCCCAAGAAAAAATCAGCCGAAAGGCCATGAAACAAGCCTTACTTAAAGGAGAAATTCTAGTCGATGGTTGCCCAGCCCGCTCCCTAGCCCAAAATATCGATACAGGACTACAGGAACTCCTTTTTCAGGACCAAATCATTCAAGGCTATGAGCACACCTATCTTATGCTTCATAAGCCTGCTGGTGTCGTTACAGCCAACAAAGACAAGAAACTTCCAACCGTCATGGAACTCCTTCCGCCTGACATCCAGTCTGACAAGCTCTATGCCGTCGGCCGACTGGACCGAGATACGACAGGACTCCTTCTCTTGACCGATAACGGTCCCTTGGGCTTCCAACTCCTCCATCCCCAATATCATGTCGATAAGACTTATCAAGTTGAGGTTAATGGACTTCTAACACCTGACCATATCCAAGCCTTTCAAAAAGGAATTGTCTTTTTAGATGGTACTATCTGTAAACCTGCAAGCCTAGAAATTCTATCTGCAAGTCCTTCCCACAGTCAAGCCTCTATTACCATTTCAGAGGGGAAATTTCATCAGGTAAAAAAAATGTTCCTCTCGGTTGGTGTCAAGGTGACTAGCCTCAAGAGAATCCAATTTGGGGACTTCACATTGAACCCAGATTTAGCAGAAGGTAACTACCGCCCTTTGAACCAAAAAGAGTTACAAATCATTAAAAACTATTTAGAGATGAGTCGATAAAACAAAAAAGCTTTAAAATTAAAGCTTTTTTTATTGTTTATCTAAAAACTACTGCGACGGCTACAATCCAGTTAACTACAGAAATCACAATTCCTAAGATATTAAGAATCTTTTCTATTTTATAGTCTAATTGTGACTCTTTTTGGTATGAAATAGCCAAGACCAATCCTATGATACCCAAAATCAGACCCACTATTGGAGAAAGCAAACCAAGGACGATAGATAAGATACCTAAAATAAGTGAAGGTTTTTTCTTTTCTTGTGAATTCATATTATAAAATCTCCTTAAAATTAATATAAATGATGATACCATAAAATGCTAGCTTTATCTATCATTCGACAGATTTTTACAGAATGTTAGCTAGTCTTCACTTTCCCTTTCCAAGAATCCAATCCATAAGAAAGGATATAAATCTCAGAAAAACCTTGTTTTTTCAAGTAAAGGGCTGCATTCGTAACCCGTTGCGCACGTTGGTTTTCGTAAAGAAGGACAGGTTTGTCTTTACGAAGGGCTGCAAGACTAGTTTTCAACTGACTTGAAGGAATATTGCGAGCCCCAAGAATATGTTTTCTGTGGAATTCTGCTGGATCACGCAAATCAATCAATTGACCCGTACGAATCAAGGCTTCAAACTCCTCATTGTCTACAATTTTAGCCGCACGGCGAATACGAAGATAGTTAAAGCCCATCCACGCCAACATTGCTAGTATAAGTGCCCACAAAATCCAAGTAACCATTAGTTCATTTCTCCATTTTTCTCAATATAATCCAATTCTACCTTGTGCTCTCTGCGGAGAACCGCTTCTGCCTCTAGATAGTCTAATTTGTCCATCAACCCTGCATCGTAAATCCGAGAGAGTTCCAACTTCATCAGTTCAATATCATATAAGCGTTTTCCCATGTAAACAATAATACCAAATCGTTTGAGGAATTGCTGCACATCATAGAATGTTTTCATAAGACTCATTCTAGCAAAATTTTGTGTTTTTTTCAAGAAGAGACCCACACAAGAAGTATCACAGAAATTAAAAAAGCTGCATCTTCTGCAGCTTTTTAATCTGGTGGAAAATAGCCCAACTGCTCAGCGATGTGAATCGCCTCCTGCCTGTTAGTCACTCCCAATTTTGAAAAGATATTGGCCAAGTGATTGGAAACTGTACGTTTACTCACATAGACCTTGTCACAGACATCATCAATGGTCAAGCCATTTCTAACCAGTTCTAGTATCTCGATTTCTCGTGGTGTTAACACCTCTACCATCACTTCATCTGAAAAGACCTTACCACCTAGATAAATCTTTTCCAGTTTTTTCACCAACTCATCTGGGTCCATACTTTTGTCCAGAAAGCCATAAGCCCCCATAACTTTAGCTCGGTGTTCATACATTTTTTTACTGTAACCTGTCAAAATCACAACCTTACTAGAACAACCATTGTCGATAATCTCTTGTGCCAAGGTCAGCCCATCATCTTGATACAGACTCGTCAGGTTGATATCAATCAAAATAATGTCGTAGTCATTAAAAGCAATCTCCGAAATAGTCGAAAAATTATCTACTAACTGGACCTTTTTAATGTTTTCCGATAACTCTAAAATCATCTTGATACTTTGGCTAAATAATTTATGATCATCAATTAACAAAATTTTCATAACACAACTCCTTATCAATCGGGAGAGTAATTTCTACACGAAATCTCTTATTATTTTCAAAAATCTGCATTTGACCACCTAAAACACTAATTTTATTAGACATATTTTTCAAGCCATAACCTAAGGATTTTTCTGTTTGAAGGCAGTCATTTTCAGAAATGATAAAAATAGTGTCATCATGCACATCAATCTTCAAAGAAATCGTTCCACCACTAGCGTACTTAACGGCATTGGTCGCCAACTCCTCAACCAGACGATAGGCAATTTTATCGTAAGGAGATAAAAGCCTAAAGTGGGCAGGAAACTGTGTGACGACTTCATTTTCTGCGTGATAGCGCTTGACAATCCGATTAATCAGCCCTTGATACTGGATGTCTAACTGCTCGTCTGTTTCTACCATTGGCTGATAATAATCCATCCGCTCACGAATCCGCTGAACCAACTCCTCTGTCACCAGATTGATCTGTTCACCAAAAGCTTGATTGCTACTATATTTATTGAAATTTTTTATTGCCATCACATTTTGAAGGATTTCATTGTGAAGAAATTCGGAGAACTGTTGTTCTGTGTCTTCATTTGCCAGCAGACTTTTCACCATACGGTTACGCTTTAAAAAGAGAACTTTTACATAATCCCTAGCATCTAGCATTTCAGTAGAACGAAAAAGGCGAATCAATTCTTCCGAACAAATCCCGAACAATAGTAACATGATATTCAAGACCAAAAAGCTCATGTTTAAGTCTAGACGAAAGATGATGAAAATACCTACTAACAAAAACAGAACCAGTAAAAATAAGCGTGAAAAAGCTTTTATATAGGATAATTTCAACTCTGATACCTTTTTTTGAAGAGAGTTAATAATTGTTTTGAGATGCAAAAAAGCAAGTATTCCAATAATCTCAAGATACCAGACTAGGTTCATCACTCCTGAGCCCCTCGTATTGATATACAAAAAGAAATAAGAAAGAGGCAATATTAAAGCTAATATCCACAAATTTCGTCTCTGATACTTGAGTTTACTTTTCAACTCTTTATGATATAAAATCAGTAAAATCAAGGGAACAAGGTTTAAAAAGAAAGACGCAAACAAGGACAGAAATAGAAAAATTGAAGGACTTAATAGATACGAACTAATGGTGATTAGTGTCAACACAAAGGACACACTCAACAGTTCTTCTCCTATTTTCTCTCCCAGAAAGATAATAGACAGAGAACTATACACCAATAAAAAAGAGTTGAGCGGATGAAGAATATCAAAAAAGTGCAACAGGGTGCTTGCAACTCCTTGATTAAATATGGATTGCCAGCTAATGAGAAACATCATCAGGAGCAACCAAAGTTTCAACTCACTATAGCGAAAGGTCACAATATTACAAATATAGCTAAATACAATTAAAGCAATAATCAGCAATAAAACCATCTGCAAGGAAAAATCTGTCGAAAAGTCCAGAGGGATCCTATAATAAATATAAATCATTAAAGCTAGATGATTAAAAATCGTCAACCACCACAATAAAAGTGAGTTTTTCGAGAGCGATTTGACAAACTGTTTCATATGTATCCACTTCCTGAACTACTTTAATATCATTATAACACAATACCAGAATTGTCGGATTGGCAACTCTGGTATTTGACTTAATTTTCAATAATTTGCCAACTTACTCTGTAAGTCACTAGCAGGTAAAGAACAAATAGTAAGACCGCTATTCCCAGATAGGTGATATCAATAGAAATGCTGGTATTAGCGAAATTCTCAAAATAGCCCAAAAGAGCGGTACTCAAGGAAAATGCTAGCGGACCTGCGATAACCAGCGGAACCAAGAAATAACTTAGAATCTGTTGCAAAAGAATAGAGCGATTTTGCTTTCTCTTGTTACCAAGAAGGTATAAGATTTGATAATCATTGACACTATCCAAAGAACTTGTAGAAGTTTGAAGTGACAAGATACTGAGGGAAATAATGATAAAAATAACACTGACAAAAATCATGACAAAGACAATGACGCCCATAAATCCAAGGTAAACCTCAAAAATACTTCCTTTCGTTTGATAGGTGAACGAATTCAACTCTGCTCCATCACGAGTGAAGTAGTATTTTTCAATCCACTGACTCAAGAATGTTTCTACTTCCCGTTTGTCAATGTTTTCTTTGAAATTGGCAACATAGGTCGTGTGGTCTTCCGTCAATCCAACTACTACCTTATCTGGTACAATCAAGGTTCCTGCGTCATTTAGACCTACTGAAGATAAAAAGTAAACTGTTTCAAGTGGCTTTGAAGAGGCAAGGTTGAGAGAATGACCGTTAATCATGAGGGTTTTGGTCGTTGATAGAAAGTCCTGGATCTGCTTGGCAGTTCCTTTATAGTTGGCATTGACCAGAAATTGGTTATCTGCCAAGTCAACCGCTTTTTCCCCTTGCAGTTTGCGGAGATGATTGTAGGCAGAAATTCCTAAAATCGGTACTTTTGATTCAGGAAGTTTCTTATCATGCTCCCAGAGATTGCTGGTATCAATCAAATCTTTATAGATTACATCACTAGAATAGCTAGGATAGCTGTACTCTTCTTTGATGAAATTAAAGTCAAAGCCATCGGCTTTCAATCTGTCTTTGACAGATTCCTGAGAAAATTGAAACTCTTTACCACGGTAGAGATTGACAGTTACATCATAAGGTGAGTATTTGTTCAGCTCTCGGTTCATAGTCGTATAGGCACTACCACTAAAAACGAGTAAGCTGAGAGCCAGTGTCAAGGTCAAGGATAAGACAGCCAACGTGACCGAATTACTATCAGCTTGTTTTGAAAATTGACGGATTTTAAAAGTGTTTAGTTTGTTATAGTAGGTTTGAGGCAGTTTTCTAAGGGAAATCAAGACAAAATGGCTTAAAGTATTGTAAAACAAAATCACAAAAATCACGAAGACAGATACCAGCAAGATACCCCAGCTTTTCAAGAATGATAGATGGTGATAGTCTGAAAAATAGAGAGCACCAAAACCGATAACAGCTGTCGAAAGAATAAAGAGAAGTGCTTGAAGAACTGGCTTGCCTTTTGCCAAGACAGATTTCTTGACCCCATTCTCTTGAATAAGTGCAATGATATTTTGCTTTCTAAAGGTAAGAATGTCCATGACACCAACAATAAAACTGGTTACCAAATAGGAATAAACTAGTAAGATGACAGACTTGCTATCAAAGAAAAGCAGACTACCAAAGTAATTAGCCATAAAAAACTCAGATGCAATCTTAGCTAGAATGACCAGTAAGATCAATCCAAGCAAGAAACCTAGAATCAAGGAAAAGATATTGACCAGCATGGTTTCAAAGAACAGGGTACGGATAATCTGCTTCTTCTTCATTCCCAGCGTTGCATAAAGTCCCAGCTCTTTCTTGCGCCGTCCCAGCACAAAATTTGTAGCGTAAACGATGAGAAAGGCAATCGCCGATAGAATCAGATAGGAAAGCAAGCCCATGTACTGGCTCATCACCGTCGTCAACATTTCCTTTGCCCCTGATAAACTTTGCATCACTGGATGGCTTGGTAAAGCATTAAAAGCGTAGAGCAAGCTATAAATCAATGTCAGACTGAAAAAATAGATGGTATAAGTCTGTAAATTTCGAAATACATTTCGTAAAATCAATTTTGGATACATACTCTCACCCTCCTATCTGGTACGACTGTAAATCTCTTGCAAATACTGTTCATTAGATAAGCTGTTACGTTCCAAATCATCCATAATCTTTCCATCTCTAAGTAGCACCATCCGTGAAGAGTACTTTGCTGCGGCAGGGTCATGCGTAACCAGTAAAATGGTAATACCAAAACTTTTATTGATTTCCTGCAAAAGTGCCATCAGTTTTTCAGAATTGGCAGAGTCCAAGGCTCCTGTCGGCTCATCTGCGATAATCAGTTTAGAATCATCAATCAAGGCTCTAGCAGTTGCCACGCGTTGTCGCTGACCACCTGATAACTGATTAGGAAACTTATCTTTTAAGTTTTGGATGGCCAACTTATCCAAAATTTCCTCAATCTTATCCTGATGTTTTTTGATATTTTTCCCCTGAATTTGAAGAGGTAGAACAATATTTTCATAGACCGTCAAGGTTTCCACCAAGTTGTAGGCTTGGAAAATATAGGAAATATTTTTAGCACGATAGTCAGCTAGTTCATTTTCCTTGGCATGGATGATGTCAAAATCTTCAAATCGAATCTCACCTGACGTTGGTTTATCAATCGTTGAAATACAGTTGAGGAGTGTTGTTTTTCCACTACCACTGGCACCCATAATTGCCAGAAAGTCACCTTTTTCAACGGACAAGTTCACATCTAATAAAGCATGAACGATATTATCCCCTTGACCAAATATTTTCGTTAATCCTGTTACAATAAGCTGTTTCATCATTTCATTCCTCCGTTTCTTTATTACTCTCTTATTATACGGTTCCTTTCAAGGTTTGCCATGAGTATTTTGTGCAATATATTCAAGTTATAAAAAACCGATGCCTTTTTCAGGTATCGGTCGATGTTGATTATTTGCGATCATTTCTTTTTTTCATAAAGTAAACAATCCCTATGACAACAACTCCTAAGACCAGTACAGGTGCATAGAAATCTAGTGTTCCAATAATTCCTTCCATTTTATCCTCCTGTTAAAAAATAGAGAGTTTTATCCACAGCGCACGTTTGGCGAAATACATTCATAAGAATATGTAAATCACCAATCACCGCGCCCCTATGCTGTTAATCTAACAGTCGTACGCCACCCAGCAGCAGATTTACCATCCAATTCTTGGCTATTAATTTCCATAATCCAAAGAATCAATCTCAAAGTTGTCTTGTTTTATTTGTATTTCTCCCCGTAAATATAACACCAAATCAAAATGTTGTCAATGTTTTGTAATAAAACACTAGAATTTTCCTTTTGTTTTATCTAACAGCGAACATTATTTCTCGTACACTCATAGGAATAGGTGAAACACAATCCACAGAGACCTGCTAGTGTCATTTTAAAAGCTGTGTACCACTAGCTTGCAATTCCCGAAAAGTTCTTGGTTTTCAACCTCGAAACTTAGAGAATCAATCTCTGGACGACTTGTATTTTTAGCCATAAGGTTACTTCCTTCTTTTAGATGATCATCTTTACAGTAACTAGTATAAACTCTAGTATTGGATAAGTAATGAGTAAATCGTGCAAATTTCTTATTTTCGAGTAAAATTTTTAATCTTATTTACTAAATGGTTTAGAAATTTCTTCTTAACTACTTTACAGAGACCCACACACTCCCCCTGATTTTCCTATCTTCTTTGGCGATTCTGACGCAAGTGTGGTACAATAAAAACATGAGAATTCAACAATTACACTATATTATCAAAATCGTCGAAACAGGCTCCATGAATGAGGCAGCCAAGCAACTCTTTATTACCCAACCCAGTCTTTCAAATGCAGTGAGAGATTTGGAAAATGAAATGGGCATTGAAATCTTTATCCGAAATCCCAAGGGGATCACCTTGACCCGTGATGGGATGGAGTTTCTCTCTTATGCCCGTCAGGTTGTCGAGCAGACCCAGCTTCTGGAGGAACGCTATAAAAATCCTGTCGCCCACCGTGAACTCTTTAGCGTTTCCTCTCAACACTATGCCTTTGTGGTCAATGCCTTTGTCTCTTTGCTCAAGAAAAGTGATATGGAGAAATACGAGCTCTTCCTTCGTGAAACTCGTACTTGGGAGATTATCGACGACGTCAAGAACTTCCGTAGTGAGGTCGGTGTCCTCTTCTTAAACAGCTATAACCGTGATGTTTTAACCAAAATGCTGGATGACAACCACCTGCTGGCTCATCATCTCTTTACAGCGCAACCGCATATCTTTGTCAGCAAGACCAACCCTCTGGCAAAGAAAGATAAGGTCAAACTGTCTGATTTGGAGAACTTCCCTTACCTCAGCTATGACCAAGGAACTCATAACTCCTTCTACTTTTCAGAAGAGATTCTCTCGCAGGAATACCACAAAAAATCTATCGTAGTCAGCGACCGTGCTACCCTCTTTAATCTCTTGATTGGTCTGGATGGTTATACCATTGCGACAGGGATTTTGAACAGCAACCTCAACGGAGACAATATCGTTTCTATCCCACTGGATATTGATGACCCAATTGAGCTGGTCTATATCCAGCATGAAAAAACCAGCCTATCTAAGATGGGCGAACGCTTTATCGACTATCTACTAGAAGAAGTCCAGTTTGATAGTTGATACTCTTCAAAAATCTCTTCAAGCCACGTCAGCTTCGTCTTAGATTATATATGTGACTGACTTCGTCAGTCTTATCTACAACCTCAAAGCACTGCTTTGAGCAACCTACGGCTAGCTTCCTAGTTTGCTCTTTGATTGTCATTTAGTATGAGAATATCTCTAAATCGAATAAGCTAAAAACCTCAAGAACTAGCTTTCAATCCTAGTTCTTGAGGTTTTTTTCTCCAGTAGTAAATCAAAAGGTTTTTATAAAATCTTATTTTTTAAACCAAAATATAGATAAGATTAAAACAAGGACAAGTCCAGCTCCAACAACCAGTCCAAATACTGGAATGCTCCTAAATAGTTTTTGCTCTGGCTGTGTCTTCTCACTACTGTCTTGAGTTGATTCTGCCACTGTATCACCTTGTTTCGCCACGTCTTGTTCTGCTTTTTTCTCTATTTTCTTAGGACCATAATTTGGATTTACAAAGGCTACTTGTTTAGTCGGTTTGGAGTAGTCTTCTGCTCCTTCTTTGACTCGCTATGACACAGAATATAAAGTCCGTCCCTCCAATACCATTCCTAAATCAATTCGCTCACCAGGAGGCAAACCTCCACCTAAACCGACACTAAAAGCAAACGCTTGCCCCTCCTGATTATCTTTTAAGACAATAAATCCGTTCTCACTCACTTTTTTAAGACGAGATAACTTCCCTATAATATCTCCATCTTTAAAGGTTCCAGTGTAGCTTCCATCCTCTCCCAAAATAAGTGTTGAAGCTCTACCAGGCTTAGTACCATTATTTGGCTCCTTATTAATCCAAATACCTACCAACTCAGATGGCAAAGGAATTTCATCTCCAATTTTAGCATCGACAAAGTACTTGGGCATAGGGGGATTAGGATCCATATTATCTCCAATAATCGGGAGATTTAGAGAAGTATATTCAATAGCTGAGGTATCTATCTTTGTTTTAGAGTCAAGGTTTAAGTCATCTAAGTCACCTTCTCCTGCTCTAAATTCACCTTTTTTAATTAACGTTGGCTCCTTATTTTCTTTAGAAAGTTGGAACAATCTATATGACATAATCCCTGGAGAACTTTCGAACACTATAATACTGCCATCTGTGTAGGTATTAATAACTGTCCCCATCCTGAGACTTATATCCCAAAATCTATCAAATAAGGGAGTTGGGGTATTACCATTCATATAATATACTTCAAACAGTTCCCATTTTTCACCATTAGTAAGACCAATTAATAATTCATCAGTCCCATTTCTATCAATGTCTTTCAAAGCGTAACCAAGTCTATTAGCATTATTTTCAAATAGATGTTTGCTCTCCCACTTCTCAGCAATTTGTGGCAATAGTTGATTGTAGTCAGTACTATCAGCTTGTGCTGAATCCACTAGTGAAAACAAGCCGCAAAACAAACCCAAACAGGTAATTATTTTTATAATTTTCTTCATATTATTTCTAATTTTAATTTCACCTATATAAATTAATAAATATTATTTTGATGGTAATGGTTATGTGTGTGATAATGATTTTCTTGAACACGTAAATTTCTCAAGTAATCAACTGCTTCTTCTGTATTTCTACGGATTCCATCTAACTGCTGTAATTGCAAAGTTTGAACATAATTGTTGTATCTTAATGCTTGAAGCATTTTCTTAGTATCAATATATTGTTCCCTTTGTAACTGTAGCATTTCTTTCTGATAGTTCAACTGTAATTCTTTATACTTTGTATCATCATATAAATTTACTAGTTCCTTCATATTATCAGCTTTGAAATTTTCTAAAGCTCCTATGACAATTAACAATTTAGCAAAGTTTTCAAGTGATATTCCTTTGTCTCCTTTTTCAAATTGACTTAGGAACTGTGGTGATACAATATCTGAGGCAGCTTCCTTTAGGCTGAGCCCTCGTGCTTCACGCAGGTACTTAAATGTAGCTCCAAATGGGTATAGATTTTCCATAAATAATCTCCTTACATACTTCTAAAACTATTAGACAAAAATTTAGAGAAAAAAATGGAGAAAGAAAACTATAGTTACAAAATACTAGAATTCTATGCTATTTTTTATTTTTATGAACAAGATTGAAACTATAGTTTAAATAGCGAAAAATTTAAATATCTATTATGGTATGATAAGGTAAAGAATAGCTAAAAAGGAAGCTTGTTATACTAGTATAACAAGGATTGACTTACCACTCAATCCTATTCTATCAGCTATCAAAGGAGAAAATGACATGAGAAGAACTTAAAGGATTGACACTAGAAAAATATCATATTTACTTTCATAGTTATCATAAAATTTTTGAAACATAGAAATATATAAGGAGTTTTGTTATGAGAAACAGAAATGGATTGTTGTTATTAGGTGCACTACTTGCTAGCGCTAGTTTAGCAGCTTGTTCATCATCTATGGATACAAAAGGAAAAGGTATCGTTCAGTTAATGAACGACAATCAAGAGAGAGTTTTCTATAGTGTGATCGATTCTAATGATGATGCATTACCTGGAAAAGATGAAAGAATAAACTACGTCTATATCACAAAAGGAGGAAAACTGAACGGGTACGAAATAGGCGGAGGGACTGTTGGTGCAGCCGTAGAGCTTCATATGGATGAAGTTGTAGGCAAAAACATCAATGAAGTTAGAAAATTAGCTGAAGAAAGATCAAAAAGAAGTTTTGAAATCGATAAAGTTAAAGCTAAGGCGATAACAGATGGATCAGGGAATAACACTACAAAAGAAGAGATAAAATTATATGTTAACGATGAAAATAAACCATCTTACCTTACTTACGTATCTCTAACTAGTGGACAAATTCGCGATAAATACTATGCCGGATATATTGCATACACTTCCAGCGTCGTTTCTTCTGGAGATTTACTCATTACCGAAGTTTCTAAAGGAAATGCAATAGGCTTTGATAAAGTAGATGGTGAAATTGTGAAAGAGAAATAATAAAAAAGAGGTCGCCACCTCTTTTTTATTTTTTCAAGTTGTCCATTGCATACTTGACCTCTTCATCCCTAAATTGTTCGCTTTGGAGTCCATCTCTGGTATCGGAAATTGCAAAGTCTGGTTCTGGCGCAGATTGTTTCAACTCTTTAGCTCTTTCTAGCGCGATTTCCTTCCAATCAATACCTGCATTTTCTACTGCGTATTTTGCCTCTTCAGGTGTAAAGCGATTTTCTCTTTGTAACTCACTCTCGGTGTTGAAACTTGATAAGTGGTTGTTTTTAGCATAGTCCTTAGCTTTTTCTATTGCAGCTTTTTTCCAATCAACATCTACATTATCAATAGCGTAGTTGACTTCTGGGTCATCAAATCCGTCTTCGTAGTCTAACTTTTCTTTAATAACTTTTCTTGAAACGAGAGGAGTTTTAGCATACTCTTTAGCTTTTTCCAATGCATTTTGCTTCCAATCAATACCCACGTTATTAAGTGCGTATTTTATAGCCTCTTCAGAAAAGTCTTCTTCCAACAATTTTTTTTCCATAGCATTGTAAGAAAGGTTAAGACTTTTATCATACGATTTAGCTTTGTCTAACGCTTCTTTTTTTTCTTTTTCTTTGTTTTTTTCAACTTGTGCAGTTTTAGTTTCTGTGTTTTCAGATTTTGAACCACAGGCAACTACAGTAGTCGCAAGAAAAACAATCAGCCCTACTAAACTAGCTAAAGTTATTAATTTTTTGAATTTCATTCATATTCTCCTTTTATACAATTTCCTAAGCCAGTAGCTTTTAAGGTACTGGCTTAGGCTGTTAATGTGTAGTCTATTTTACTCGGTTAAAGGTTTGATCTGGCTCTTGAAGATAGAGTTCTTTATCTTTTAACATATATTTTGTTTTTCCTATTTCTCTTCCTTCATCGTCTGTTATTGTCAATACTTTCTTTTGTTTATTAATTTTCACTAATCTTTTTTCTTTGTCTCCGTCTGAATCTTCAGAGGTGACGGTCCCAGCATTTCCTTTAATCACCATGACTAAATGATCACGTCTTGTTAAAATTTCATAAGTTCCATCTAAGGGATCACTGGTTAATTTACGAATTCCAAAGAACAGAACAAGAAAGATAGCTAGGCTTATCCCGATAGATTGTAGAGGTTTTGTTTCAAATAGTTTTTTAATCTTTTCAATGAGACCATTCATATCTAGATTTTCGATTTGTTTTCCAGCTTTTTCTACAAAAATTGACGCCTCTTTTTTGAGTGCTTCTACTTTATCAGGCTTCTCTGTAACTACTTCATTAATTGATTCTTCCATTCTTTCCGTAGTCTCATCGACTTTTTCTACGGTCACTTCTTCAGTATCTTCGACTTTTTCTACGATTACCTCTTCGTTCATTTGGTTTTCATGTTTTTCCATTATTTTCCCTTTTCTCCCAGTTCAAAAAAATTTTATTTTACCCACTTACCTGAGCCATCTACTTTGTAGCCATCTGGTGTACGTTCGTTAACTGCCATCTTACCATTTGACTTGAGATAGTAGTCACCTACCCATGTGTTACGAGCATAGCTTCCTTCTGATGTTAAGTAATAGTAAGAGCTATAGCTGCTATCATAAACCCATTCGCTCTTAGCCATTTTACCATTTGATTTGAGATAATAGCTACCTACCCAAGTGTTACGCGCATAGCTACCCTCAGATGTTAGGTAATAGTATGAACTATAGTTTTTATCGTAAATCCACTCGCTTTTAGCCATATAGCCACCTGACTTAAGGTAGTAGTTACCTGACCAAGCATTTTGAACAAAGTTACCTGAAGCATTTAGGTAGAAGTATGAATTATACTGAACATCAAAAATCCATTGATTGACTACTTTCACACCAGCTTTGTAGTAAGAAGAACCTGACCAACCAGTCTGACCTGAGTTAGAGTTAGTAGATTGTTTTGGAGTTTCAGTAGCTTTCGGTGTCTCTGAATTTGTTATAGGTACATATCCGTGATTTGATACTTTAAATACTTCTGACCGACCAAAATATCTTTTCCCAAAGTCTTTTTCACTATAAACATCAATATGATATCTTCCATCTTCAGCATATAGTAACCAAACATGGGATTGACTTCTAGTTTGATCCCCAAAACTATTAAAGTTATAACTAGATACAATAGCCCCTGTATCTTCATTAACTAAATCATAATACAAAGATGGATTATCAGTAGAAGAATTTCTTTTAATATCTACCAGCACACTTCCTGAATAAACCGGGTTCCCAGTAGTGGCTATCAATGTGATTTTCAAGGGATTTTGAGTATCTTTTACACTCATATCTGTTAAGGCATGAACCTCTGTCGGTTTAGAAGCTACATAACCTACTGACAATAAAGCACCGGCTAGTAAAGAAGAAGCCAACATTTTTCTGTTTTTCATAATAAAACTCCTTATATATTTCTATTTTTCAAAAAATTTATGATAATTGTCTTATAACCTTAAAAGTAAATATGATAGTTTTCTAGCGTCGAGCATTTAAATTTTCTCCATTTCATTTTCTCCTTTGATAGCTGATAGAATAGGATTGAGTGGTAAGTCAATCCTTGTTATACTAGTATAACAAGCTTCCTTTTTAGCTATTCTTTCCCTTATCATACCATAATAGATATTTGTTTTTTTCGTCATTTAAACTATAGTTTCAATATAATTTTAAAAATAAAAAATTAGCATAGAATTCTAATATTTTGTAACTATAGTTTACTTTTCCAAGTATTTTCTTTAAAATTTTGTATAATAGTCTTAGAAGTATGTAAGGAGATTATTTATGGAAAATCTATACCCATTTGGTGCTACATTTAAGTACCTACGCGAAGCACGAGGATTAACTCTCAAGGAAGCAGCATCAGATATCGTATCGCCACAGTTCCTTAGTCAATTTGAAAAAGGAGACAAAGGAATTTCACTTGAAAACTTTGCCAAACTCTTAATTGTTATCGGAGTTGAATGGAATGATTTTGTTCTCGCCTATGCAAATAAAGGTGGAGATTGTTTAGAATTACCTGCTATTGAATTTGGCAAGCATGTGGTCCATGAAGAAGATATCCTCACTTATATTGAAGAATACGAAAAATTATTTGATGTCTACCTAAAAGACAATCCACTGCAAGCAGATATGATTTTCAAATCTATTAAATTAAGACATTATCCAACCATATCAAAGAGTCCAGAAACTGTTGCCAGAATTCAAAACATTATAAATCATTTAATGAAATCTGATGTCTTTAATAGTATCGAACTTGAAATTTATCGCGTCATTGTCAATCATTGCCCGATGGAACTTATTGACCATATGACTAAACAATTACTACTTATGTACAAAGAAAGTGCAAATACTGACACCTACATCCGTATCTTAAATGCTCTTACTTTCTCTGCAAAATATTTCTCTGAACTGGGTTACTATCAAAAGGCTGATGATATTATTAAAAAAATTAAATCACTTCAGACCTTCGAACGAGGCTATCTGGCTATTCCCCTCATGTTTTTAGAAGTTGAACATGTTTACAATCAATTTAGATGGAATAAACCTGAGGCTATTCCTTTAGCGAAAAATCTATTTAATTATCTTCAAAGCGCAAAATTTATTGATCAGCAATACTACTCTAATTTTATCAACGCCTTCACTTATCATTGCCACGCATTAAACAAGACTGGTATTGATTTGTTCTAATCGTCAAAAAAGTTGCTCCATTTTAGGAACAACTTTTTTTATTTATAATTAAAAGTTTCCCCTGCCAACTTATCTGCTAGCTTGGGAAAGAGAGTATAAAACTTATGGGCTAGGTTCAACAAAATCGGGAGGTTGAGTTCTCGTTTGTTTTTTCCTATAATCTTGACAATCTTTTTAGCCACTGTATCTGGTTCTAACAAGAAACGGTCAACCGACTTAAGATAAGTCCCATCTGGGTCCGCTTGGTCAAAAAATCCTGTTCGGATTGGTCCTGGATTGACTGTTGTCACATAGACTCCATAGGGCATGAGTTCGAGGCGCAGAGCATTTGAAAAACCAATGGCCGCAAACTTAGTGGCTGAGTAGAGACTAGACTTGCCAGTAGCGATCAAACCTGCCATACTAACAATATTGATGATATGGCCTTTTTGACTTTCCTTCATTCGAGCCGCAAGGCGACGAGACAGATTCATTAGGGCAAAGGTATTGACCTCGAACATCTGATGAATATCTTGGTCGGAAATCTGGTCAAATTCCTCAAAAATCCCGTAACCAGCATTGTTAATTAAGACATCAATCTTGCCATAACGGAGATAGAGGTCAGTTACCAGAGATTCTAAGGCTGAATCATCGGTAATGTCTATTTCAATCAATTCTGCATGGGGATGATTTCCGTAGAGTTGAGCTAATTTTTCCCTATCTCGACCAAGCAAGATGAGCTGGTCTTCTGGTAAAAGTTTGACCATTTCTTGGGCTAGATCACCGCTAGCTCCGGTAATCAGAATAGTAGGCATACTTATCCTTTCTCAATCTGTTAGATTTCCACTTCTTCCAAGTCTTTGACCACATGGACATTTTCAAAAACAGTTGCCGCATCTTTCTTGAGCTTGCTGATATCTTTTGAGAGGAAACGGGCACTTATATGGTTGAGCAAGAGGCGTTTTGCACCTGCTTCTACTGCGACCTCCGCTGCCTGCATATTGGTTGAGTGACCATGGTTGCGGGCAATTTTTTCATCACCCTTGCCATAAGTGGACTCATGGACTAGGACATCAGCATTGACAGCCAGACGCACACTAGCATTGGTTTTTCGAGTATCTCCAAGAATAGTGATAATCTTACCTGGACGGGGAGCTGAGATATAGTCAGCTGCCTTGATTTCAGTTCCATCTTCTAGAACAACATCCTGACCATTTTTGATTTTTCCAAAAAGCGGGCCAAATGGGACACCAGCTGCCTTGAGTTTTTCAGCATCCAAGGTCCCTTCTAAGTCCTTTTGCATGACACGATAGCCAACACAGAAAATAGTATGATCCAGCTCCTCTGCATACACCGTGAATTTATCGGTCTCAAGGATTTTTCCTAGAGAATCTTGGTCAAACTCATGAAAATGAATACGGTAAGGCAGGCGCGAACCTGACACACGAAGGCTGGTTAAGACAAAGGACTTAATCCCTTGCGGTCCATAGATTTCCAAATCTGTCTGCTCTTCATTGGCTTGAAAGGCACGGCTAGAAAGGAAACCTGGCAAGCCAAAAATGTGGTCTCCGTGCAAGTGAGTGATAAAGATTTTGCTAACCTTGCGTGGTCGAATCGTTGTTTCCAGAATGCGATTTTGCGTTCCTTCTCCACAGTCAAAGAGCCAAACTTCGTTAATCTCGTCCAAGAGTTTCAGGGCGAGACTTGAGACATTGCGGGCTTTAGAGGGCTGACCAGCCCCTGTTCCTAAAAATTGAATATCCATTCGATACTTTCTAATTAATCAATATATAACATGGCTGTGCGGTTTTCCGATCGGAAATAGCGCTTGCCAGAAAAAGCAGTAGCTTCTTGCAGTAAATCCTCTTGGCTGTAGCCTTTGAGACGCTTACGACCATCAGCCAAGCTTTCTAAATCAGTCAAAGCCGTGAGACTCTCCACGCTAACAACTTCCTCGTCCCCGACAGAGTTCAAGTAAATCTTTCCAGATTCTTCAAAGACCAGTTGATGGGGGAAAATTTGCGCAATTTCAAAAAGCAAGTCATCTGAGATTACCTCTTCATTTTCAGAGAAAATTCGACCCAGCCCCTCACTCTCATAGCAAAAACCAAAGGATTTACCAGACAGATTAAGCCGAATAAAAGGCTTATTTTCTAGGGTGAAACTTGGCTCAGTATTGTAAAGATTCAGCTCCTGACTAAGTTCTTCAAAATAATCCGTCGCAGCTTCAGGACTCTTTTTCTGGTAGAGTTCAGCAAAATAGGCATTGACCACACTTGGCGGAGGAGTAATCAGTGCCAACTGCTCCTGCTCTGTTTTACCAGCTAGAAGTTGATCCAGATAGACCTTATCCAGACTTGTATAACCTCCATACTTTAGAGCCAAAGTTTTAATATCAGTCATAAAATTCTTCTAACCTCCATTTATTTTTTTCAGAAATGTAGCCTGTAATGACTTCCCCGTCATCCTGATAATCACGTTCTTCCAGAATCGCAACACTTTCTAAATCATGAATCTTGTAGGACTTAGAAAAAGGCACGCGCAGGGTAAAAGATTCAAAAATATCCTTGATTTTCTCTAAAAATAGTGTCTGCAAGTTCTCACGACTATCCTCAGACTTGGCAGAAATGAGGGTATAAGGCGTTTGGGTCGGCGTAAAATCCTCCACCAAATCCGCTTTATTATAAAGGGTCAAGCGAGGAATATCTTCCATGTCCAGGTCTTTCATGATGGACAGGACTGTTTTTTCATGCTCCTCATGGTAAGGATTGCTGGTATCGATAACATGAACCAGAAGGTCCACATGCTTGCTTTCTTCCAAGGTTGACTTGAAACTGGACACCAACTCTGTCGGCAAATCTTGAATAAAGCCAACTGTATCTGTCAAAGTTACTTGGAGATTGCCTCCCAGATGGATACTCTTAGTTGTCGCGTCCAAAGTCGCAAAGAGCTCGTCTGCTTCATACTGTGTCTTACTGGTCAAAGTGTTCATGATGGTTGATTTCCCAGCATTGGTGTAACCAATCAAACCAATCTTAAAGGTGCTTGACTCCAAACGTTTTTCTCTGACAGTCGCCCGATTTTTCTCAACCACCTTGAGCTGGCGCTCGATATCCGTAATTTGATTGCGAACACTACGACGATTCAGCTCCAGCTGGCTTTCACCAGGTCCACGGGAACCAATTCCCCCTGCCTGACGACTGAGCATAATTCCCTGACCAACCAAGCGCGGCAAGAGATATTTGAGCTGAGCTAGGTGGACTTGGAGCTTCCCTTCATGGCTTCGAGCTCGCATGGCAAAGATATCCAAAATCAACTGCATACGGTCAATGACCTTAACACCCAGAACTTCCTCTAGATTGACATTTTGTCGTGGAGTTAAACGGTTGTTGACAATGACAGTGGTAATCTCTTCTGCATCCACCATGAGCGCAATCTCTTCTAACTTACCCGAGCCGACAAAGGTCTTAGAATCATATTTCTCACGTTTTTGTCTGTAGCTATCTACAACGACTGCCCCAGCTGTCTTAGCTAGACTGGCCAATTCTTCCATGGAGAGGTCAAAATTGTCCATGCCCTGCAATTCCACACCAATGAGCAGGACCCGCTCCTCTTTTTTCTCCGTTTCAATCATCTAAAAACTCCTCTAACTGGCTTAAAATGCGGTCCTTCACACCAGGCTCTCCTATCTGATAAAAGGTAACCTGCATGCGATTACGGAACCAGGTCAACTGACGCTTGGCAAAACGACGGGTAGCCTGTTTGAGACTCTCACTGGCTTCTTCCAAGGTCTGCTCTCCACGGAAATAAGGAAAGAGTTCCTTGTATCCAATACCTTTAGCTGCCTGAACATCTGGATAGTTGTCAAACAACCATTTAGCTTCGTTCAAAAGTCCGGCATCAAACATCAAATCCACTCGATGATTGATTCGTTCATATAATTGACTCCGCTCATCATCCAAGCAGATAATCAATGGTTCATACAAGGTCTCTTGATTTTCCAAATCCTGACCAAAATGGGCAATTTCCAAGGCACGCATAGCACGACGACGATTAAACTGGGGAATTTCAAGACCTGCTTGCTCTACCAGATGGGCTAACTCCTCATCTGTATAAGGCTCCAAACTAGCCCGATAGGCCAGAATCTCCTCATGGGGAGTCTCCCCACCCAGGTGGTAACCTTCTAGCAAGCTCTGGATATAAAGTCCAGTCCCACCAGCGATAATGGCAAGCTTGCCACGGCTGTGAATATCCCCAATAGCCATCTTAGCTTCTGAAACAAAATCAAAAGCCGAGTAAGACTCGGTTACCTCTCTAACATCAATCAAATGATGAGGAACAGCCGCTTGCTCCTCTGGGCTAGCCTTGGCCGTCCCAATATCAAGTCCTCGATAGACTTGCTGGCTATCTCCACTAACCACTTCGCCATTAAAACGCTTGGCAACTTCGATGGCAAGGGCTGTTTTTCCAACTGCAGTAGGTCCAACAATCACAATTATTTTTGTTTTCATCTTTTTTCCTTGAAAAATTCCCATTTTTTCGTTACTATTATTATAACACAAAAAAGTCAGTCAGAAAAATGTGACCTCTTGAGGGGGCTGGCTGATTAAGAAGATAAAGGAGGAAGACTCATGGCTAAAGGATTCGCTAAAGGTCTTGTAACAGGTGTCGCAGGAACTGTCGCTGCAGTCGCAGGTGCAGTATACGCATTTAAAAAGAAAGTGATCGAACCAGAAGAGCAAAAAGCAGCTTTCATCGAAGAAAACCGTAAAAAAGCAGCTCGTCGCCGCGTATCACGTTAAGAAACAAAAGAAGTTGGGATTTATTTTCTCAACTTCTTTTTTCTATTCTTTTAAATAGCTAGGTCAAACTTCAACTGTGGCTTGACAGGGTCATAATCCACCAACTCAAAGTCCTCTGCTTTAATATCAAAAAAATTGGTCTTATCTGGCACATTCAAGACCAAACGTGGTTGGCAGTTTGATGGCTCACGACGGAGCAATTCCTGAGCTTGTTCAAATTGATTGTCATAGATATGGAGATTGTTGATGAAGTAGAAGAACTTCCCAACCTTCCAGCCGAAATGCTTGGCAATCATCATTTGAAGAGCCACGTACTGCATAGCATTGATGTGGTGGGCCACCAACATGTCATTCGAACGCTGGGTCAAGGTCGCATCCAGATAGATTTCTCCATCTACACGGCGGACATCAAACATGGTCTGAAAGGCGCATGGGAGTAGTCCTTCTGTTTCTTCGAAAGCTTGGTAATCCCAGAGCGAAATGATATTGCGACGGTTCCAAGGGTTGACTTCCAACTGCTTGAGAAGCTTATTGATAATGTCGTGTTTCTTAACAACAGCACCATAGCGCTCACCAATGGTTCCCGTATTTCCCACTTCCCAGTCATTCCAGTAGTGAACATTGTACTTGTCATTGAGAACTTCTAGGCTATTAGACTGGTCTTGGTAGATCCAGAGAACTTCTTTGATAGCTGATTTGATTGCAATGGGACGCAAGGTTGTAATGGGGAATTCCCCCTTGGCCAAGTCATACTCTGCAAAGGCACCCGTTACGTACTTAGAGTTGGCAACTGTCCCATCCTTGTACTTGGGACGTGCTTGCTCTGAGAAAACACCTTCCTTTAGAATGCGTTCAATATTCTCTTTAAAAATCGTATCTGATTTTGTCATTTACTCTCACCTCATTTATTTCCTAACTAGTATAGCATAAAAAAAGAAAGGAGGAAAATCACTCGCTTCTGGAAAGCAATTTTCTCCTTTTTCTATTTTATTGCAATACAAGTGATGCTGCTCCGATAACTCCAGCGTCATTTCCTAGAGTTGCAAGAGCTAGTTTAGTAGTTGTGCGTACTTGTGGGAAGGTATTTTCATCGTAGACTTTTTGAACACCTTGTAGAAGGAATTCTCCCGCAGCTGATACACCACCACCGATAACGATTGTTGATGGGTTTAGGATTGAGCCAATGTTAGCACAAGCGATTCCCAAGTAACGTGAGAAGTTACGGTAAACGATCAAAGCAAGATCGTCTCCTTCTTTTGCCAAATCAAAGACAGTCTTAGCGGTTACTTCTTCTCCATTATCAATCAAGCGTTTCAAGGCTGCATCGCCTTCGTATTCATCGGCATAGCGACGAGTCAAGTTGACAATCCCTGTTGCTGAAGCAACTGTCTCAAGACAGCCTTTCTTACCACAAGTACAAGCGATTGGTTGGTCAAAGTCAACAGTGATATGACCAAGTTCTCCTGCCGCACCAGCGACACCGTGAAGCAATTTGCCTTCTGCCACGATACCACCACCAACACCAGTACCGAGTGTCATAAATACAACATCTGGTTGGTTATCACCAGCCCCCATCCAACGCTCACCAAGAGCAGCTACGTTGGCATCATTATCGATGAAGAATGGAATACCCAAGGCCTTTTCAATCTTCTCTTTAATTGGTTGAAGGGTTTTCCAGTTGAGGTTGTAGGCACCGATAACAGTCCCTTTTTCACGGTCAACCACACCTGGTGATCCCATCCCAATTCCTTGGAAGTCCGCTGCTGCCAATCCAAGCAAGTCCAAACGATGCTGAATAGACTCAATCATATCATCTACGATATGACTTCCCTCATCCAAAATATTAGTCTTGATAGACCATTTTTCTTGGATTTCTCCTGCTGTTGTTAAGATTGCAAATTTGATAGAAGTTCCACCAAGGTCAATCCCAATAATCTTTTGACTCATCATATTCTCCTTTTTTATTATGAATTAATTGAAAATGCTTACAGATATAGTATAACAAAATTCACTCATTTATGCAAAGGTTTGCATTAACTTTCTAGATTTTATCCTTACTTATGGTTTCCATAGACCTGAAGCATCTACATAGTAGCGGCCTCCATCAACTCGCTCATTTTTAGCCATTTTACCATCTGATTTCAAATAGTAGTTTCCTTGCCATGCATTGCGAGCATAAGAACCATCTGATTTCAAGTAATACCAGGCTTGATAAGAAGAGTCATAAACCCACTCACCTTGTGCCATTTTACCGTTTGATTTAAGGTAATAAGCTCCTTGCCATGCATTTTTTGCATAAGAACCATCTGATTTCAAATAATACCAAGCTTGATAAGAAGAGTCATAAATCCATTCACTCTGTGCCATTTTACCATCAGCTTTCAGGTAATAGCTTCCCTGCCATGCATTTTTCACTGGATTTCCATTTCCATCAAAATAGTACCAAGCACCATCCTGCTTAACCCAACCACTTGTTGTTGCTGAACTTGTATTGTTTTGAGCCGCAGTTGATTGTTTTGCTTTGAAAGCACCTTTTGGGGCATTTTTCAATTCACAAGCCACACCATCATGATCACGGTCTAACTTGGCAGAATAACCGGGTTCTCCCTCATGAATATCTGAGTATCCATTCGCCCAAGCCTCTTTACAACTAGAAAAATGAATGTTTTCTTCTGCTAACACAGGTTGTGAAAACAAGGCTAAAACTGGCAAGGTTGCCAGACTCATTTTTAAAAATAGACGTTTGTTCATTTCTTTCTCCCATAATTATGATATCGATTTCACTATTATTTTATCAAACTTATTTCAGCAATTCAAGAAAACTTCTAGTTATTGCTGCAAACTCTTTTGGTTTGGCTCTATTCAAGACATGAGGACCGTCAGGGATAATCTGGAATTGGGAATTTGGCATCAGTTCTTGAATAGCTTTCATTGAACTGAGATTAGGCTTATCTTGACTACCACAAATTAACAAAGTTGGATAGGGACAATTCTTTGCAATCTCTCTTAAATCAAGTGTTTTTAATTCCTCAGAAACTCCAACCAAAAGCGATTTATCTGCTCCCTGTTTCTCAAATGTCCTTTTGGGGAGTAGTTTAAATATCAGCAACTGAATGTAAAAAGGGATATTGCCAGCTAGTTTCAATGGACAGCCTGACAAAACCAAGGCCTGAAGATTTGGCAAATCGTAACTTGACAGCTCTAATGCAAGTGCAGCTCCTAAGGACAAACCGATTAGGACAAAAGGTTCTGTCTCCTCTGACAAGTGCTGATAAATGCACTCCTTGGCTTCTTGATAGCTAGTAATTCCCGTAGGGAATAAGTCAAGGGCTTCAGAGGGATAATCCGCAAGTAACTCTTGCACTTCCTTCCAACTCTCTGTTGACTGCCCTAACCCGTGTAAAAATATCAGTTTCATCTAGTTCTCCTCTAGGCTCAATTCATACAAGCCTCTCACTGCATTACAGCCGTAAATAGCTTCTGCTTGGGCTAAGTCTTTTAAGGTCAAAACTTTCTCTTCTACCTGTCCTGTTTCCAGCAAATGCTGACGGTAAATTCCTGGCAAGATTCCAAGACGGATAGATGGTGTATAGAGTTTCCCAGAAATTTTCAGAACCAAATTTCCGATAGAGGTTTCAAGCAGTTCTCCTGATTTATCATAGTAAATATTCTCTTGTTCCCCTAGGCTCAAATGCGGTCGGTGAGTCGTTTTGAAGTAGGTAAAGGCTTGTTGCAAATTGGCTTCCTGAAGGCAAAGTTTGGCCTGACAAAAACTTGGACCAAGAGGTGTTAATACTTGACGACTGAGTTCTATCTCTCCAGACTTGCCGAGAGAAATACGCAAGCGGTAATCTTGATTAGCATCACAAGTCTGACACTCTGCTTCAATCCTTTGTCTCAAAATTTCTGGGTCAAAAGGATAAGCAAAATATCGACTCGCTTTTCTCAGTCTTTCTATATGTTGCTCTTCAAACAGCAGTTGTTTTTGGCTGATTTTTCCAGTTGTGATTAATTGGAAGCAAGCTTGTTTACGATAAAGGACTGCCGCCTTTTGATGAACCTCGAGGTATTCAGATTCCCAAGTGCTATCCCATGTAATGCCGCCACCTACTCCATAGATGGCTTTCCCTTGATGCAGTTGAATGGTCCGAATGGCAACATTGAAAATCCGTCGCCCATTTGGAAGTAAGAGACCAATCGTTCCACAGTAAACTCCGCGCGGTTGAGGTTCCAAATTTTTGATAATCTCCATAGTCGCAATTTTCGGAGCACCCGTTATGGAACCACAAGGAAAGAGAGAACGGAAGATTTCAACAAGGTCCACATCCTCTCGCAACTGACTCTTGATGGTCGAAGTCATCTGCCAAACCGTTGAATACTGTTCCACTTGGCAGAGACGCTCCACATGCTCACTCCCCACTTCAGAAATACGGTTCATATCATTGCGCAAGAGGTCCACAATCATCATATTTTCAGAGCGATTTTTAGGATCCTGCTCCAACCAACTAGCTTGGTCAAGATCTTCTTGGTCAATCACTCCACGCTGAGTCGTTCCCTTCATTGGTCGCGTAGTTAACTCACGGTCGTTTTGCTCAAAAAAGAGCTCTGGGCTCATGGAAATCACTGCCATTTCGTCATGTTCCACATAGGCATTGTAGCCCGCCTCCTGCTCTACCACCATACGATTGTAGATGGCAAACGGATTGGCACTTAAGTCCTGCTTGAGTTGGACGGTGTAGTTAACCTGATAGGTATCCCCCTGCCGCAAATGATGGTGAATCTGGGCAATTGCCTTTTCATAGTCCTCTGCAGACGTCACTTCCTGCCAATTTGAGGGCAAATCAACCTCATCATAAGTCAAAGGAATAGGTGATGTTTCTACCCTATCATGAACTGTAAAATATAGCAGGTACTCTCCCAGTAGGGGAGCCTTGCAAACTGCTAGTTTCTCCTCAAAAGCAGGTGCAGCCTCGTAGCTGACATATCCCACCACATAGTAGCCTTGCTCTTGGTAGCTTTCCACTTGTGCCAACAAGTCCGCCACTTCTTCTACATTTCTCGTTTTTAACTCTTTGATCGGCTGGGTAAAGGTGTATCTCTCCCCCAAAGCCCTAAAATCAATCACTGTTTTTCTATGCATAGCTTAAGTATAGCATAAAAAGGTAAATCAAGAAAAACTTAATCTACCTTTTTACTCATCTATTTAATACAATTTATGCTTTAAAAAGATTTCCTGTGAATCCATCAGTATTCTTAAGAAGTGCTTTAAAGACTTTTGATTTAAGCTCTACAGTTTTAGCTGTTCCTCCACCTGCTAGATCAGCCTCAACCGCCTTATCAAATAAGACTTTTAGCTCAGCATAATTAGTAATTTGTTTACCATCAATTTCAATTGCAGTAAATCCTTTGTCAGCTTTTGCTTTCACTTCTTGATAATAAGCTTTTTTCCATTCTTCAAGAGTACTAAATCTGTTATTAGAAACTTTCTTGATAATGAAGTCATCACCTAACATCTTATTATTTTCTTTATTAGCTGCATCTTGATACTTACTAGAAGCATATCCAACAAATCCATTCTCATATCCGAAGTAACCCCACATACGGAATGTATTGTGTTTAAAGGATGCCGCACCAGGAGCACCAGTACTTGTATTTCCACCATAGATACCAGTCATCATGTTCATATTGACATAAGCAGACCCAAAATCCGTTGGATTATAAGTACCATCACCAGGAGCACCATGTTTCGTCATTAGGTTATTAGTAATTAAATCATCAATAGTATTGATTGCTACTTTTTTCTCATCCTCTGTCAACTCACGAATTTTATCGAACTGATGACCTGAATTTCCACTACGATATTGTCGATCCATTTTCTTGAACCAGCGACTCGTATTTCCATTTAACTTCGGTAATACAGCATCAGCCTCAAGATGATCTAACATCATAAGAGCATCATTGTAGTTCTTCATATAGTGATCAATTTGTTCACGAGTCTGTAATTTTTCAGGATCTGGGTTATACCATTGATTTCCATCATTTTGACGATGATAAGCCATATTAATCCCTAATGCTCCATATTCACCATTTGAAGTTGATTTATCAGGCGTTTGTAACATACCCTGCGCGTACGCTTCAAGATCTGTACCTTGACGATGTCCATGACCACCAAGATATGCCATACGGTCATTTACGTGAGTTGTTTCATGTGTAAATGCTGAAATACCAAAGTCCTCTAACATATTTGTTACCATGAAGAAAACTTGTTCATCTTCATATGGTTTTGCATAGACTTTAGCCATCGCTCCCATATTCCAATTAATTTGATGCCATCTATCTGTTGGTCCAAATAACTCACGAATCGGTGTCGCTACCTTCCCATCTTTACCATATCCACGACGATTAGCATCCTTAATACCCGCATAAGCTTGATTATCCCATACAGGTGTAGGAACCATATTTTGGCTCTTAAGTAGTCTATCTCGAACATTCGGAAGTGCAAGACGTGACCAGAAGTCTAAGTATGTTTGTTGAGCTTTAGCTACATAATTAATACGTTCTTTGAACGCTTCACGTTCAGCTTCTGTATTTTTACCATATTTTTCAAATGAACTATAAGCCATAGTATTATAGGTTGAAATCATAAAGATATGTGCTTTCTTCAAGTTCAATAATGGTAAAATCATACGTGCATGCATATTATTATTCAGACCATCAAAGACACGATGACGTTTATTTTTTAAATCTGGATTTGTTGTTTCAGGTTCTACAACATAAACATTTTTCGCTGAGTGAATAAACCAGTCGTTAAGATCTGTATCATTTGTGAAGAGACGCATATTATAATCTAAGAAACTACGTAAATCACCTTTACCAGTGTCTCCTGCAATAATTTCACGGTATGCATCTTGAGTTCTATCACCCTTTAAGTTCTTTTCTTGCGAGCCAATTCGAATCAATCTGTCAATAACACTTGGTGTCTTACCATAGAAGTCTGGTTTAAACATCATCATATTCTTAATGTTCAAGTCACCATATTCAATTCCATAATAACGATTGAGGTAAGTAAGTGCCATCATAATTTTAGCTTTATTATCTTCTACTTTCTTAAGAAGTGCTTTTATGGCTGCCTCATCACCGTTTAATTGATGGTCTTCATTTTCAACAAGAGCTTTTACTAATTTATCAAGATTTCCTTTTACTTCTGCGAAACTTTCTTCTAAATATAATGCTCCAACATTACCTGTTATCGCACGAACTTCAGGAGATTCAAGAGTAATTGTATCTAATTTTGCTTTAATATCACTTAGTAATTGAGTACGGTCTTTAACCACCATATTTGGTGTGTAAACTACATCTCCTAAATCTGTAATACCATATTCTTTTACTTGTTCCACGTTTGATGTAGCCTTAGGTGACACAGCTTTTTCTTCTTTCGTACCATCAGCATAATGAATCATAATATGATCAACATCTGATAAGTCGGTCACAAATTGTCCATCTTTCATACCTGTAACAGATAATACTTCTGTATTCAGTAATTTAGAATCTGAAGGAATCTTGTTACCTTGATTTACAATCCATTCTTTATTGTAGAATGGTTGAAGTTTTTCGATGTTACGGTAAGCAAGCTCACGAGATGCATCATAATCTTGAGTAGATTTATAAGTGTCAACTTTTGATTCCTTATGATTTAACTTATCTACAAAATGTTCAGTTATTGTATATTCATGTGCAGTAATTCCCATTTTAGCAATTCTTGCATCAGCTTCTTCTTGGGAAACACCTTTCCAACGACTAGAACGAGAATAGGATTGTTTACCTTCACTTACACCATTAACGAATACATTATTATTTCGAACCCAGTTTGCACCAAAGTAATCATCATCCTCTGCATCACGAGAACCGTAAAGAATCTCACCGCCATTCTTCACCTTCATCATAGTAACGTTATTTTCAGCAAGTCCCCATGACCAGTTAGAATGAAGCAAACCACCTGTTTCAAGAGGTTCTTTCACATCAATTGTACCCTTGGCAACAGAGTTCTTCAAACGTCCCCATGCACTAACGTCTCTCGGATTATCACCGTGATTCAATTTAGCAACAAGTCCACCGACCTTAGCTTTATTCCCTTTAATATAGGCATCAATGTAAGAGTTATCTGTGTTACTTCTCCAGCTTTCGCTGACAAGTCCGCCAGACCACCATCCTGCGTTACCTACACTTGTAATATTGCCGATAAAGGCTACATTACGCATATTGGATTCATCCAGTTTATTGACCATACCCGTAACGTCATTGTTACCTACAACATTACCTGTTACTTTAATGTTTTCAATCGTTGACTTCTTAAACATCTCACCAAGCGGTGCTGTCTTGTTAGCCCAAGGCATATTGATATCAACATTACCTAGATTGAAGTCATGAATATGAGCGTTTTCAACTCGGTTGAATAGTGGACGCGCTAGGTTATGAATTGTAAAGCGGTTATCCCCATCACTAGACAACTTACCTTTAAACGTTCCTGTTACATACTGTTTACTTGGTGTTGGTACATTCACAGCGTTTAAGTCCGCACCAAGTTTAAACTCACCAGTTGGGTCTTTTTGCATATCCTCAATGAGTTCTTTAAAGTTGTAATAGACATTTCCGACTTTTGCTTTTTGCTTTTCAAAGTAATGTACATACTCTTCGCTTAGTGTATCATCAGCTCTACGTTGAACTAAGTCTGGAGCTTTTGCTACAACTTTGTACAATGTTTTGCCATCAACAACCACTTCTTCAACAGAACTTACTGCAAGTCTTGTTGTCTTATTATCATGCGTTGTTACACGTAAATATAATGGAGCAACATCTGTTGGCTTTTCAGTTAATAAGCTCTTATCTGTTTCTTTTCCTTCAGCATCTACACTCATCAAGCTTGTTTCTTTGATGTTCTTGATTTCAACTTTTTTGAGGTCTAACTGAATTTGTTTATCTTCTAATTTCTCAGTTTCTTCGCCTTCGCCTCGATCGTAGACCATCGTTGTGGATAGTGTATAGCCTTGATAATATTTCAAGTTGTCTAAAGTAGCTTGTAATTTATTTTCTTCTACTGTCACTTCTTTAACAACTTGTCCAGTCTTATCTTTCAGAGCTACTTTAATCGATTTGATTTCTACTCCAGCTGGTTTATTCAATGTATAACTAGCTGTAGCGCTCTTCTTCAAGACATCTTTATCTGTGTTAGCCCATTCTAAGGTTGGTTTTTCTAAACCTTTTGTACCTTTTTTGATAATCTCATCTTGAGGTGCTTGGAGAACTGTTTCTTCTACTGTTGGAGCTTCATTTGTTTTTTCTCCACGAATCGTTTTATAGGTTTCAGTAATTTGTTTCTTACCTTCTACACCTTTTTGAGCTACTTGTCTTGTTCCGCGTTTTAAAGTGTCATCTTCTTGTTCTTTGGTTTCAAAAGGAATGACTTCTTCTCTTATTTCAACTTTTGTTCCTTCAATTGGTTTTGTCCCTTTTTTAACTACTTTAGAAACGGCAGGAGTTTTCAATTCTGTCGTTGTAGATACGACTTTATCTGTTTCGACACCTTCCACTGTTTCATAAGTTGTTTTAGTAACTTGAACCCCTTTAGTACCTTGACGTTCAACTACTTCTTCATCCACATATTTTGTGTCATCAGGAACTACTTCTGTTGTGAAATCTAGTTCACTTTCAGTAGACTTCTCAACTGTACCTGTTGTTACTTTATATTCTGGGTTTGCAGGTTGCTCTGTAGCTTGTCCTTCTTTTCCTGTTTCTTGTGTTCCCTTAGTTGAAACTGCTTCTGTATATTCAGGAAGTTCTGGCTGTACTAAAGCTTGACCTTGTTTCTCATCTTCTTTTACTTCTTGAACACCTTTTGCTTCATGATATTCTTGATTTTCTGGTTGCGTCAGAGCTTGACCTGCTTTATCTTCTTCTTGGGTGCCTTTGACTTCAATTGGGGCTTCTGGTAATTCTGCTTGCGTTAAGGCTTGACCCTCTTTGCCTGCCTCTTGAGTACCTTTAGCTACTTGGTGACTTGGTTCTGATTGCGGTACTGGAGTTGGGGCAGGTTGCACTTCTTTCTTAGTTCCGACTGCAATGACTTGCGACACAGGATTTTGGACTACTTGATCTTCGATGACTTCTCTAACTTCTTGACCATTGACCACCGAAACTTTGGTTACAAGACGACGCTGACCATTTACTCCGGCTGTGACAATACGAGTCTGTCCTTCTACTAGATTCGCATCTGGACTTGTGACTGTTTCAAAAGGAATCTCCACCAAGCTCTCTTCCTGTCTTGTCTGAGGTTTTTCAGAAACTGGTTTTTCTTCAACCTCAGGAGCAACTGGAGTCTCTACTACAGGTTTTTCAACGACAGTTTCCAGAGCAACAGCATGTCTTTCTTGAACGACTTCTGTTTTCTCGATTTCTTTTGAACTTTGATTTTCTACTGGCAACTGAGGCTTCTCAGCTGAAGCTGGTCTTGATGGATGGAGTTCTGCCTCCTTGAAGTAGCCGATGTACTCATAACCATCAATGTGGATAATCCCTTCAGCCAAGCCTTCATGTGTAGAGGCTGAAATAGTTTGGTTATAAGAAAGTAATTCCTTATTTTCAAACGCAAATGTCCCATAAGGTACAAAAGTGCTGGCTCCTAAAGAACCAATCAAGAGAACACCTAGAACTTCTCTACGACCTTTTTTAGACACCAAAAAGACTGCTAGAGAAGCTGTTGCCAAGCCAAGGCCTGCTAGAGCTAGCTCCTTACTTCCTGTGTATGGAAGTTGTTGACTGTTAGTTGCCTTCTTACGATAAACCACATAAAGAATATCATCATCTTGAAATTCTGTAGGAACTTCATGATGAATCAGAGCTTTTTCAGACTCAGTCAATTCCTGCTCTGCCAAATAACGGTAATGAACGCTATGAGCACCACCAACTTCATTGGCTTGCACCTTGTCTACTGAAAGGGTACTTGCACCAAAAAGGAAGGCCCCGATGGCTACAGGACCTACCCCAACAGTTAGCTTACGAATTGAATATTTGGTGATTTTTTCTAGTTGTTGTTTTGTTTTTCTCATTCTCACGACTTTCTAATAGAATCTTGCGGATAGTGCGCACGCGCACCTCCGATTAATTTTGGACGACTAGCCAGCGCCGTTACGTGGGCATGCCCAATCTCTCTCAAAAGAGGGCGAATCGGAACCTGAACATGCTTGACATGCATGCCAATTGCAGTGTCTCCGATATCCAATCCAGCATGAGCCTTGATAAATTCGACCTCAACTGGATCTTGCATAAACTTGAAGGCTGCCAACTGACCTGACCCTCCTGCATGAAGGGTAGGAAGGACACTGACGATTTCCAGACCAAACTGCTCTGCCACCTGACGTTCAACGACGAGGGCCCGATTGACATGTTCACAACCTTGAACGGCTAGATGAATTCCTTTTTCCTCTAGGATATCTAGGATGGTTTTCACAATGATTTCGCCAATTTCTTGGCTGGATTCCTTGCCAATCTGACCACCTATCACTTCACTAGAAGAAAGGCCCAAAACAAAGATAGATCCTTGCTTCAAATTGGCCTTTTCTAATACATCTTTTACAATCTGGCTTGTTTCTCTTTGAATGTCTTTTTCCTTCATACTTGATACCTCTTTTGTCATTATCTATCATATCGTTTTTTCTACGTTTTAGCAAGATAGACAACCTAGAAAGCTTGCCCAATTATGCATAAAACTCCCAGAATTGACTGGGAGTTAGCTAGTTTCTATTCTATTTATGTATATTTCTACTATCGTTCCTTTTGAGGGAATAGAATCGATCTTCATTTGGTAATCTTCTCCAAAATGAAGTTTGAGCCGTTGATCAACATTTTGAAGACCAACCCCCCCACGTTTGAGTTGACTTTGACTACTATCGCCAGCATCTTGGAAACCAACCCCATCATCCTCAATGCGGATGACTAGTCCTGAATCCTGTTTCTGAACAGAAACTCTGATATGTCCCTGACCTTCTTTTTCCTTAATGCCATGGTAAAGAGCATTTTCTACTAAGGGTTGTAACACCAGCTTGGGCAAAACTAGCTTATCAAAGGCAGGATTTTCATCAATATCATATTCCAGCTTATCTCCATAGCGTTGTTTCTGGATAAAGAGGTACTGGCGGACATGGTTGATTTCGTCAGACAGGGAAATCAAGTCCTTGCCTTGATTGAGCGCCAAGCGAAAGTAGGTCGCTAAGGACTTGGTCACCTGCACCACACGCTGACTATCCTGAAATTCAGCCATCCAAATGATGGTGTCCAAGGTATTATAAAGGAAATGCGGATTAATCTGGCTCGACAAGGCTTGAAGTTCATACTGACGGGTTGTTTCTTCCTGCCTGCGAATAGCTGCCATCAACTGATCAATCTGATCCAACATAGCATTGAACTGGCGAGTCACTTCTCTCAGTTCATGGGCACCAGTTTCCTTGGCACGAAGATTCTGATTACCAGAAGCAATCTCCAGCATAGTTTCTCTCAAATCCTTCAAGGGAGCAATCCAACGTTTGAGACTGAACCACACCAAGCAGAGACAGGCAAGAAGAGATGTGACACTAGCCCCAAGCAAGGTCCACATGAGTTGACTCCGAACCTGATCTAACTTCTCCAACGAAGACACACCCAGAACCGTCCAATCAGTTCCAGCAATCTTTTCTTGACTGACATAGGATTGGTGGTCTGGAGTATAACCCTGCCCTGTCTCAATATAGGGGTTCATGGCCTCCATTTCGCTAGACGAACTATAAACTGTATGTTGAGGATGATAAACAAATTCATGGTTTTCATTGATGATAAAGGCAAAGCCCTGCTGACCCAACTGAAGTTGGTTAAGATAGGCTTCCAGAGTTTCATAAGAAATATCCAAACGAAGCACGCCAAGATTGGCTCCCTTTGCATCAACAAGTTCCTGAGTGACAGAAATGACCCACTGACTATCTGATTTACGAGCTGGGGTTAAAACTGGCTTAGCTCCCTGATGAATGGCCTTTTGGTACCAGTCCTCAGCCATCATATCTGAGGAAGTTTTCATCTGCACACTGTCATCTGTAGAAATGACCTGACCGGATTTGGTCACCAGCACAACAGTTTTCAAATCCTGATCTGCCTTTAAGATGGTTAAAAACAAATCTCGAATTCCCTTGACCTTGTCTTGACTGGGATTCTCAGCATAGGCTAGGACAGCCGTCTGCTGGGTCAAACTGGTAGAGGTGGTTTCTAATTTTTTGATATAAGACTGGATAAAGTGGCTAGTTTGACTGATAGTCGTTTGGCTATTGCCCTCAATGCTAGCCTCAATGGCTGAAGAACTAGATTGATAGTAGAAAGTCCCAACCAGAGCTAGGAGAATGAGAAAGACCAGAAAGATAGAAATAACCATTCTGACTAGGAGAGAAGAACGCTTCATCGACCTTCCCCCTTCTTAAACTGACGAGGTGTCACACCTGCAATCTGTTTAAAACGTTGGGTGAAATAGTTCATATCTTCAAAGCCAACCTTTTCGGCTATCTCGTAAATCTTCAGATCTGTAGTTAAAAGCAAGAGCTTGGCTTGTTTGACACGTTCTCGCACCAGATAATCCTGAAAAGGCAGGCCTAACTCTTTCTTAATCAAAGAACTCAGATAAGTCGGGCTAAAACCCAAGTCACTGGCCAAAGATTTTAAACTAAACTGGTTATCAGCCAGATGGGACTGGATTTTCTGAGCCATATTTCCCTCAAACTTATCGGTCAATAAATCTTGTAACTGCTCTTCCTTTTCTTCCTTATCCAACTTTTGCTTGATTTTCCCCAACATTTCCTCAATATCCTGACGAGAAAAGGGCTTGAGCAGGTAGTCATCCACACCGAGTTTGACAGCAGACAAGGCATAATCAAAATCATCGTAGCCTGTTAAAAAAACTAGATGAACCTGAGGATAGGTTTCTCGAACCAGACTGGCCAACTGGATGCCATTTAGCTGAGGCATGTTGATATCGGTTAAAATGATATCTGGAACTTGTTGTTGAATCAAGTCCCAAGCCTGCCTTCCATTTTCAGCCTGACCGATGATTTCCATATCGTAGGCTGCTACATTGACCAGCTTGGTCAAGCCTTGTCTTATCAGATATTCATCTTCTACGATTAAGATTGTATAGGTCATGCTTCTCTCCTTTGTCACTTACTAGTATCAGTATAGCAAAATTCTCCTCTAACTGCTTAGGAAAGCCCTCTTCAATGAAAATCAAAAAGCAAACTAGGAAGCTAGCAGCAGGCTGCTCAAAGTACAGCTTAGAGGTTGCAGATAAAACTGACGAAGTCAGCTCAAAACACTGTTTTGAGGTTGCGGATAGAACTGACGAAGTCAGTAACCCTAGATACGGTAAGGCGACGCTGACGTGGTTTGAAGAGATTTTCGAAGAGTATTAATCAACATAATCTAGTAAATAAGCGTAGCCTTTTTCTTCCATTTGGTCTTTGGGAATAAATCGGATAGAGAGACTATTAATACAGTAGCGCAAGCCACCCTTATCCTGAGGCCCATCTGTAAAGACATGGCCAAGGTGAGAATCTCCAACTCGGCTCCGTACTTCCATGCGTGTCATATTGTAAGACTTATCTTCTTTGTAAGTAGCAACATCTGGACTGATTGGTTGGGTGAAACTAGGCCATCCGCAACCAGACTCAAACTTGTCCTTTGATGAAAAGAGGGGTTCGCCAGTTGCCACATCCACATAGATACCGGATTCAAATTTATCCCAGTAGCGGTTTGAAAAAGCTCGTTCTGTTTGATTTTTCTGGGTGACTGCATACTCCTCAGGTGACAAGGTCTTTTTCAATTCTTCATCGCTTGGTTTGGGATATTTGCTGGCATCGATGACGGGGTAGGCTGCCTGATTGACATTGATATGGCAGTAGCCATTTGGATTTTTCTTGAGATAGTCTTGGTGGTAATCCTCGGCCACCACGAAATTCTGCAAAGCCTCCTTTTCAACTGCTAGAGGTTGATCGTATTTCTTAGCCACCTCATCAAAGACTTGGTTAATCACCTCTAAATCTTTGTCATCTGTGTAATAAACACCAGTACGGTACTGGGTACCCACATCATTTCCTTGTTTATTTTTGCTGGTTGGATTAATGATGCGGAAGTAATGAAGCAGGATTTCTTTAAGAGAAATTTGATTAGCATCATAGGTGACATGAACAGTCTCCGCATGACCTGTTTGGTTAATCAATTCGTACTTGGTTGTTTCCCCTCTACCATTTGCATAGCCTGAAACGGCATCTGTCACTCCGGGAACGCGTGAGAAGTATTCCTCCACTCCCCAGAAACAACCTCCAGCCAGATAAATTTCGTGCAAGTCTGCATCTTTACTCACTTCTGTTTTTTTCACTGTTTTTCCTCCTTGGCTAACTGATGCTTTCTCAATTTGCGAGCTATCTGTCTGCCCTATATTTCGCATCAATAGAAAATAGAAACCGCTTATGGCTAGGAAAAAGATTCCTGCCAAGACAAACAATTTTACTTTATCATTCATGACCTTTCTCTACCCCATTTCTTTCAATGTTTTTAAAATCATATCCTTATCCATAAAACCTGGTTGCGTTTTGACTAGCTTACCTTCCCTGTCTATAAAGGCTTGAGTTGGGTAAGAACGGACACCATAACTTTCCAAAAGTTTGCCTGATGGGTCAATTAGAACTGGGAAATTTTTATAATCCAAGCCCTTGTACCAGTTCTTAAAGTCTGCTTCAGCTTGTTCCCCCTTGTGTCCAGGAGACACCACTGTCAAGACCACATAGTCATCACCAGCATCCTTAGCAATTTCATCCGTATCTGGAAGACTGGCTAGACAGATGGAACACCAAGACGCCCAGAATTTGAGATAGACTTTCTTGCCCTTGTAATCAGATAAACGGTAAGTCTTGCCATCTACTCCCGTCAGTTCAAAATCAGCAACCGCCTGACCTTTAGTCGCAGTTTGCGAACTAACTTGTTCTGTTTTTGTTTGCTCCTTCATAGTAGATTCGTCTGACATATTTTTAGCCGAACAGGCTGCCAAGCAACAGATTGATCCTACTCCAAGGAGACATGTTTGCCATTTTTTCATTTCTTTTTCCTCTCTATTCAAATAATGTAGTCAAAATGGAAGCATTTCCCAAAAGCACCAAGATTCCCATCACGATAATGAGGAAACCACCTACTTTTTTGAGGGTTCCGAGGTAGGGATGAAGTTTTCGGAAATGTTTCAAAACATAGCTGGAGGCTAGAGCTAGAACCAAAAATGGTAGCGCTAGACCCAGCGTATAAATTAACATGAGACCAGCTCCCTGCCAAGCACCTGAACCACCTGAAGCTGCTAAAGCCAAAACAGAGCCAAGAACCGGCCCAACACAAGGCGTCCAAGCAAAACTAAAGGTCAACCCCAGTAAAAATGCCTGACTATAGCCCTTACCCTTTTGTACCTGTCTCTTTAATTGTATCCTTCTTTCCTTGTAGAGTCCCTGAAAATGTAAGACTTCCATCTGGTGCAAGCCCAAGAGAATGATAACCGCACCCGTCACATACTGAAACCAAGAAGCATAAAGCAAATTGCCTAAAAAACCAGCTCCATAGCCTAGTAAGATAAAAACAAAGGATATCCCTGCAATAAAGGCCAGAGTTCGCAATAAACTAACAAGTGAGATTGAACATTTGCCACTAGAAACCTGAGCACCATCTTTATCATCCAGTAGTACCCCTGCATAGACCGGTAACAAGGGTAAGATACAAGGAGAAAAGAAGGAAAGAATTCCAGCAAGAAAAACACTGATAAAAAAGATTATATTATCCATTGCCTTCCTCCATTCTTTGATTTGATAGGACTATTATAGCCTCAAAATTCCAGAAAAAATAGGGATAATGATAGGGAAAAATAGGAATTTAATCAGGTTATGTAAAAAATGTTGCAAAAAAAGCCAGACAAAGTCTGACTTTGATGGAAACTGAAAAGAAAATTCACTATTCTTACCTACTTATCTGATAATAAATAAGGTCCACAAGATAGCCTTTTCTCTCTACACCATTGGTAATAGTCTTGAGATAGGACATTCCAGCCTTCTCCATGACACGACCTGAAGCTGGATTAAGACTAGCATATCGTGCTCTGACATCTTGAAAACCTGCTTGAGTAAAACAAAAGTCCAAGACAGCTTTCAAAGCCTCTGTCATCATACCATGACCCCAGTATTTCTTGCCTAGCACATAGCCAATTTCACAAGAAGAATCATTCTCATCTATTGCAACGATGCTGATATCTCCTATCACCTGCTCTGGCTTTTCTTTGAGACAAATGGCCCATTTGTAATAGTTGGGATTAGCATAGGAAACAACCCAATTTCGGATCGAGTTTCGAGTCACCTCGACATCAGAATGAGGATCCCAGGTGACGTAGGTTAGATTCTCAGCGGATGAAGCCCAATTCTGAAACATGGCTTCTGCATCACTTTCCACAAATCTTCTCAAAATCAAACGTTCTGTCTGTAACATTTGCGTACCGATAGATTTCATTACGCTACCTCACTTTCTGATAGATGATTCTCTGCCCAACCTCAATTTAAATTTACTTTGCTTTTTAATTTCAAGGTAATAAGCTAAAAAGGTCTCTCGGACCTTCTTCGCTTACCTGTTTCCATGCTCGGGGTAAGAACCTCCACTGGAGGTGCCTCGTTTTCCTATTTTTAGACTCGGGGTAAAAAGGTCCCCCGGACCTTTTTACTCCCAAAAGTCATCAAAAATTGTGATTGGTAGGTGGCGTTTGTGTTGGCCTTTGTGCCACCAGTTTTCGATTCTTTCTTGGGCTTCTGAGCTGATTGTTTTGCCTTCTAGGTAGTCGTCAATCTCTTCATAAGTGACTCCGAGGGCTACTTCGTCAGCTAGGCCTGGTTTGTCTTCTTCTAGGTCTGCTGTTGGGATTTTTTCATAAAGGGCTGGGTCTGCACCAAGTTCCTTCAAGAGTTGTTTTCCTTGACGCTTATTGAGGCGGTAAAGAGGGAGAATATCCGCACCCCCGTCACCAAACTTGGTAAAGAAACCTGTGATATTTTCCGCAGCGTGGTCTGTTCCAATGACCGCTCCGCTATGGGAACCAGCAAGGGCATACTGAGCAATCATACGGCAACGTGCCTTGATATTTCCCTTGTTGAAGTCTGAAACAGGACTACCTGTCGCTTCAACTGCAGCTGTCATAGCATCTGCAGACTCCTTGATATTCACCACTAAACTGATATCTGGTTGGATGAATGCTAAGGCTTTTTGAGCATCTGCTTCATCAGCTTGCACTCCATATGGCAGACGGACAGCGATAAATTTGTAGCTGTCATCTCCCGTTTCTGCTCGCAGTTCTTCCATGGCCAGTTGAGCCAATCGTCCTGCTAATGTTGAGTCTTGTCCTCCAGAAATCCCTAGTACAAAAGTTTTAAGGAAGGGGTGTTTTTTCAAATATCTTTTTAAAAAATCAATGGAACGACGAATTTCTTCCTGAGCATCAATCACCGGTTTGACACCCAGCTCTTGGATAATCGTTTCTTGCAAACTCATTCTTCTTCTCCTTCACCGAGGGCTTCCTTACGCATTTTGTCAATCAAGTCCATCTTGTCTTGCCATACATCACGCGCCAAATCCACTGGATAATGCTGCGGATTGAGCACACGCTTATACTCATCCCAAAGCTTGTCAAATTCCTTACGGGCATAAGCCTGAATCTCAGTCAAGCTAGGCAGGTTGTAAATCAATTTTCCGTCTTTGAAGATATCCACCAAGAGAGGAACGGCATCAAAATTACGAACGGTCTTCTTGATGTAGGTATAAGTCGGATGGAACATCTTGATTTCCGTCATGTCGCTCACATCCACACCGTCATAAGTGATATAGTCTCCTTCTGACTTGCCTTTTTCACGACTGGTAATGCGCCACACCTGTTTCTTACCTGGCGTAGACACTTTTTCCGCATTATTAGAAAGCTTGATGGTATTGCGCATGTTCCCATTTTCATCTTCGATGGCAACAATCTTATAAACTGCCCCAAGAGCTGGCTGATCATAGGCTGTAATCAGCTTGGTTCCCACACCCCAGACATCAATCTTGGCCTTTTGCATCTTGAGGTTGAGGATGGTATTTTCGTCCAAATCATTAGAAGCATAAATCTTAGCCTCTGTAAATCCAGCCTCGTCCAATTGCTGACGGACTTTCTTGGAAATGTAGGCAATATCCCCAGAGTCAATCCGCACACCCATAAAGTTAATCTGATCACCCAGCTCACGCGCCACCTGAATAGCAGCTGGCACACCGATGCGAAGGGTGTCGTAGGTATCCACAAGAAAGACACAATTTTTGTGGGTAGCAGCGTAAGCCTTAAAGGCCTCATAGTCATTGCCATAAACCTGTACCAAGGCATGGGCATGGGTCCCCAAAACAGGAATGTCAAAGAGTTTACCAGCACGCACGTTGCTGGTTCCATTGGCACCACCAATCATCGCTGCGCGTGTTCCCCAGATAGCCGCATCCATCTCTTGCGCCCGACGTGTCCCAAACTCCATCAAAGGCTCATCTTCAATGACTGAACGAATACGAGCTGCCTTAGTAGCCACCAAGGTCTGGTAGTTGACGATGTTCAAAAGAGCCGTTTCTACCAATTGACATTGGGCTAGAGGGCCTTCCACCTGCACAATCGGTTCATTAGCAAAGACCAAGTCCCCTTCTTGGGCAGAACGAACGGTCAACTCCAACTTGAAATTGCGGAGATAGTCCAAGAATGCCCCATGATAGCCTAGCGACTCCAAATAGGCAATATCACTATCTGAAAAACGCAGGTCTTCAAGATAACTCATAATTCTTTCCAAACCTGCAAAAACCGCATAGCCATTCTTAAAAGGCTGTTGGCGGAAATAAACCTCAAAGACCGCCTTTTTATTGTGAATTCCTTGGTCAAAGTAAACCTGCATCATGTTAATCTGGTACAAGTCCGTGTGCAATGTCAAACTATCATCTGGATACATACTTTTCCTACTTCCTTAGCTAGAAACCCATGAAAATTTTCAAGAACTTTCATGTATTCCAATAAATTAGTACTATTATAACACATTTTAGCTGGATTGAGAAAAGAGTAACAAGTTATTCACCACTCTCCAATTCATCCATATCTTGTCCAAACTTTTTCTGAGCCCATTCGCCATAACTTTTAAGGCCGAGATTACCGATAAAAACCCAAGGAAGGTAAATCAGATAAGTAATGACCCAAGCAGATAAGTATTTAAGGTTCAAAGGATTGTGCTGATAAATTTCTATGTTGAATTGATAATTCTGCAACATCAAAAGAGTCGTAATAGCCAAGTTTAGGAAAAAACAACCCAAAATCGTAAAATGAAAACGACTATAGTAGGTCACTCCCAGATAACGAGCACGATTGAAAAAGAAGAAAATTCCTACTATCAGAGTATAGACTAGAAAATTCGGATTAAAAATAGAGGGAGCTAATACAGCCACCAAATAGCTTAGAAGCACAAGCCCAATGAAGAGGGTAAAGGATTCCGCTCCAGCTTTATTGATTAGTTGTTCTTCTCTTTCGTCAAGTAATTGATAATGAATAAATTTATTTACCATCTTCTTCCTCCCAAAATAGTTGATCTAAGGTTTTCCCTAAACATCTGCAAATAGACTGGCAGAGTGAGAGACTGGGATTGTATTTCCCCGCCTCTATCAAACCAATAGTCTGGCGCGTCACCCCAACAGCCTCTGCCAGTTGACCTTGTGTCAAATCAAGCTCTACACGAGCTAATTTTAATTTTAAATTTTTAGCCACCTGCGTCCTCCTTATAGTTTTAATACTCATCTACTCTTAAAAAATCCAAAACCAACACAAGCTGTCAGCTATTTATTATAACCTCATTAATTAGCACTCCAATATTATCTTCAGCCTAAAATCAGTATGTTGGATTGTTTGAAATAAACTTCCTAGTTTACTCTTTTATTTTTGTTTAGTATTAGCTTTGGTAGGATCTTTTAAACGAGTTTTGATTGCTTGTATTTCTTATTTAGTTGATTTCATATCACTATTATATAATGCTTTTGGAAATGAGTCTAGCATAAGACAAAAACGTGTACACAACAAGAGCAGGAGCATAGCAAGATGACTGATTTTTTGCTGGATTTGCAGTCTACAAAATAATACTAAACGAAACTAAAATGAATACTCCTTACTTTTCTTGAGAGTGAAAAAATACAATAAAATGATTGTAGTGATTACCACAAGATACTGACTAATAGACATCGTATTTGAAGCAACAAATACAGGTAAGGAATAAAAAGGAAGAAGTTCAATTGCTTTGATAAACAAATCATTACTAGTATTCATCACAATCGTATTTAATATATTAGGGATAAAGAGTAGTAAAGCTACTAAAATACCAAATACCAAGCCACTTTTCAATTTGTATAAATAGAAAATGTAAGATAATAGAAAATAAAATAGGACTAACAAAATTGTATTGACTACAATGGCTGCTATAAAATCTAATCCTAAAGCACCTGGAACACCCAATTTACTTACGATGACTAGTAACACCATACCATTCAAAGCATAAATAATGGAAACTGAGATGGCATATAGAAAATTGGACAAAACGTAAATCATCCGATTTTTCTGTTGATTATAAAATAAACTGATCGTATTGTGGGAAAAATCCCTGCTAATAATTCGGTTAGCATGTATAACAGCCATTAACATACCGAGCATAGCATAAAAATTTGAAATATGCTTAATACCAAGTGATGTCCCTTGAGTCTTTAGAATAAAGAATGTAACCAGTATCGGCGGTATAAACGAGATAACCAATCCGAGATATATTACGCCTGATGAATATAAATCTCTTATATTTTCCTTAAGAAAATTCAATTTATTTAATTTCATGATTATAACCTTCCTTTATTTTGAACGATTTAGATAAATATCTTTAAGCGTCTCTTTTTTAGTTTCAAAATCAACTACTTTAATATAGTTTTCGTTAAAAAATTTAAAAAGTTCACTACTTTGAATATTCCCAGACATAGTAATTTTCAATCCCTCTTCCTGAACAATATCTCCAAATTCTTGTTTGGTAATGAAAATGTCTTTATCTGTAGCTGATGAAAAAACTATCTTAAACAAGCAATTATGACTATCTTTTCCTACTTTTTGAAATGTCAAAAGCCCGTTCTCCAAGAAAAGAACCCTCTCACAAATTTCTTCAATATCTTCTAATTTATGACTCGATATTAAAATTCCCACATTTTCATGTAAAGCTAAGTTTTTTAGAACCGCTAAAACTATTTGTGATGATTCAATATCTAAACCATTAGTCGGTTCATCTAAAATCAATATATCAGGTTCCGTAACGAGAGTTAGAAGCAAAGCTAATTTTTGTTTTGTACCCAAAGAATAGGTCTTTACTTTTTTATTAATAGACTGAGTCAAATCTAACTTTTGAATCAAACTCCCAAATCTTTCTTTATTGTAATCAACACCATATAAATTTGACAAATATTTTAAATTCTCTAAACCTGTTTTAGATAAAAATAACTTTGGTTCTTCGATTAAATACCCAACATTATCACTCCTTGTAATATTCCCTGAAGTCTGTTGATTATTCTGAACAAGAATTTTCATCAATGTACTCTTACCAACTCCGTTTCTCCCTACTAGACCAACAATTTCACCCTTGTTAAGTGCGAAATTGATATCTTTGAGAATGGTTGAATGACCATAATTTTTACTTACATTTATAACTTCCATTTTGTAATTCCTCCATTAATATTCTTGGTTTTTCTTTGATTCTCATTAATTTTAAAAAGTTGCGCCTCTTTTCAACATCATTATATCATATATCTAACTTAATGCAATATATAAATGTCATTTTGTAATATTTTGTTAACAAAAAAACTCTCTACCACAAAAAGATAGAGAGTTTTGAATCTAAATATATGATTTCAAAATTTCGACGACATCACTTCTTTTCTTAACTTGATAAGCCTTGATTCCCACCTTCTCAGCTACAATTGTATTGTCCTCAATATCGTCTAGAAAGACACAATTTGTAGGATTTTACTGGTATTTATCGAGACTTATGTCAAGTTCCCCTTTGCCTTATACTTTCATACTCACCTTACAAATCTTTTTGGTAATAAAATCTTTTTCCTGTGTAGGGATAGTCTTGCAAAGAAAAGACTTCCTTATAGCCATGTTTCTGATAAAGGTCCGGTGCCTGAAATTGGTAAGTATTGACAAAGGCAAAACGACAGTTTCGATTCTTAGCTTCACTTTCTGCCTGTTGCAATAGTTTTGAACCGATTCCTTGCCCTCTCAGTTCCTCTTTTACAAATAAATACTCGATTTCTAGCCAATTTCCAAAAGTCTCAGCTACCAAACCTGCCAGGAGATTGCCCTTTTCATCTTCGACATAAAGATTAAGTGGCTCACTTTCAGCCTCTTCTCTTTTGGAACGGTTATAAACACGAATCAGATTCCCTATTTCTTGTGATTTATGGGATTCCTTATTTTCCAATCTAAAGTACATCTAAACCTCCTCGAAAACTGATACAGCTTGATTATAGTCTTATTTCAATGGACTGTCAAACTAGCAAAAACTCACCAACCTGAGTTGATGAGTTTCAAATCTATTTTCTAAATTTCCACTGGCTGTAAATCCCAAAACCGATAATCCAGATAGCTGAACCGATTGCTCCGACAAATGTAGACTCTTGTAAAAAGAGGGTTACAAAGACAAAGGCAAAGAAGAGCATGGTTAAGGGATTTAGGAAACGATAATGGGGCATGAGATAGCCATCTGCCATAAAGTCTGGTGACTTGCGGTATTTAAGGTGAGCCACCATAATCAAGATATAAATGGCGATATAGACACCTGACGACGATGCCGTAATCAAGGCAAAGGCATCGGAAACACCTGGCAAGATGTTGATAAAGGCTGCTAGGGCAATCAAGATTGCTGAGGCAATGATGGCATTTTGTGGCACATTATGGCGAGAAAGAGTATCTGCTTTGATAGCTTTTAAGAATGGATTTGGCGAATCATGGGCAATCTGGTACAAATGACGCCCTGTTGAATAAAGGGTTGAGTTAAGAGCAGATGCTGCTGAGGTCAAAACGACGAAGTTAATCAAGGCTGCTGCCCACTTGACACCGGCTAATTCAAATACCGTAACAAAGGGAGAATCAGCAGAGGCAAGCTCACGCCAAGGAATGATAGCCATGATGGCTAAGAGGGCACCACCGTAGAAAAAGGCGATACGCAAAGGAATTTCCTTAACGGCTTTTGGCAAGACCTGACGTGGATTTTTGGTTTCAGAAGTTGTTACCCCGATAAACTCAATCATGAGGTAGGCAAAGAACACCATCTGGAAGGCCATGACAAAGTTGACTCCACCATTTGGGAAGAGAGAGAAATTGTCAGCAATATTAGCCAAACTTGCTACTCCATGTGGTGTCTTAAAGCCTGTCAAGACCATAAAGACTCCTGTGGCAATCATAGCTAAAATAGCCACAATCTTGACCATAGCAAACCAAAACTCAACTTCCCCAAAAAGTTTCACCGCAATCAAATTGACCAAGGCTAGAATAGTCAAAAATCCAATCTCAATCATCCAACTTGGCCAGCTAGGGAACCAAAACTGGACGTAGTGAGAGATGGCTGTAATTTCCGCCATACCGATAAAGACAACGGATAGCCAGTAGGACCAAACTGAGAAATAACCCCAGCCCTTACCCAAATGGCGCGTGATAAAGTTGATAAAGGTATGTTGCTCAGGGTCTTGGTAGAGCATTTCTCCAACCGCACGCATCATGAGGAACATGAAGGCCCCTGTAATCATATAAATCAGTACAATGGAAGGACCTGTTAGGCTGATAGAGCGCCCCGCTCCCAAAAAGAGTCCTGTTCCGATTGTTCCCGCAATGGCCATAACCTGCACGTGACGATTGGTCAGACCACGCTCCATCTTATTTTTTTTCTTCTTTGAACTCATAACGTCTCCAATTCAATTTAAAATGGAAAAAGGAGTGAGTGAAGCGCACTGCCTCCCCACTCCTTTTTTCTATTTTTAGGCTGTTTTTTCAACCTTCAAGATTTTTACATCATAGCTACCAACAGGTGTTTCAATGGTTGCTGTGTCACCTGTTTTCTTGCCAATCAAGGCTTGTCCAATTGGGCTTTCATTTGAAACTTTACCCGCAAAGGCATCTGCACCGGCTGAACCTACGATAATATAAACTTCTTCCTCGTCCTCACCAATTTCTTGGATAGTGACTGTTTTTCCAATCGCCACTTCATCATCGGCAACTGAGTCGCTATTGACGATTTCAGCATAACGGATTTTTGTTTCCAAGCTAGAGATTTGTCCTTCGACAAAAGCTTGTTCATCCTTAGCTGCTTCGTATTCACTGTTTTCTGAAAGGTCACCATATGAACGGGCAATCTTAATGCGTTCTACCACTTCTGGTCGGCGAACCAATTTCAATTCTTCTAATTCTTTTTCAAGTTTTTCCTTTTCCGCAAGGGTCATAGGATATGTTTTTTCTGCCATTTTTCTCAACTTTCTTTCGATAGTATTGAATCTCTATCTGAGATTCTCATTTTTGTAGTCTTAGTTTGAACTACTATTTTGAGTAAGTTTGCTATTGACGTGCTCAGCTACATTACGATCATGTTCTTCCTGTGTCACTGCGTAATAGACTTTACCATCTGTAACATTGGCTACAAAGTAGAGGTTCTCACTCTTTGTTTGGTTAATACTTGCTTCAATCGCGTCCTGACTTGGACTATCTACTGGACCAGGCATCAAACCAGGTTTGGTATAAACATTGTATGGTGAATTAATCGATGTGTCAATTCCAGCATCTTCTGCTAGGCTAATATTTTGACCAAGTTTCCCTTGGGCATACAAGATTGCAATATTGCTTTGAAGTGGCATACCAAGGTTCAAACGATTGTAGAAGACACCTGCAATCAACTTACGGTCTTCAGTCTTAGCACCTTCTTTTTCAACAAGTGAAGCAATTGTTAGCAATTCATTGACTGTCAAGTTTTTAGACTTAATTGCACTATAGTGCGGAGTCAAGGTCTTATCCATAGCTGCCAACATCTCATCAATCAAACTTTCAATAGTTGTGCTTTCCTTGATAGAGTATGTCGCTGGGAAGAGGAATCCTTCTAAACGATAACGAACTCCACTTTCTTTCGTTGGCAAGCTTTCGAGTAGGTTTGGATATTTAGCAACTTCTTGACTGATAAAGTTGTCATCTTGAACTTTAGCCAAAAAAGCTTCCGCTGTCAAAGGCTCTTTAAATTCACCTTGTAATTGGCCTACAGCTTGGGCGATTTGATCAATCGTATATCCTTCTGGAATCGTTAAATCTGCAAGTGAAGGTTCTTGAGGTTCAGGAGTACCACCTTTTTGGAGTTCCTTAATGATATCCTCTGTACTCATGCTCTTTTGCAAATTGTAATATCCAGCCTTCAAATCTGAATAATTCTTATATTTAGCATAAAAAGCAAAAATCACTCCGTGTTTAATCACACCAGAATTTTCAAGTGCTGAGCCAATTTCTTGGACATTGGCTCCTTCTGGGATTTGAACAGTTACATACTTCTTAGAATTAGCGTCAACTGGTAATAAAGATGACTGGACGTACTGATAACCGAAGTAGCCACCTGCCGAAATCAAGGCAAGGAAAATCAGTAGAGAAATGAAGAAAGCCTTCAAATGTGATTTTTTCTTCTTGACAGGTTTAACAGTCTCACGACGACTACGACTCGGAGTTTCAGAAATGACTTCAACAGCTTCCGTTTCCATAACTGGTTCTGGTTTTGTTACTTCTTTCTGAGGCTCTTTTTTAGCTTCAGTCTTATAAGAAACAGCTACTCTTGTTGGAGTTACGTTGAAATCTTCTTCGACCTTTTTTGGACGATTAGTCTCTGGCCCTGGAACCGGTCTTGATGGACTTGCCTCAACTGGTGAAGCTGGAACATCTTGACTAGGGTGACGAGGAGTAATCGGAGCTTCTACTCTCGATTCATCTGCCGGTGATGCAGGCATATCCTCACTAGGATGTTTTGGAACACGTGGTGCATTCTCCATAATTTTTTCAACAGCTGATAGGGATGCAACCATAACATCTTCATCTGCGAGTTTTGTTTCAGGGACAAATAGAGCTTCTTTTTTCTCTGCAAGTTCAGTGGTCTCTTGGCGAATCCCTTCATAACGTTTTACTTTTTCTAAATCACGTAAAATCTGCTCTTTAAAGCTTAATTTTTCATCTTCTCTTGACTTTTCACTCAAAAGTTTATCCTCCTCGTTGACAATCCATAATATTATATCTTAAAAACGAAAGAAAAGCAACCTAGCATGCTTTTCTAGCTGATTTTTTAGCTTCCCAGACCATATCATACCATGTTTCCCCTGCAAAGGTTGACTGGGACTGGCCTTCATTGATAAATCCATGTTTTTCGTAGTAAGTAATGAGATAGTCATGACAGGTTAGGTTAATGCCTTCTCTTTCGTGTTCAAGAGCTAGTTCTTTCAAAGCTGTTAGCAATTTCTGACCTAGTCCTATTCCCTGTGCCTCCTCGGCAATAGAAAGACAGGTCACAGAGATATAACCACCAGGCTCATGACTATAATCTTCTATCTCTTCTGTAAAGGACTGATCTTGCAGATGACGGTGGGAGCCAACTGGTCCTTCTATATACCCCATGATTCTACCTTCTTTTTCTGCAACCAGAAACGAGGTCTGAATTTCTCGCAAATGCGCCTCAAAAACAGAGCGAGGAATGGCTTCTTCAATCGAGAAATTTTCTAGTTCAATCTCAACGATACGATCCAAATCTTCTAATCTTGCTTTCCTAATTTCCATTTTGCCTCCTAAAAAAGAGATTAAACCAAATCATACTAAAACCTTGACTAGCTGCATAAAGCGAATCTGTCTCTTCTTCATCAATAAAACCGTTCATTTCAAAATAGGAAAGCAACTTATCCGGACTCTTCAAACGAATAGCTTTGTAATCCAGCTCAACTGCCACATCTTTCAAAGCCGCAAGAAGAAGCGTTCCCAAGCCCTGTCTCTGATGGTCAGCCTCGATGACTAAAGAATGTATTTCTAGACATTTCGGATTATGTGGGTAAGGACCACCTAGAACATAGCCCAGAAGCTGATTTTCATCCCTAGCTAGAAGAAAGGTATCCGCATACTTACGGATACTTTCTTCTAAAATATGGGAAGGTTGCTGCTTTTCAACTGGAAAAGATGTGGCCTGAAGTGTCTCTATCTCAGTCAAATCAGACTTACTTGCCTGAATGATCTTAATTGGAATTTCCATGAGAATAGCCTATTGAACATTGCTTGTCAAGTTGGACAAAAGATGTTCAAATGAGTATTCATAGGTTTGGATATCTCCTGCTCCCATAAAGACGTAAACAGCATTGTCATGGTCTAGGAGTGGAGAAACATTTTCAACAGTAATCACTTGGTGTTTCTTGTTAATTTTATTAGCTAGGTCTTCTACCTTAACATCTCCATGGTCTACTTCACGAGCGGATCCATAAATTTGGGCTAGATAAACAGCATCCGCTTGGTTCAAAGCGTGAGCAAATTCGTCCAACAAAGCAATGGTTCTTGTAAAAGTATGCGGTTGGAAGACTGCAACAATTTCCTTGCTTGGGTATTTCTGACGAGCTGCATCCAAGGTTGCAATGATTTCTGTTGGATGGTGGGCAAAGTCATCGATAATCACTGTGTCATTGACAATTTTCTCAGTGAAACGACGCTTAACACCGGCAAATGTTTTCAAGTGTTCACGCACCAAGTTCAAATCAAATCCTGCTGTGTAAAGAAGACCAATAACGGCTGTCGCATTCATGATATTGTGACGACCAAAGGTTGGAATGTGGAATTGCCCCAAGTCTTGTCCACGGAAATGAACGGTGAAGGTTGAACCAGTTGTTGAACGAAGAAGATCACTAGCGACAAAGTCATTACCTTCTGCTTCAAAACCATAATAATAAATTGGTGCATCAGACGTAATCTTACGCAATTCAGTATCCTCACCGTAGATAAACAAACCTTTAGTAATTTGTTTAGCATAGTCGTTAAAGGCATTGAAAACATCCTCTAGACTTGTGAAATAGTCTGGATGGTCAAAGTCAATGTTAGTGATGATAGAATATTCTGGGTGGTACGGCATGAAGTGGCGCTCATATTCGTCAGATTCAAAGACAAAATATTTGGCATTAGCTGATCCTCGACCTGTCCCATCCCCAATCAAAAAGCTAGTATCTGTAATGTGAGACAAGACATGAGACAACATACCTGTCGTTGAAGTTTTGCCGTGCGCTCCAGCAACTCCCATGCTGACAAAGTCGCGCATAAAGCTACCTAGGAACTCATGGTAACGTTTGTAGCTGATTCCATTTTGGTCCGCATAGGCAATTTCGACGTTGTTATCTGGACGAAAGGCATTTCCAGCGATAATTTCCATATCACCGTCTAGATTCTTTTCATCAAAAGGAAGAATAGTAATCCCTGCCTGCTCAAGACCACGTTGAGTAAAGTAGTACTTTTCAACATCTGATCCCTGTACCTTATGCCCCATTTGATGCAACATCAAGGCCAAGGCACTCATCCCTGATCCCTTAATTCCGATAAAATGATATGTCTTTGACATGTTTTCTCCCCTATTCAGTAATTCTTGTCAGATTCAACTCTTGGGCAACCTGACGTTCTTGTTCTTTTTGTTGATTCTTTTTATTGTAGATTTGGCTCTTCTTCAGAAAATCATAATTATTTTTCTTTGGACCTGAAGTTTCTTTTGGCTCAGATTGAGTCGAAATATTGCTCACTTCTTCCGCCAAGATGTAATGAGACTGGGTCAATTTTTGACTATATTTGACAAATTCACCAGGATTTTCCTTTTGGAAAGGCGCGGTAGGTTGATTGCCCTGCCTAACTAGACTTGGATGAGAATGGCGTCTTGTAGGAGTAATATCCTTAGTCAGATAACTTGCTGAGCGTTTCTTTTTCAAATCCGCACGCGCTTCTTCACGCGCCACCTCCGCATAGCTCTTTCCTTCTTTTTTAACTCCTAAACCAGATTTCTTAGGTTTCTCTACTGGTTTTTCAATCGGTTTTGCTGGTTTTTCTTCAGTAATAGGGGCCCACTCCAGATAATTCTTATCACGGTATTCTCCCTTGATATTACTGATAAAGTCAGACTCATCATAGAGGTCCATAACCGGCATCTCAGTCAGCATGACCTCGTCATCTGACACCAATGGAAATCGTTCTTCTCTCATTTTCTATTTCCTTTCAACACTTCATTATAGCGTATTGTCTTGATTTTTCAAGTGCTGGCTTCAGAAATTCCCAAAATTTCTCTAATTTCTGCTAGGGTCAGACTGCCACGTGACTCTGTGCCGTCCAATACTTGTGACACCAGATGTTTCTTCTGTTCTTGGAGTTCTTGAATTTTTTCTTCAATGGTTCCCCTGGTCACCAAGCGATAGACCTCAACCGTTTCTTCCTGCCCCATCCGATGGGCACGGCCAATGGCTTGCGCTTCCACCGCAGGATTCCACCAAAGGTCAACCAAAATCACTGTATCAGCACCTGTCAAGTTCAGACCGACACCACCAGCCTTAAGAGAAATCAGAAAGGCATCTCTTTCTCCTTGGTTAAAGGCCTTGGTCATGTCTTGTCTTTCCTTGGCTGGGGTTGAACCCGTAATTTTAAAGGATGTCATGCCCAAGTCTGGCAGTTCTTGTTCAATTTTCTCCAACATTCCCTTGAACTGCGAGAAAATCAAGACACGGTGTCCGCCGTCTGCCACCTGTACCAGCAGGTCTCGGAGACTATCCAGTTTGCCACTGGCTCCCTGATAATCCTCCATAAAGAGGGCAGGAGTATCACAGATTTGGCGCAAGCGCATCAAACCAGATAAAATTTCCACCCGACTTCGCTGAAATTCCTGATCTGAAACTTGAGCTAGACGGTCCCTCATCTGTTGCAACTGGGCTAGGTAGATAGCCTTTTGCTGGTCTTCCAGTTCATTTTTATAAACCACTTCAATCAAGTCTGGCAATTCAGTCAGAACTTCTTCTTTCTTGCGCCGCATCACGAAAGGCTTGATAAACTGAGCCACTCGCTCTGCTGACAATTTCATAAATTCTTTCTTGCTTGGCAGGAGTCCTGGCATGACGATTTGGAAAATAGACCACAACTCACCCAGATGGTTTTCAATAGGAGTTCCTGACAAGGCAAAAACTGACGGCACCACAAATTGTCTCAAGGTCTGGGCTATCTTGGTCTGGGCATTTTTCATGACCTGGGCCTCATCTAAGAAAAGGAAGTCAAAGGCCATCCCCTGATAAAGATCGCTATCCTGACGGAAGGTGGCATAGCTCGTCACATAGATTTGATGGCTTTCAGCAAGAATCTCTTCACGACTAGCTTTCAAGCCATGAACAACAGCTACATCCAACTGTGGGGCAAACTTCTGAAATTCATCTGCCCAGTTGTAAATCAAACCTGACGGAGCTAAAATCAAGACCCGACTTTCTTTTGTCACTTGACTGGTCAAAAAAGCAATGGTCTGCAGGGTTTTACCAAGTCCCATATCATCAGCCAAAATCCCACCAAAACCATAATGATGGAGCATCTGCAGCCAGCCGATTCCCTTTTCCTGATAATCTCGTAAATCAGCCTTAACCTGAGTTGCCTGTCGAGGAAAATCCTCTGGATGCGTCAAATCGTGGGCCAGATTCTGAAATTCTTGTGAAAAAGAAACACGGTCACGCCCTTCAAAAAGATGAGCTAAACTGTAGGCCAAGGGTTTTCGAGCCTGCAAAGCCCCATCTTTTAATTCAAGCTGCCCCAGTTCCTGTAGATTTTGGCGAATTTTCTTGGTTTCTTCATCGAAAAAGTAGACTTGATTAGACGCATCAATGTAAAAATCTTGATTGGCAACCAAGGCCTGCATGGCTTGGTCGATTTCCTCCTGGGCAATATCTTGAAAATCAAACTGAATTTCCAAGAGACCTCCCTTGGAAGCAATCTGCACTTGAGGGCTTGCTAGGTTATAGAGTTCTTCTAGCTTGTCTGATAGATCAACATTCCCGAGTTTTTCAAAGACTGGAATCATTTCATGGAAGAAATGATAAACAGACTCTGCTTTTAAGGCCTGACGCCAAGATTGAAAATCTGCTTCAAAACCAGCTGCCAAACAGACTTGGAAAACTCTTTCTTCTAAATCAGCATCACTCGAAAATGGCAATTCTTCTAGCTCTTGTCGGCTAGATACCTGTCTATTTCCATAATCAAACTGAATTTCCAAACGAATCCGATTATCCTCTTCCCTGTCAAAGTAAAAAGATGGTGCAAAAGTTTTGATTTGTAGACGTTCTGGAGCTGAAACGGTGCCCATCTGGCCAAAGAGCGTTAGACAAGAAGCCAACTTATCTCGGTCACTGCTATCAAATTGCAGGTATTTCTTTCCATGTTGATCCAAAGGCAGCGCTTTGATTTCCTTGAGAAGACGCATCTGCTGGTCTGTTAGAAAATAAACCTGTCCTTTATGGAAAAGCACAGCTCCCTGATAAAAGGCATTGACCCTCGGACTCTCATGGATTTCCATTTCAAAATAATCCGAGTATTCTGTTACTGTAAAGGCAAAGAGATTGGCATCAGCATGCATATCCTGAAAAAGTAGAGTCTGGTAGCTATCCACTTGATGGTCAAATTGAAAATGCGGCAAAGTCATCAGTAAATTCACACCCTGCTCAAAAAAAGTCAGAGGGAAAAAGAGGTGCCGACCTTGGTTTTGGAAAAAGAGGTCTGGAGCCTGTCCTTCCTCCATCAGTCCGCGCAAGAAAGTCAGAAGTTCTTGACTGGCCTCATCAAAGGCTTCCCAAGAAAGAGACTCCTCATAAATCTTGCCAATCATATAAGACTTTCTCTGCTCGACAATTCTTAAAAAGAGTGGAATATCCCGAATGACGTAGTATTTTTGGCTATTGATTTGGCCGATTCTCAGGGTCCACAAGATATGATTGGTTCCTGCTTCCACTTGCCCCACAGCCGATAATTCATAGGCACGTTCTGATTTTGGAGACAAGATTCGTTCCAAAAATTTGCCACCCAAGGTCACCTTGGTTTCAACGGCCTCTTTTTCCTCATGACCTTCTTCCAGACTTTGCAAGATTTCCTGACCACGCTCATCATTTTTCAGAAAATGCTCCAGAGCTGCCAAATGCACACAGTAGCCCCTCTTTTGGAAAAAATCGCAGGCACAAAAAACCAAATCATCCTCTAAACTATAGCGCAGTTCTTCTTCTGCAACGCGAGCATAGAGCCGATTGTTCTTTTCCTTGATGATGTCAACCTTACCAGTTTCATAAAGGGCAACGCCTTCGATACGGACTTTCCCCGGAATCAATTTAGCCATATTTTTACCTTTACCTTATCTTTTTATTATACCATATTTTCCCCTATGAAAATAGCCTTCTAGGAAGACTTTTCTCCTAGAAGGCTGGATTTTTAAAGTTTAGCAAAAGTCGTCACAATCCGCTGACAAACTTCTTGCAGCAGGGATTTAGGCATGGCTACATTGAGGCGGGCATGAAGACTTCCTTCATCCCCATAATCCAAACCAGGATTGAGGATAACCTTGGCTTCATTTCTCAAAAGCTCTTGTAATTTTTCATCAGTCAGGTCATAGGCTGAAAAATCAAGCCAAATCAAGTAGGTTCCTTGCGGTTTCATGACCTTGATTTTAGTCTCTTTTCCAAATAAATCCACCACATAATTGATATGGTCTTCAAAGACTTGCTTGAGTTCCTCTAACCAATCTTTACCGTATCGATAGGCAGCTTCTGTCGCCAAATAACCCAAGCCTGAAATTTCATGCTGGTTATTGGCCAACTGGCGTTTCTGGTAAGCCAGTCTCAACTTAGGATTTTCAATGACTGCATATGAATTTTTTGTTCCAGCAATATTAAAGGTTTTAGTGGCACTAGTCAAGACGATAGCAAATTCTTTAAAGTCAGGATTGATGGTATTGAAGGAATGATGCTTGTGACCAAAGAGGGCCAAATCTTGGTGAATCTCATCTGAAACCAAGAAAACACCGTGTTTTTGGCAGAGTTGGCCAATCTTCTCCAACACTTCCTTTTCCCAAACACGTCCACCAGGATTGTGAGGGTTGCAAAGAATATAAAGTTTGACATCCTCTTCTACCAAATCCTTTTCAAGTCGGTCAAAGTCAATCTCAAACAGACCATCCTTTTCCACCAAAGAATTGGTAATCAATCTACGGTTATTCAACTTGACACTGCGTGCAAAGGGTGGATAGACAGGTGTGTTAATCAAAACCGCATCGCCTTCTTTTGTAAAGGCTTGAATAGCTGTTGAGATGGCTGGTACCACACCCTCGATAAAGACAAGAGCCTCTTTGTCAAAGTGGTAATCGTGTTGTGTGGCTTCCCACTTTTGAACTTCGTGAATTAACTCTTCACTGGCATAGGTATAGCCATAAACCAGTTGATCAGCGTAAGTCTGCACGGCTTGGCGGATTTCAGGCAAGACTACAAAGTCCATATCCGCTATCCAAGCTGGTAGGACTTCACTATCTGTTTCTGCTTCTTTCCATTTATAGGTATGGTGCCCTAAACGATTGGGCAGGCTTGTAAAATCATATTTTCCCATCTTTGTCTTATCCTTCCAAGGCTTGGCGCAAATCTGCAATCAAATCTCTAGCATCCTCAATCCCAATCGACAAACGCAAGAGGTCATCTGTTAAACCATAAGAATGGCGCACTTCTGCTGGAATATCAGCATGAGTTTGCGTCGTTGGATAAGTAATGAGACTTTCTACCCCACCCAAACTTTCCGCAAAAGAGAAGACCTTAAGACTGTTCAAAATGTGAGGAATGCGTGTTTCATCAGCTACTTTAAAGGAAATCATGCCTCCACGACCAGTGTAGAGAACTTCCTTAACTGCTGGGGAATCCTTCAAAAAGGCAACCACTTCTTGGGCGTTAGCTGTTGAGCGCTCCATACGAAGAGACAAGGTCTTGAGACCACGAATCAATTGATAACTGTCAAATGGAGACAAGACTGCCCCTGTCGTATTGAGATTGTAGAAGAGTTTCTCGTATAGTTCTAAACTATTGGTCACAACCACTCCAGCCAAGACATCATTGTGTCCTGCTAGATACTTGGTTGCTGAATGAAGAACGATATCTGCTCCATCTTCAATCGGACGTTGGTAGATAGGGCTGTAGAAAGTATTGTCCACCACCACTTTGGCACCCTTAGCATGAGCCAACTTTGCTAGTTTTTCGATATCAAATTCCAACATCAAAGGGTTGGTTGGCGTTTCGATATAGAGAACATCCACATCCTTCTCCAACTCGGCAATCAACTCTTCTTCTGTATTGGCATAGGTAAAATGGAAACGGCCTTCTTGCTCCACTTGGTTGAACCAGCGGAAAGAACCACCATAAAGGTCACGGACAGCTAAGACCTTACTTCCTACTGGAAAGACGCTAAAGGCCAGTACAATTGCTGACATGCCTGAGCTAGTCGCTAGGGCATAATCTGCGGACTCAATGGCTGCCAAGACTTCTTCAGCCTTACTGCGAGTTGGGTTTTTAGTACGCGTATAGTCAAAACCAGTAGACTGACCGAACTCTGGGTGCTGATAAGTCGTTGAAAAATGAAGCGGTGTCACCAAAGCTCCTGTCGCTTCATCTGACTTAATACCCGCCTGGGCCAAAATTGTGTTGATGCGTAATTCCTTGCTCATACAATACCTCCAAATCTATAGTAACTATTGTACCACTTATTTTCATCAACTCATTTTCTTCTTTTCAAGAGCTGGTTATAGTTTTAAACTATAGACTTATACTCTTCGAAAATCAAATTCAAACCACGTCAGCGTCGCCTTACCGTACTCAAGTACAGCTTGCGGCTAGCTTCCTAGTTTGCTCTTTGATTTTCATTGAGTATTAGATAGTAAAGCTAAAAAGAATCCAGAAAATATTCCAGATTCTTTCGTGAAAATGATTGCTAGGGTTTACTTTAACCGAAAGAAATCGTGTTGGGCTAAATAGTCATAATGGTCTTTATTAAATTGATATTGGCCCACATGCTGACCAATCTGACCGACATCCACGGAAAAAATATAGACTTCATTTTGATAGTTCCAATTCAGCCTAACTGTATTCAAGGCTGGCTTATAAGTAAAATCTTGAACTTGATTCCAAGGCATCTCTACGACTTGATTAGAATGATTTTCTGTTACATCACTGATGTCCATCAAGTAGATTCCATTAGGTGTGAATGCCAGAATCTTAGGCTTCACACTCGACTGAACATAGTAAGTCCCTCCTATAATGAAGAAATCAATAAAGGATTTCAACCATGTCTTTTTCTTAAAAGCCATCAGAAAATTCTTTTGCCCTTCAATGTGGCAAATTGAGAGAAATGATTCAATCTGTTTTTCTGTTGCAAACTCCATAATAGCACCCATGATCTTACCTCCATAACGATTAGTAAATAGACAGATAAGAACTCTTCACATAAAAGAAGAACTTATCATTTGTTACATTTTATCTTACTTTTCCAGTAGACAGCATCCCTCCTATAAAATCATCCTAGCATGTGCATACTTCAGTTAACACTGGAAGAGGATTTAAAAAATAGCTTCTCACACCTTTTATTATATTCATTATAACATAAATTTAATAAACCAATTAAAAAATGTAAGCACTTTTCTTCCAAATTCACCATCATTCTATAAAAAAACGACAGCTTCTTTCGAAACCATCGTTTTTCTTGAAAAATCCTTATTTGACGTGTTTTGTCAATTCTTCTTGGGCTTTTTTATTAGATTCTTCTTTTTCTTTCAACCATTTTTCTTTGGCTTTTTCATATTCGTCTTTTGTAACTGTCTTATCTTGTAATTTGAGGTATTTATATGATTCAACCCCTTTATTACCAGCCAATGAATATGGTGTTGAGAAAGGAACGATTTTTCTCAATGTTGGTGTTCCACCAAGTGAAACATTTGGAATTGCTAGAGAGCTATCCACCAACCAAGCTTGAGCATCAGCATATTTCTCATAACGTTTAGCTGGATCTTGCTCCTTATTAGCTTCTTCCAACATTTGAGTATAGACATCCAGCCCAACAGCCTTGGCCTTGTCATTAACTTCACCTGGCTCTAAACCAAGGTTTTGCAACATACCTCCGCTATTGACACTAAAGATATCGAGGTAAGTTGAAGGATCTTGATAGTCTGGAGTCCAACCACCATTGTAAAGATCATAATCCTTCTGAGCTGCAGTTTGAGCAAGATAACCTGAACTATCATAGTCCTCTGTAGAAAGTTGATGAACATCAATCACAACATTATCTGCACCTAAGACAGATTCTATTGATTGCTTCATGGAATTGATTCCTTGAATTTCAGCCTTATTAGCCAAATCTATAGTTTTATCTAAGTGTATAGGGAATTGGACTCCTTTGGCTTGGAGTTCTTTCTTAGCTTCAGCAAATTTAGCTTTAGCTTTTTCTGGATTGTAGTATGGATCTTGAGCATCCGCAAAGTTGATTCCTTGCCATTCCTTACCGTAGTTAACCATCTTCGAGGCTACTACTTCACCAAAGTCTTTTCCGTTGATACTTACGAAGTTTGGAGGAACAACCAAGTTACGCAAAATCTTAGTTGCCCCCTCTTCTCCTTGAGATTGGGCTCCGTAAGCTGTACGGTCATAGGCAAAATTAATGGCTTGACGGAAGTTTTTATTAAGAACCGCTTCCTGAGTCGATTTCTTTTCAGCATCACTTGTCTTAGAAGTGAATTTATAAGATTTTCTATCTAGGTTAAAGTTTAAGAAGTAAGAAGTGGCATCTTGCATGCTATAAATGATATTGTCCTTATTCTTTTCTTTAATTCCTTCAAAACTTGAACTATTTGGATAAAGACGAGCGTAGCTATAAACACCTTCGGTAAAATTACGTGCTAACGCGTCTTGGTCACTACCATCAAAATAAGTCAATTTGACATCATCTACAAAGACATTTTTAGCATCCCAGTAGTTAGGATTTTTCTTGAATTCGATGACAGATTTTGAAACAAAGGATTTCATCAAGAAAGGTCCATTATACAAAATGCTAGATGGGTCTACCTTCCCAAAATCATCCCCTTTTGATTTCAAGAAATCTGCATTGACTGGGAAGAGAATGGTTGAAGTTGTTTTTGAGTTCCAATAAGATTCTGGTCGTGCCAAGGTATATTGAACGGTTTGGTCATCAAGAGCCTTGACTCCGACAGTTGAAAAGTCGCTTGTTTTACCAGTGATATAGTCATCTAAACCTGCAACGGATTCTTGCACTAAGTACAAGGCTTCTGATTTTTTATCAGCCGCATATTTCAAACCAGTGACAAAATCTTGGGCAGTTACAGGAGCATATTCATCTCCATCTGCAGTATACCATTTAGCATCTTTCCGCAGTTTGTAGGTATAGGTCAAACCGTCCTTAGAAACACTCCAATCCTCAGCCAAGGATGGGACATAGTTCCCATATTGGTCATTTTCCATGAGACCATCTACCAGGTTGGTCACAATATCAGTAGTTGTTGAACGGTTTTCTGCTAGATAGTTCAAACTAGATGGATCACTTGAATAAACATAATTGTATGTTTTTGACCCTGTGCTAGAATTTCCACAGGCACTTAACAAAATACCTGCACTTAACACGACACCTGCAAGCGTTGCATACTTGGCCTTAGACTTTTTCATCTCCAGAACCTCCTGATTTAAATATTTGTCTTATTATACATTACAGGTTTTATTTAGTCAATAGTTTTTTAAGTAAAATTTAAGAAAAATTAAATTACTATCTACAAATTATAAAAAATATAATACAAATTAATAAAAAAGAGAATAATTCAAGCATTTCATGATAGAAATGTTCAAATTATCCCTTTTATTTATAAAAAAATTATTGAGAAATTCTTAATTTTGCTCGTAAGCGATTAGCTTGGGCTTGTCCAATCACCTTATCCAATAAACGGGTACGAAGACTCAAGAATCCGTAAACTCCTCCCCCCATGGCACCGACAAGAGCTACATATAGGAAACTCCACAAACGTCCACTTGGTTGGAAGACAAATCCTAAAATCCACTGCAATGTCCCAACTACAAGAAACATGAAAAGAGTTAACAAACTGATTAAAATGGTTCGCTTCACAATAATCTTGCGCTTGACACCTGTTACCTTACAAATATCCCGATACATCAAGACATTAGGAATGATAAGACCGATAGTTGTGGAAATCAAAGGACCATAACTGTGGAAGAGAGCGATGGTTGGAAGTTGCAAGACTAGCTTGGCAATAGAACCATAGATAAAATAGAGAACAGCCTTACGGTTTCGGAACATGGCCTGAAGCATTGGTGACAAGACCATGTACAAGCCTAAAATAGTAGACTGCAAAACTGCAAAGACAAACAAACCCATAGCCAAACTATCTGGCTTGCCATAGAAAACCGTATAAAGAGGTTCTCCTACCATGACCACTCCAACTGTTGCTGGCAGTAGGAATAAGAAAAGCATGGTAATGCTGTCCTGAACTAGGCGAGAAGCTGCTTTCAAGTCTCCCTTGACATAGTTTTCAGTCAAGAGTGGCAATCCTACACTACCAATCGAAACCCCAACAGAAATCAAAATCATAGTGATTTTATTAGGGTTAGCTGAGAAATAAGAAAACATGACAACCAAGTCTTCATTACTATAATTGGTAAACCAGCTCATACTATTGATAAAGGTCATCTGGTCCAGAATCTGGAAGAGCTGGATGGCAGACCCTGTCAGGATAAAAGGAATGGCTTCCTTAATGGTATCGACTAAGAGACGCTTGCTGTTAATCTTATCTCCTGTTTCAAGGACTCTTTTTAGTAATCCTTCCTTAGCAAGGAAGTAAAGCAAAACTGCAAAACTGGCTACCATGCCGACAAAGGCAGCAAAGGTTGATTGGATTACCGCTGCTAGATAATCTCCTGAACCAATCTTCATAATGATAAAGGTAGCTAAAAGCATCCAGATAACACGAATGACCTGCTCAGCGATTTGGCTCATGGCATAAGGTTTCAGGTTATTCATCCCTTGGAAGAAACCTCGGATAACACTCATAGATGGGAAAATCAAGACCGCCCAAGCCAAGCTCTGCATGATTGGGATCAGGTCTTTCCCTACACCCGACAAGTCTGCTAGCCATGGAGCAAAGACATACAAGACTAGAGCAAAGACCAGACCTAGTCCCGTCATAAAGCCTAAAAAACTCCGAATCAGGGCAAAACTATGCTCCTCTTCTCGCATGGTATTATACTTGGCAACTTGCTTGGCCACTGCAACTGGAATCCCCGCTGTTGAAATCAGCAAGAACCAGGCATAGATATTGTAGCCCATGGTAAAGAGACCATTGGCCGTAGCCGCATAAGACCCCATCCAGATATACCAAGGGATGATATAAATGGCACCGAGTAGACGACTGATAAAGTTACTAGCCGTTAGCCAAGCAGTCCCCCGTAACATCTGGGCCTGCTGGTGATTGTTTTCGTTAGACATAGATTCCTCATTTAATTTTAATCACTAGGAAAAATTCCTCATCTTCCATTATAAACTTTTCCTTGTCACTTGTAAATTTACGACTTTCGGTTTACAATAGAAAGTATGATTAAGATTGAAACCGTATTAGATATTTTAAAGAAAGATGGTCTCTTCCGTGAGATTATCGACCAAGGACATTATCACTACAACTACAGCCATGTCATATTTGACACCATCTGCTATGACAGCCGCAAGGCTAAAGAAAAGAGCCTCTTTTTCGTTAAAGGTGCTGCCTTTAAGAAGGAATTTCTGATTTCTGCCATCTCTCAAGGCCTCGGTTGGTATGTAGCTGAAAAAGACTATGAGGTTGGTATTCCTGCTATCATCGTCAGTGATATCAAGAAAGCCATGAGTTTGGTAGCTATGGAATTTTATGGCAATCCACAGAAAAAACTCAAACTCCTTGCCTTTACTGGTACTAAGGGTAAAACAACAGCAGCCTACTTCGCCTATAACATTTTATCTCAAGGGCATCGACCGGCTATGCTCTCGACCATGAATACAACTCTAGATGGCAAGACTTTCTTTAAGTCTGCATTAACAACCCCTGAGAGTATTGACCTCTTTGATATGATGAATCAAGCTGTGCAAAATGGCCGTACTCACCTCATCATGGAAGTATCCAGTCAGGCCTATCTGGTCAAACGTGTCTATGGTCTAACCTTTGATGTGGGAGTTTTCCTCAATATCAGCCCCGACCATATCGGCCCGATTGAACACCCTAGCTTTGAAGACTACTTCTACCACAAGCGTCTCTTGATGAAAAATAGCCGAGCAGTCATCATTAATAGTGACATGGATCACTTTTCTGTCTTGAAAGAACAAGTAGAAGATCAAGACCATGATTTCTACGGCAGCCAGTCTGATAACCAAATCGAGAATTCCAAAGCCTTTAGCTTTTCAGCTACGGGTAAACTCGCTGGAGATTATGATATTCAACTCATTGGCCACTTTAACCAAGAAAATGCCGTTGCTGCTGGACTTGCTTGCCTCCGTCTCGGAGCTAGTCTTGAGGACATCAAAAAAGGAATCGCTGCAACCCGTGTTCCTGGTCGTATGGAAGTCCTCACTCAGAAAAACGGAGCCAAGGTTTTCATCGACTACGCCCACAATGGTGACAGTCTCAAAAAACTCATCAATGTTGTAGAGACTCATCAAACAGGAAAGATTGCTCTGGTGTTAGGTTCGACAGGAAATAAGGGAGAAAGTCGTCGTAAGGACTTTGGACTTCTCCTCAATCAACACCCTGAGATTCAAGTCTTTTTGACTGCTGATGACCCTAACTATGAAGACCCAATGGCCATTGCAGATGAAATTAGGAGTTACATCAATCATCCTGTTGAAAAAATTGCGGATCGCCAAGAAGCCATCAAGGCAGCTATGGCTATCACAAATCACGAATTAGATGCAGTTATTATCGCCGGTAAGGGTGCCGATTGCTACCAAATCGTCCAAGGCAAGAAAGAAGCCTATCCTGGAGATGCAGCCGTCGCAGAAAATTATTTATAAGATAGTAAAAAATCAAGGGAAATGAAACCCTTGATTTTTTCTATTTTTATTTAAAAGCGTTTTTCAAACCTTCAACGGCACCTTCTACAGCACCTTTAGCGTCTTCAACTACTTCTTTTGCCTTAGCAACTGTCTTTTCTACAGCACCTTCTGCTTCAGTCTTGCCATCCCCAGTAACTTTACCAAATCCTTCTTTGATAGCGCCTGTTGCTTGTTCCAATTTGTTTTCAAGTGACATATGATTGTCTCCTTTAATTTTATTCCGATATGTGTTACCGGTTACATATAGTTTATACCGAATACTAAGGAAAGTCAAACAATGTGCTCAGAAAAAAATCAGGCCAAGTAGAAAGTTAATCTTTCCTTATCAAAATCGACGGCCAACTCATACTTTCCATCTTCATTTTGAATAATATAACCTAGGACAACTAAACTGTCCACAAAGATATCACGGCGTTTCTGCATGAGCTGGTCTTTTTTGAGAAATTTTAGCAAAAAAGTTGTCATGTATTTGAGAGCATACTCAGAATTAACATCTCCCAAAATGTCGTAAAGTTCCTGCTGTTTTTCTGTCAAAGGATACTGATGTTTGACCTTGTAGAAATAATTGGAAAGGGTCATTTTTGATCTCGCAAAGTCTGTCTTTTCAACTAAAATAGCAGCATTGGTTTGATTTCGTAATTCCGTCTCAAAACGCTGCTCTAACAAGGCTTGATAGGCCGTACTATCTTCGCTGACAAAAATCTCTTGATCCAGTTCTAGACTATCGAGTGATTCAAGCATAGGAAGATTAAGGTAATAACGCTTATTTTCCCGTAGAATCAAGCCAGCCTTTATATACTCTTCCATGAGTTTATCGACTGCCACATCTGGAAATTGAGCCTTAATTTCTCTCAAAATAACATCATCATGCTGGTCCAAATAGCGGATCAATTCTCTAAAAAATGGCTGTCTCGTCAAACGAGATGGATTAAAAATCTGAATCATGAAGATTCCTTTCTTTACTTTCTAACAGAGGCGATGCTGCCAACTGACTAGGATTGGTCCCCGGCTGGTTCAAAGGAACAGGCAGATCTAGTTCTCTGTAATACTCCCTCCAAAAATCACTAATCACCTGCTCCCCATCCCCAAATTTCATGGGAATGGTTTCAAAAATGGGGAGAATTTCTGCCATGTACTGGGAACAGTAAAAACCTTCTCCATCTGGATAGAAAGAATCATTGTAGGGTGCTCCTAGATGTTTGCAAGCTTTTTCCTTCACAGACTGGATATCCATTTCTGGGTAAACATAGAGGTCGTACAAGTGATTGGACTCAAAGAAGTCTGCCGGTTCTTGACAGACAACACCCGCCTGTCCACTAGCGTGGTAAATCATCCCATCCAAACAAATCGCAACATGGTTATAGTTGCCTGTGGAAGTCTGGATGGCATGTCCCATATCTGACTCATCTCTCACAAAAATCAAATCGCCATTTTCTAACATGCTTCACTCCTAGAAAAAAAGGAGCCGAAACTCCTTTCGATATAAGGCAAACTAGCCTTTCCTAATTTGAATTAACACTCAAAATCTTAAGCATTGAAGCTTTCAGTCAATTGAGGTACCACTTGTTTCTTACGTGAAACGGCACCAGCAAGGAAGGCATGATTGTTTTCAAGTTTGAAGTTGAAGGCTGCTTCAACCTTGTCCATATTGGCACCAAGTGCTAGGATTTCTGAGTTTGAGTTGACGATATCTGTAATCATCAAGACAAAGTCAGAGTAGCCGTTTGCTGCGTTAGCAGCTTGCATTGCAGCTTCAATTTCTGCTTGGCGTTCCAATACTTCAGCGATGTCAACTGTGTTTACTTGAGCAACACGGACATTATTTCCGTTCAATTCAAAAGTTTTAGCATCGATGTCAATCAATTCGTCAGCAGATTTGCTAGCCAAGTTTGTACCAGCTTTCAACATAGCCAAACCATACTCTTCCAAGTTGACACCAGCCAATTCAGCCAATTCTGGAGCGATGACTGTATCTGTTGGGTGTGTTGTTGGTGATTTCAAAAGAAGAGTATCTGAAATCAAACCTGAAAGCATCAAACCAGCAATCTCTTTAGGTACAGCTACACCATGTTCTTTGAACATACGGTAAACGATTGAAGACGCTGAACCAACTGGCTCCAAACGCATGTAGAGTGGGCTTGCAGTTTCAAAGTTAGCCACACGGTGGTGATCCACAACACCATAAACTTCTACTTCAGCGATATCTGATACAGATTGTTGGAATTCATTGTGGTCAGTCAGGATAACTTGCTCTGCACCTTCTGCTTTAGCAGAAGTGATGACACGCGGTGCTTCTACACCAAAATAGTTCAAGACAAAGGCTGTTTCTTCATTTGGAGTTCCAAGGGCAACAGCTTCCGTATCCAAACCGTAAGCTTCTTTTGCAAGGTAGGCAAAGGCTACAGATGACCCGATGGCATCTGAGTCTGGATTTTGGTGACCAAATACTAGAATCTTAGACATGATAATACCTCATTTTGTTTATTCTCTTTATTGTAGCATTTTTTTCGCTTTTTGACAAAAGTAAGAGGAGTCAAAGGGCTCCTCACGATTCTTCAAAATAACTGATACTCTTCGAAAATCTCTTCAAACCACGTCAGCTTCGCCTTGCCGTACTCAAGTACTGTCTACGGCTAGCTTCCTAGTTTGCTCCTTGATTTTCATTGAGTATGAGTAAATTTCTATCTTGATTTTCAGATAAAAATCTTTCCTTCTGTGGCCTCTTCTTAAGCTTGAGAAGGGCTTCTGCTGACATGGCTTCTTCCTTACTGGCAAAACCTTGAGCATAGATAAGTTTGACTGGCAAGCGTGCTCGTGTATATTTGGCTCCCTTCCCACTATTGTGGACAGCGAGGCGTCTTCTCACATCAGTCGTATAGCCTGTATAGTAGGATCCGTCACGACACTCCAGCACGTACATATAAGCCTTATGATCCATAATAAATCTCTTCGAGTTCCAGCGTATAAGAGCCATCATCATTGTGCACAATGAGAGGTGGTAAGACCTTAAAGCCACTTTTCGAGCCATCCTTGATAGCCTCAATCAAAAGCATATTGGCTTCCTTTTCTCTTTTTGGATAAACAAACTGCAGGCGCTTAGGAGCTAGATTATGCCGTTGTAAGCTGTCCAAGATATCTAAAAGTCGATCAGGACGATGAACCATGGCCAAACGCCCATTAGACTTGAGAATACTCTGGGCACTACGACAGATTTCCTGCAAATTGGTCGTGATTTCATGTCGCGCCAAGAGATAATGTTCGCTCTCGTTCAAGTTTGAATGAGGATCCACCTTGAAATAGGGTGGATTACACAAAATCATATCCACCTTACTTCCCTGGATGTAAGTAGGCATATTTTTCAAATCATCACAGATGACCTCCATCTGCTCTTCTAAACCATTCAAACGGACAGAGCGTTCAGCCATATCCGCCAAACGCTCCTGAATCTCAACAGCCAAAATCTGTGCCTGAGTCCGAGTGCTAGCAAATAGCCCCACCGCTCCATTTCCAGCGCAAAAATCCACTATCAAGCCCTTTTTAGGAAAACGTGGAAAACGTGACAAGAGAACACTATCCACCGAATAGCTAAAAACCTCTCTATTTTGAATGATTTTGATATCTGTCGAAAAGAGCTGGTTAATACGCTCTCCTGATTTTAATAATTGTTCTTCTTCCATGGTCCTATTATAGCAAATTTATATTAACATTACAAAGAATATAGATTTCTAACTAATTCTTCTACTTCTTCAAATGTTGAAGGGCTTCCTTGGTCCAAATTGGCATCATTCTTTTGAGAGGCGCAAAGCCGTAGTTAAAGCGGTCGCTTGAAAAGCGTCTCCGTCTAGGAAACTGGTGCTTTTCCTCCTCCAAAGTGCGGATAGAAAGACTAGCTTTCCCTGTAAATTCATCTAAATCCACTACTTGAACTTGAACTTCTTCATCCACTTTCAAGGCTTCTTGTATATTTTCAATAAAGCCTGTCCGAATCTCTGAAATGTGAATCAGCCCCGTATCACCCGTTTCTAGCTCAACAAAGGCACCGTAAGGCTGAATCCCTGTAATACGCCCCTTTAGCTTATCACCGATTTTCATCTTAGTCCTCGATTTCAATTGTTTCAATCACGACATCTTCAACCGGCTTGTCCATGGCCCCTGTCTCAACAGCAGCAATAGTATCCAAGGCAGCATAAGAAGCTTCATCAGCTAGCTGACCAAAAACAGTATGACGGCGGTCTAGGTGAGGGGTTCCACCTTGGTTGGCATAGATTTCCGCAATCGGTTCTGGCCAACCACCACGAGCAATTTCTTTCTTAGAATAAGGCAGATGTTGATTTTGCACGATAAAGAACTGGCTACCGTTGGTATTTGGACCAGCATTGGCCATGGAAAGGGCACCACGGATATTGTAAAGTTCTTCTGAGAACTCATCCTCAAATGATTCACCGTAGATTGACTCGCCACCCATACCAGTTCCAGTTGGGTCTCCACCTTGAATCATAAAGTCCTTGATAATACGATGGAAAATGACACCATCATAGTAACCATCTTTTGAAAGAGCTACAAAGTTAGCCACTGTTTTAGGAGCATGTTCAGGGAAGAGCTTAATACGCAAGTCTCCGTGATTGGTCTTAATAGTCGCGATAGGACCTTCTACTGTTTCAATGTCTACTTGTGGGAAATGCAATTCTTTTTCTACCATACCAAATCCTTCTAGGGCATCAAAAATGCCATCTTCTTCTAGTGTTTTTGTTTTATAATCTGCTTTTTCTTTGATCTTATCATGAGAAATTCCCATTGCAACGCTGATTCCAGCATAATCAAAGAGTTCCAAGTCATTGAGCCCATCTCCAAAGACCATGACGTTCTCTGGTTTCAAGCCAAGATGTTCCACAACCTTTTCCACACCCGTCGCTTTGGAGCCTGAAATCGGCACAATATCAGACGAATGTTGATGCCAACGAACCATGCGAAGTTTATCAGAGAGACTGTCAGGCAAGTGCAAGTCATCTCCTTTATCTTCAAAAGTCCACATCTGATAGATATCTTCTTTTTCATGAAAATCAGGATCTACATCTAAATCTGGATAAATTGGATTGATAGCCTCACTAATCATATTGGTGCGAGTCGACAACTTGGCATCATGACTCCCAACCAAACCATACTCAATTCCCTCTTGCTTGGCCCAAGAGATATACTCCTCAACATCTGACTTCTCAATCTTATGTTGATAAATAACCTGACCTTTTTTATCTTCGATATAGGCTCCATTTAAGGTCACAAAAAAGTCAGGCTTGAGCTCACGAATCTCCGGAACGACACCAAAAATCCCTCGTCCAGAAGCAATACCTGTCAAAATTCCTTTCTCACGTAATTGCTTAAAAACAGTTGGGATTGAAGCTGGAATAAAACCTGTCTTTGAATTCCGCAAGGTATCATCAATATCAAAAAAGACAATCTTGATCTTCTTTGCCTTGTATCTTAATTTGGCATCCATCTCACTACCTCTTTCAATCTAACTCTTTCCATTATACCATAAAGTAGAGAAATCCCACATCCCCAATAAAATCCTTGTCTCTTATCCGAATTCCTTTACTAAATACAAAACCAAATCATCATTATTTTGGCTAGTTGCATTCATTTCCAAGGGTTGATTTCGATACCAGACACCTGTCCCATCTGGAATATAGCCTCGTTTGATATACAATCTCTGGGCAGGACCATACCCCAAGTGCAAACCTACACCAAGAGTGATCTTACTCGAAACAAACTTGACTCGTTTTTCTGCTTCTTCTAGCAATTGATTCCCAATCCCTTGATTTCGAAAAGGCTCAAACACATTAAAATCTGATAATTCTGGATAGACTTCTGCAAAAGGACCATGTTTAGCAGAGGGCAAAATGGTAACGTAGCCCGCTACAGCACCATCAATCTCTGCAACTAAGACTTCTCTCTCCCCACTTTCCTGTTCCAGAAAATATCTAGCCAAAATTTCCTCTCTACCAGGCCAACCTTGATTCATAAATCCATGAGATAAGGATTTAATATCAGACTTAATCATATTTCTAATCGTACAATTCATCTTTGACTTACCCACCTTTACTCTTTCTATTACCATTATAGCACGCCAAGGTCAGAAAAAAACTATCTCGTGAAAAAAAGACTCAACCGGGTCTTAATTCACTTTCTTGTTTTCAAGCTCATGAAAAAGAGGTCCACTGGACCCCAACTTGCTCTCTCAAGGCTCGTGAAAAAAAGACCCAACCGGGTCTTAATTCGCTTTCTTGTTTTCTAGCTCATGAAAAAGAGGTCCACTGGACCCCTTTTTTTAATCTTCGTTTACGAAAGGCATCAAAGCCATTACGCGAGCGCGTTTGATAGCTGTTGTTACTTTACGTTGGTTTTTAGCTGAAGTTCCTGTTACACGACGAGGAAGGATTTTCCCACGTTCTGAAACGAAACGGCTAAGAAGCTCAGTATCTTTGTAATCAACATATTCAATTTTGTTTGCTGCGATGTAATCAACTTTTTTACGGCGTTTGAATCCGCCACGACGTTGTTGAGCCATGTTTTTTCTCCTTTATAATTTTAGTTGTCCATTAGAATGGTAAATCATCATCTGAAATATCCAATGGATTTGTTGCTCCAAATGGATTTTCATCACGTGAAAAGTCTGGTACTGAATTTGTAGGTGCTGAATAGTTTGAACTTGGTGCAGAATAAGCTCCACCTGTGTGACCCTCACGCACACTACGGCTTTCCAACATTTGGAAATTCTCAGCCACGACCTCTGTCACGTAGACACGTTGTCCTTGCTGGTTATCGTAACTACGAGTCTGGATACGACCTGTCACCCCGATAAGTGAGCCTTTTTTAGCCCAGTTAGCAAGGTTTTCAGCCTGTTGGCGCCACATAACGACATTGATAAAATCAGCCTCACGTTCGCCATTTTGACTCTTAAATGTACGGTTTACTGCAAGAGTAAAAGTCGCAACTGCTACATTTGATGGGGTATAACGCAACTCAGCGTCACGTGTCATACGCCCTACAAGTACAACATTGTTAATCATAGTTTACCTTCTTACGCGTCAGTTTTGACGATCATGTGACGAAGAATGTCAGCGTTGATTTTTGAAAGACGGTCAAACTCTTTAAGAGCTACATCGTCGTTTGCTTCAACGTTAACGATGTGGTAAAGTCCTTCACGGAAATCTTGGATTTCGTATGCAAGACGACGTTTTTCCCAAGTTTTTGATTCAACAACAGTTGCACCGTTGTCAGTCAAAATAGAGTCAAAACGTGCTACCAAAGCGTTTTTAGCTTCTTCTTCAATGTTTGGACGAATGATATAAAGAATTTCGTATTTAGCCATTGATATGTTCCTCCTTTTGGTCTAATGACCCCAAGACTTTGCAAGGGGTAAGTGAGGTTCGCTCACAATAAACTATTATACTAGAAAATATTTTTTTACGCAAGTAAAAACACCGAAATAAAAAA
>NZ_JBKOTR010000004.1:0-161024 GCF_049738015.1 Streptococcus sp. CL5.50
CTGTTTTCAACTCTTACTATTATACAGGCTTTTTATTTTTTGTCAACAACTTTTTTAAACTTTTTTTAAGTGGTAACTTCTCAACGTAACTTCCACCATAGCGAAACTTAATCTGAAACGCTTTCAGATTAGAGGATTTTGTGCACTCTTTTTTCGATTCTTTTCGACTAATCAAGCATTAGTAAAACCAGTTGAACTTAAGCTTTAAGTAAAAAGAGTCAGCATTATACTGACTCTTCTATTGATTATTAAACTTGGAAGCCCGTTCTTCTCCCCACCAATATGGGATTAGTTCTGCGACTTTAACTGTTTTTCTTATATTATAGTCCATCATAAATTCTGCATCTTTATTTTCAGCATCAAGCTCTAAAAGGAATTCTCTACAGGCACCGCAAGGCATGGCTGAACTTCCACCATAAGGTGGTTTATCTCGAAAGGCTAATACTTTCTTAACCTTAGTTTGTCCCGAGAATTGGTACATATTGAAGAGGGCCGCCCGTTCTGCGCAGAGATGGAAAACACCACAGCTTCCCTCCATACAGAATCCTGTAAATAGTTGTCCATCTTCTGCTTCTACAGCGGCAACGACATGATTAGTATAAACAAAATCAGATACTTCATGTGGATTATACAGTTTCTGTGCTTCTTCGTACATCTTTTCCCAGATGTCCATTGTTGCATCCTTCTTATTTAGAGATTTCTTTTAACATATTTTCGATATGCTGGATTGATTTTTCACGGCCTAACAAGAAGATTGTATCTGGCAATTCTGGTCCATGCATTTCACCCGAAACTGCGATACGAATAGGCATGAAAAGATTTTTTCCTTTAATACCTGTTTCTTTTTGAACAGCTTTGATTTGTGGGAAGATATTTTCTGTTACAAATTCATCATTTGTCATCGCCTCAAGTTTTTCTTTGAAGGCTTCAAGAACTGTTGGGACTGTTTCCCCCGCCATGACTTCGCGCTCTGCTTCTGTCAATTCTGGGAAATCTGAGAAGAAAAGATCTGTCAATGGGATAATCTCATCTACTGATTTCATTTGTGGTTTATAGAGCTCAACTAATTTTTCAGCCTTGTCAGTCAATCGGCCTGCTTCCTCTAAGAATGGTTTTGCCATTTCAAAGATAGTTTCTAGGTCTGCATTCTTGATATAGTCATTGCTCATCCAGTCGAGTTTCTTCTGATCAAAGGCTGCTGGTGACTTGCTCAGGCGGTTTTCATCGAAAAGTTTAATGAGTTCTTCACGAGAGAAGATTTCATCTTCGCCACCTGGGTTCCAACCAAGAAGAGCAATAAAGTTAAAGACTGCTTCTGGTAAATAACCTTTTTTACGGTAGTCTTCGATAAACTGAAGGGTGTTGGTGTCACGTTTAGACAATTTTTTCCCAGTTTCAGAGTTGATAATCAAAGTCATGTGACCGAACTCTGGAGCTTCCCAACCAAGTGCTTCATAAACCATGAGCTGTTTTGGTGTATTAGCAATGTGGTCGTCTCCACGGATTACGTGAGAAATTTGCATATCATGGTCATCGATGACAACGGCAAAGTTGTAAGTTGGGTAACCATCTTTCTTTTGGATAACCCAGTCACCACCGATATTGCCACCTTCAAATTCGATATCACCTTTGACCATATCATGCCACTTGTAGATACCTGACTCATTGACCGCCAAGCGAACTGTTGGGATGATTCCTGCTGCTTCACGTTCTGCGATGTAAGCTGCTTTTTCTTCTTCACTCATACCAAGGTATTCGTTGATGTAGCGTGGTGTTTCGCCAGCTGCTTCTTGGCGTTCGCGTTCAGCTGCCAACTCTTCTTCTGTAACGTAAGATTTGTAGGCTTTTCCTTCAGCTAATAGTTGATCGATGTATTTTTGATACAAGTCCAAACGCTCAGACTGGCGGTAATTTTCATGTGTTTCTGGGCTTTCATCCCAATCCATACCTAACCAACGAAGGTTTTCAAGTTGTGAACGTTCACCATCTTCGACATGGCGTTTACGGTCAGTATCTTCGATACGGATAATAAAAGTTCCACCATGATGACGTGCGTAAAGGTAGTTGAACAATGCTGTACGGGCATTCCCGATGTGTAGTAGTCCTGTTGGACTTGGTGCGTAACGTACGCGGATATCTTTTGACATAGTTTCTCCTATAAAGTCTCTAGGCGTCTGCCTTTTTGCTCTCTATATTATATCACAAGTCTTGGCTGAGGCCAATTTCTATGGATAAAGAGAGTAAAAAGAGTGGACAAGCCACTCTTTTCTTCTATTATAGACGTGCGTTAAGTTCTTTGCTCAATTCTTCAAATCCTGGTTTTCCAAGAAGGGCAAACATGTTACGTTTGTAAGCTTCAACACCTGGTTGGTCAAATGGGTTGATAGCATTCAAGTAACCTGAAAGAGCGATAGCCAATTCGAAGAAGTAGATTGTGTAACCAAGAGTGAAAGCATCTTGCTCAGGAAGAGTCACGTACATGTTTGGCACGTCACCATCTGTGTGGGCAAGAAGAACACCATCAGTAGCTTTTTTGTTTACAAAGTCAACGTCTTTTCCTTGAAGGTAACCAAGTCCATCAAGATCTTCTTCCAAAGTAGGGATGATCACGTTCTTACGAGGTTTGTCAACGCGGACAACTGTTTCAAACATGATACGAGTTCCTTCTTGGATAAATTGACCCAATGAGTGCAAGTCTGTTGAGAAGTTAGCTGAAGTTGGGTAGATACCTTTTTGGTCTTTCCCTTCTGTTCAAGCACCCCTTGTGGATGCATCTGCTGGAAATTCCCTTACACTGACTGGCTAGTTTGATTGACTTGCCAATCAACCACTGCGTCATCTATTTTTTCTAATTTAGACCGAGAAGCCTGGACTTTTTGTCCAGGCTCTGAATCAATTTTTTAGACTTTTATTTTTCTAAATTGCTTGATTTTAAATTTTGTTATGGTCAAGCAGTTTCGAAAATCTGAATGGTAGAGTCCTTTTCAATTACTACTGCTTGGTCTGCTGCAACATGGAGAGTGCCCGGCAGGCTGCCCTCTTTTGAACCATCAAAAGAAATCGTGATATGGCCCAGTCCAGTTAAATTTTTTTCTACTACATTTCCTACGGCAGTAATCGAATATTCCTGACTATCTACCACCAGCTTTCCACCTTCTAGTATTGCACCTAGAAGATTTTTGTTATCGATTTTAAAACAATACTCTGCTAAGTCTTCCGGAGCTTCTTCTCCAAACAAAATGAGCATATTGGCATCTTGAATCATATTCTGAGCTTCAGGCCCCACTTGAATTACTTTAGCTTCAAAAATTTTCTTCATCTAATTCCTATTCATCCTTTCTCAAATCTGTCATAAACTTATGCTTATAGATAAGTTTAACATAATAGTTGCTATGTTTACGTGCATCTATCAAAGGTTTACTGATAAAGGCCAATACTAGCTATCCAAGCTACTAGCACCCGCGGAACACCATTGAGAAAGCGTGAATAAAGCACAGAAGGGACACCAACCTCAACTGTTTCAGCCTTGGCTTCAGATAGACCGAGTGCTACAGGAATGAAATCACAACCGTTTTGAGTGTTGATAGCAAATATAGCTGGCAGAGCCATTTGGGGCGGAATATTCCCTTTGCCGATTTCAACTCCAATTAAGGTTCCAATAATCTGACTGATAACAGCTCCGGGGCCTAACAAAGGAGATAGGAATGGCAAGGAACAGATAAAGCCAATCAAAATGAGTCCCCAGATGTTCCCAGCTAGGGGAACCATTAATTTTGCCAGCCAATTTCCAACACCTGAACCTTGAATAACCCCAATCAGCAAGGAAACAAAGGCCATGAAAGGAATGATCGTGTTGAGCATTGTTTGGATGGCTTCACGAGCAGCCTGGTTGAAAGTCGCAACGACCTTCCCAGCGCCCATCCCAATTCTTGCTACAATACTTGTTTCAGCTTTTTGCTCTGTAATTTTTTTACTAGTATCGTAAGTTGGCTTTTCTGTTACCACAGTTGTCGCTTTTTCGTCTTCATTAGCAGCAGAAATTTGATTAAGGCCAACTGCTGACACATAGATTTCCTCGGTTATATATTGAGCTAGAGGCCCACTTTTCCCTGTAGCGACAATATTTATTGTAGGGATCCCCTTTTTAGGATAAATACCACAGCGAAGAGTACCGCCACAATCCACGATTGCTAAAGCAATTTCCTCATCTGGGATAGAAGTTTTAAACCCATTAACAGCTTCCATACCGGTCAAATCAGCAATTTTATCCACAATATCTGGCTTTTCTCCTCCGCCAGTGATATAGATGAATTTATGCTTAGCTTCACTAGGTGTAATGACCAAAGGTCCTCCGAAACCGCCATTTCCTTTAACAACTTTTATACTCTTATATGACATAATTTCACTCTTTCTATAAATCAAATGTTTTACTCAAGGTAACACCTTGCTGTTTTGCTACATAAGCAGTTGTAAAATCGGTCACCCAACCGCCTACAAAGTTCATGACAAGCCCAACAAGCATGTAACGAATGGCTAAGTCCATTTGACTTAAACCTAAAGTTTGAATTCCTGTTGCAATTCCCATCCATACAAACAATTCCCCAGGATTGATATGCGGAAATACACCATTTGAAGTATGGCAGAACTGCATCTGAGCTGCTACAAAACTAGGTTTATAATATTCTGGTAAGAAACGTCCCATACTGATTGCCATCGGATTCCCCAGCATAAAGGCTGAAATGAAAGGTAAAATCATATACCGGCTAACAGGATTTTTAGCAGAAATCTTAGCCAGGGAATTGACCTTCTCTTCTCCCAAGAAAGCGATAAGGGTATTCATTGCAATCAATAGCATTAAGACAAGTGGTACAATATTTGTCATCCAGCTAATAAAGGTTTCTCCACCTAATTGGAAGAGTTTCATAAAACTCTCTGCAAAATTTGTAATGTGATTCATAAGGAACTCCCTTTCTTATTTTTTTTAAATAACTGTTTAATAGATAATTGTAAGTAATCCGCATAAAAGCCGAATCCCAGAAAAGAATCAGAAGAACTTGTCTCTTTCTCAATACCTGCCTCATGCCAAAGATAGACTTTTCTAGCATCTTCTATGGCTGATTGCATCAACTTATTTTCTTTTCTCACAAGAGGATTATACTTGTCAAAATAATGGATGTCTTCTCCGACATAATCATCCATATTTTGAAAACGCGCTAAGATTGTGACTCCTTGCATTTTGCTAGCTTTAAGAACCCGACCGTTTTCATCAACCGCGAACATGACAATCGTACCGGATTTTATTCTTCCGGACTTCCTGCCAATCGCTACGCGCCCCAGTTTTCGGAGCATCGTATAGGTCTTATTGAAGTCTTTGAGTTGCTGCCAGCCGAGGAACATTTGAAATATATAAGCTGCCATGACAAATACAGCGAAAATTATTAGCGAATTCATTAAAATACTCCTTTGCTCTTAGAAAATGATAGAAACTCTGTCTCTGTTTCTACAGCCCTCAATGCTTCTTTTAGAGAAGGCTCTCCTGCAATTCGAAAAATATCGTCATACAATTCCAGCAATTCACTTTCCATTTTTCTTTCAATTTCTGAGGGTATGGCGACTAGAAAGATAAATTCAATCCATTCATCTCCTTTTTGATAAGGCTCTTCTAGTTTTCCGAACATTAAAATAGTCTTTGCATAACCCTGGTTAATTGTATGGGGGAAGGCAATTCCTCCACCAAAAATGGTTGATTGCTTTTTCTCCCTATCAATTATCCGATTTCTAAAACCTTCATCAATCATCTGAAGTTTCTCTAACTCTGCAACCATATTTAGCAAGTATTGCTGATAGGTTTTTTGGGGACTCAACCGAAGAAAACGTAAGCTGACTGTTTCTAGATTTTTTTGATGAAAAGCATTGACCCTCTGCCATTCTTCCTGCAGCCATTGATCATCAAAAAGATGATTAACTTGAATGACTGGAGATTTAGAATCTTTATATTTTAGAGGAACTGTCGTAAAAATCGCGAAATAGTCCTGATTCAAATCCAGATTAAAATCTTCTTCAGAATACTGAGTAATGTCTACATCATTTCCAAGGATTCGTCTGAGTTGCTGAATAATCATCGCAGCAGTTCCTCTTCCTGTTGTGCAAACTACAGCTATCTGCTTGCGAGAACCATTTACAACAGAGTTTTGCTTTCTTAAAATCATTTCAAAATACAAAGCCAGATATCCGATTTCAGATAATTCCAATTCAGAACCAAAAATTGCAGATAGTTCTTCTCCAGCAATTTTCGCCATTTCAAAAGCAAAAGGATATTGAGTTTGAACCTCGCCATGGAATATATCATTAGCTTGCACATGGAAAATCAGTCGATTGATTAAGGGGCCTAGATGAGACTTGATTTCTTCAAATAATTCTTCATCATCAAAGTTAACCAACATTGTTTCTTTGACTTTCTTGACAATCCCTTGAAAAATGTTTGCAAGCTGTTCAGATTGATAAGACGGCTTGCTTAAAGTGTCAATAAAACGGATATTAAACGGAAAACACAAAAAGTCTATTTCAAACTGACTGAGGGAAATCTTATAAGTCATCTCAATATGATAGATTAATTTTTCAACCAAAGGTGTCTCTGTTAAATCATTCCTATAGTAAGGAATAGGGCAACTCAACACCCTAGATGCATGAATACGCTCCACCATAATTGAAATTGTCTTTCGAAGGAGTTCCTTTGTTTCTTTCGGGATTTTATACTCCTGGAGTAGCGTCTCCAGAAAAGAAGATGTTGCCTCGGTGAGTGTCTTTCCTTCAAAGTAAGGGGCCACTTGGTGAATATAGAGCAAGCGCAAATTCAGCTCGGACCCCAAGACCTCCAGCCCACGGTTGGGCTTTCCTGAAATAGTGATAGAGTAACTCTCTGCCAAAGATTTTACTTGTTTTAAATCCTTATTAAGGGTACTTCTACTAACACCTGCTTCCTCAGCCAAGTCGTCAATAAGAAGAGGGGAGGTTGACTTAATTAAACGTTTTAGTAAATAGGCAATTCTTTTACTGGAAGAATTGAAGTCACTCTCCCGTTTTAAACTACCAGATAAAATCCCTTCCAACTCAGTATAGTCATACACCTCTAACATTAACTTATCATCTTGTGAGATAATCTGGATACTCGGAGCCAAAACATCATTTAATTGTTGGATACTCTTTTGCAAGGTTTGCATACTAATATCCAGCTCTGAGCGCATATCTACTAAGGAATAAGTTGGCTGTGAGACCATTTTTTCTAAAATGTTATACCATCGATTTACTATGGTCAACTCTCTTCCTCACCTTCATTTTTTTAACCGCGAGTTTTCCCTCCGGCAATATTTGTAGTGACTCCAGTTATATAGCTAGAACGGTCTGAAATATAGAATGCTACAAGGTCAGCTACTTCCCGTAGTTTACCACTTCGTCCCAAAGGAGTTGTTGAAGTTGAAGCATAACCAGCTCGAATATCTTCTACCGTCTTTCCACGGGTATAAGCAAGAGCTTCCTCATAAGAAAGAGTTCGAAGTCCCGTAGCTTCCATAATTCCTGGAGCAATTCCAACCACACGTACACCATGCTTACCCAGCTCTTTTGCCCATGAACGAGTGTAACTATAGACTGCTGCTTTTGTGGCAGCATAGGCACTTTGTCCTTCAGAACCTTCCAAGCCTGCTTCTGAAGCCATGTTCACAATTACACCTTTTCCATTTTTCACTAAAATACGTCCCACTGCCTGACTAACCAGATACAAACCTTTTTGATTAATCATCGTTACTTTTTCGAACGTCTCATCGTCCAATTCGTAAGGACCTTTAGGATTTTCTGCATCGATTAATAATCTAGGGATATTAATCCCTGCATTATTGACCACTGCATCAATATTGCCAAATCTTTCAACTATTTTGGCAACACCCTCTTCTACTTCAGAGCGAGAAGTTACATCAACTTTCACAAATAATAGATTTGGATGACGCAAATCGTTGTCGCTAAGATCGAAATTCGCTACATTGACACCTAATTCCAGCAATTCTTCAACGATTGCCTTACCGATCCCAGATGACGCGCCAGTCACAAGAACTGTTTTGCCTTTTATGTTTAACCAATCATTCATTTTGATACCTCTCAAATTTTATTTACAAGGCAATTATACAGCGCTTTCATAAAAGAATTAAGACACTCTTTTTTACACTTTTAAAAAAAATAATAAACTAATTAAGAGGCTTGTACTAAAAATCCACAAGAAATGAACTTGTGGATCTTTTTATATTCTAAATGAACTCAAAGCATATGAGAATCAAAGGCGTGCATTCAACTCAGCACCCAGCTCTTCAAAGCCTGGTTTCCCAAGAAGAGCAAACATGTTTTTCTTATAAGCTTCAACTCCAGGCTGGTCAAATGGATTGATACCATTCAGGTAGCCAGAAAGAGCAATAGCCAACTCAAAGAAGTAAATAGTGTAGCCCAAAGTGAACTCATCTTGCTCAGGAAGAGTCACAAACATATTTGGAACTCCACCATCAGTGTGTGCTAACAGCACTCCATCTGTAGCTTTTTTATTGACAAAGTCAACATCTTTTCCTTGCAAGTAGCCAAGACCGTCCAAGTCTTCTGCCAATTCAGGAATCAGCACATTTTTGCGAGGTTTATCTACACGGATAACTGTTTCAAAGAGGATACGGGTACCTTCCTGGATAAATTGTCCCAGAGAGTGCAAGTCTGTTGAGAAGTTAGCTGAAGTTGGATAAATCCCTTTTTGGTCTTTCCCTTCTGACTCACCAGCCAGTTGCTTCCACCACTCAGAGAAGTATTGCAGAGATGGTTCATAGTTAGCTAGAACTTCTGTCAGATAACCTTTACGGTACAAGATATTGCGTACAACTGCATATTGATATGCTTCATTTTCAGCCAACTTATCAGAAGCATAAGCCTTGCGAGCAGCATTTGCTCCTTCCATTAACTTGCTGATATCAGCTCCTGCAGCTGCGATTGGCAAGAGCCCCACTGCTGTCAATACTGTAAAACGACCACCTACACTATCAGGCACTACAAAAGTATCCCAGCCATTAGCATCTGCTTCAACCTTAACTGCACCTTTAGCGCGGTCTGTAGTTGCGTAGATACGTTGGTTAGCTTCTTCTTGACCGTACTTCTTAACCAAGAGTTCTTTGAAGACACGGAAAGCAATAGCCGGTTCAGTTGTTGTACCTGATTTAGAAATCACGTTTACTGAGAAATCTTTGTCTGATACATAGTCTACCAAATCAGCCAAATAGCTTGAAGAGATAGAGTTTCCAGCATAGAGGATCTGAGGTGCCTTGCGTTCTTCCTTTCTTTGCAAGTTTACAAATGAATTATTCAAGAAATCAATAGCTGCACGAGCTCCTAAATAGGAACCACCAATACCGATTACGATCAATACCTCACTATCAGATTGGATTTTAGCAGCAGCCTTTTGAATACGAGCAAATTCATCTTTGTCATATTCTTCAGGTAAGTTCAACCAGCCAGTCATTTCTGCCCCAGGACCTGTACCATTTCGCAGAGCAGAATCTGCTGCAGTCACTTGAGGCTGCATATAATCTAGTTCATGTGGTGCAACAAATTTATCTAATACTTTTGAATAATCAAATTTAATATGTGACATAATATTCCTCCAAAATTTCTTCTCTTCTATCATAACCCTTACCTTAGATTTTTTCAAGTTTTTATACTGAATTTTTCCAAATTTTATCATAATTTAAACATTTGCGTAAAAAATGTTACAATATTAAAATTTGAACGAAATAAGACAAAAAAACGACTAGGTTTCCAGTCGTTATAATTCATTCAATAAATACTCAAATAATTCTAAGTTGCCATCTTCTTCATTGACCAAAAATTCTGGATGCCACTGCAAACCGATAATGCGGTGTTCGTCGATAGACTCAATCGCTTCGATGGTTTGGTCTCTTGGGTCAACAGCAGTTACACGGAAATTAGGTGCCAAATCTTTAATGCTTTGACGATGGACGGAGTTAACCTGACTTTCTTTCCCAAATAGCTTAGCCACCACACTTCCTTCTACTGTCTCAATAGAATGAGATGTCCCGAAAGGTAGTCCTTGCCAGTGGCCTTCGATTTCTTGATTGAGAGTTCCCCCAAAGGCAACATTGACAAGTTGGACACCGCGACAGATTGCCATGATTGGTTTATTCTGACGAAGCGCTTCTTTCAAGAGTGCCAATTCAAATTCGTCACGCACTAGGTTGTAATCATCACTCTCGATGGTCTTTTTCTCTCCATAAAACTGAGGATGGACATTTTGACCGCCTGTCAAGATAAGTTTGTCAATCATTTCTACATAATCGCGAACAACTGACTCATCACCAATAGGAATGACTAAAGGGAGACCACCGACTTGACGAATGCTCTCTGCGAATCTACAAGATACAGATGAATGAATGTTTTTGCCCTCTGCGTCTACGGGACATAGATTTGCAGCAACTCCTACAACCGTTCTAGCCATGATGCCTCTCCTTTCGAATGTTAACGATAGTCTTATCATATCACTCAAAATGACTTTCGTCTAATATGTTTTTTTTAAGGCTGTGATAAATATTTTTTATGGACAAGAAAAAGCTGCCCAAGGGGACAACTTTTTTCTTATTCAAAAACAAATTGATTGTGATAGAGTTCTGAATAGAAGCCACCCAGTTTCAAGAGTTCATGGTGGCTACCGCGTTCAATGACTTCTCCATCTTTAAGGACAATAATCTGGTCTGCATTGAGGATAGTCTTCAAACGATGGGCAATGACGAAACTAGTTCTGCCTGCTACAACCGCCTCCATGGCATGCTGAATCTTGCTTTCTGTCACAGTATCTACGTTCGAAGTGGCTTCATCGAGAATGAGAACCTCTGGATCTGTCATCAGGGTTCGAGCGATAGAAATCAATTGCTTTTGTCCTGTCGAGAAGATGCTCTGGTCATCATCTATAAGAGTATCGTACTTATCAGGCAAGCTTTCGATGTAGTCGTGAATATGGGTTGCCTTGGCTGCTGCCTCAACCATTTCTTGACTAGCATCTGGCACACCAAAACGGATATTGTCTCGAATCGTTCCGCTAAACAAGACCGAATCTTGCAAGACAATTCCCACCTTGCTTCTGAGACTATCTAAATCATAGTCACGGATGTCTTTACCGTCAAAATAAATCCCACCAGCATTAACATCATAAAAGCGATTGATGAGGTTCATAATAGTCGTTTTCCCTGAACCCGTCGGACCAACAACCGCTGTCATCTGGCCTTTAGGAGCAGAAATGCTGACATCTTTCAAAATGGGTTTATCAGGCAAGTATGAAAAATCAATATGACTAATTTCAACACCTTCTTGCAACTGAGTGAAGGTCGGAGCATTTTTAGGTCGAATTTCTTCCTCTGCATCAAACATTTCCTGAATCCGTTCAGCACCTGTAAAGGCTAACTGAAGGCTTCCCCAACTTGCCGCAACTTGAATAATAGGCTGGTAGTACTGCTGTGAAAATTGGGCAAACATAACAATCAAACCTAGGGCTGTACTTGTTTCAATAGACTTATCATTCAAAAGTACAGCTGAACCAGCAAAGATGACGATGGCTGTGTTGACCAGACTCATCCCATTCATGACAGGGAAAAGAATTCCTGAGAACATTCTTCCTTTAAAGGTTGCCTTGCGCACGCGCTCATTTTGTTCAAGAAATCCTGCCATCATATCCTCTTGAATACCTTGCACAATCACGGCTTTTTGACCTGAGATACTTTCATCCATATAGGCATTGAGCTTCCCTACCTCTTTCTGCTGGAGGTTGGTATATTTCCGTGCCATTTTCACGATAAAAATCAGCATGAGAAAGGCCACTGGTGTACTGGCAATAGTGATGAGGGCCAGCGTCACATTTCTCGAAAACATGACAAGAATCAGACCAATGTATAGAACGATGTTGCTCATGACCTGAATCAAGCTTTCGTTAAAAGCTTGGAGGATATTATCCAAATCACTGGTAAAACGAGACAGGATATCTCCATCTTGTCGGCGGTCAAAGAAAGAAACCGTCAAGCGAGCAAGCTTACCGAAGAGGCCTTTGCGCATCTCGTTAGTCGACTCTGCAATCACACGCGTCATGAGACACATGTATATCACACTAGAGATAAATAGAACCAAAACCAGCAGTCCAAGATTGACCATGATTCCTGATAGACTTTGCCAAATAAGTTCTGGATTGCCATCTTGATAAGCTTGAACTAAATTAGCTAGCTGCGTCACTGCTTGTCCAGAAAAGACCGGAAAGAGGGCTTGAGCAAGAGTCGCTAAAACAATCATCAGGATAACAACTACAAATGATAGCTTATAAACTTTAAAATAATTCCAAAAAAACTGAACTGTCTTCATTTTACTCCTCCTTTCCTTTCTGTGTTTCATAGATTTCACGGTAAACGGCATTGTTAGCAACCAAGTCTGCATGCGTGCCTTGACCAATCAATCGTCCTTGATCTAGAACCAAGATCTTGTCTGCATGAACTACCGAGCTAATCTTTTGAGCGATGATAATAGTTGTTGTTCCCTTCAAGTCCTTATTCAAGGCTTCCTGAACCAGGCGCTCTGACTTGGCATCCAAGGCTGAGGTCGAATCGTCAAAAATCAGAATACGTGGATTGCTGACAATTCCACGAGCAATCGACATCCTTTGCTTTTGCCCACCAGAGAAATTGGTTCCCCTTTCCTCAACTGGACTTTCAAAGGTTTTCTCCATACGATGAATGAATTCACTAGCCTGGGCAATATTAGCTGCGCGTTCCATTTCAAATAGAGTAGCATCTCCCTTACCCTGTCTCAAGTTGTCTGCAATCGTTCCACTGAAGAGAATGGCACGTTGAAGAACGATAGAAACTGTTTTACGCAGGGTTCCTTCACTCACTTCGCGAATATCCTTGCCTCCGATTTTGATAGCCCCTTCCTGTGGGTCAAAGAGACGTGGAATCAATTGAGCCAAGGTTGATTTTCCTGCACCAGTCGCTCCAACGACACCAACCATTTGACCAGGTTCAATAGTAAAGCTCACATCTTTCAGCATCGGTTCCTTGTCCATTGGATAGGTAAAGGTCACATTTTCAAAGCTAAGACTTCCGACCAACTCTTCATCTGGTACATCCTTGAAGGTCATGGCTGGCTCTGCGTCAAGAATTTCTCGAATACGACGCATGGAAATCATGGCACGGCTGACAGAATTTCCTAAAAATCCAACCATAACAATGGTAAAGATAATCTGGCTTAGGTAATTAACAAAGGAAGCAATGGAACCAACAACTGACGGATCCGACTGAACCATCCCAGCAACTAGCCAAATAGAGAGGAAAACCGTCCCGTAGCCGACTAACATCATAAAGGGTTCCACTACTGAAAAGGCATAACCAATGTAAAGGTTTTGACCAAGAAGCTCGTCTGATACCTCTGTAAACTTAGCAAACTGCTCTTTTTCTTGGACAAAGGACTTGACCACACGAACACCGCGCAGATTTTCCTTGGCAATGGCATTGATGCGTTCAAGAAGGGTTTGAAACTTGGCAAAACGAGGCCCCATCATTCCCATCATGACAGCAGTCAAGGCAAAAATCAAGACTACCATGAGAACAATCACCCACCACAGAGAAGGTAGGGTTTGAACCGCCAAGATAAACGAACCGATGAACAAGAGGGGGAGTCTGAAAAGAATTTGGAAGGTCATCATGACGACGTTCTGAATCTGGTTGATATCATTTGTCATTCGAACGACTAGATTTCCCGCATTAAATTGTTCAATATTGGCATAAGAAAAGGTTTGGATTTTACGGAAGGCATCCTCTCGAAGGTCGGATGAAACTCCTTGAGCAATATAGGCTGCAAGGATAACATTGACCCCACCAGCAACCAGACCGACCACGGCCACACCAATCAACCAAGCCCCTATACTATAAATAGCTTCATATTTTCCAGCAAGGAGGGCGTCTAACACTTCCTGCAGATAACGCGGTTGCAAAAGTGAACTAGCAACCATCAAGCCTGTCATCAGTAGCGAGGCCAGGGCTTGCCACTTATAGGTTTTTATTTTCTGAATCAGCATACTTTCTCCTTAAAAAATAGACAAAAGGGAGCGACAATGCGTCAGCTCCTTCTCACTCTGTTTGTGTGATGTTATTCTAGCAAAAAAGTGGGAACTTGTCAAAGAAGTCTCCTTGATACAGCTAGAATGACAAGGAATTCATTCTTTATAATTTTTGTTTTAACTCGACCAAGACATTCATAGCCTGCATAGGTGTCATATTGTAAACATCCAATTTAGACAATTCTGCTAGGATAGGATGTTCTTCTGCCGTATCAAAGAGTGAAATCTGTTCAGTGACAGCACTTGTTTGCCTCATCAGACTTGAACTTTCTCCCCCTTGACTCTCCAGTTGAGTCAAAATCTTATTCGCCCTTGCTAAAAGATCTGCTGGCAAGCCAGCGATCTTGGCAACATGGATACCGTAGGATTTATCGGCTGGTCCTGGTTCAATCTTGTGAAGGAAGGTGACCTGCCCATCCTGCTCCAAAGTTGCCACGTGGACATTAACCAAGTGTTGTAAACTAGACTCCAGACTAGTCAACTCATGGTAGTGGGTCGCAAAGAGGGTCTTAGCTCCGATGTGCTCATGGATATATTCGATGATAGACTGAGCAAGAGCCATCCCATCATAAGTTGCAGTTCCACGTCCCAATTCATCAAAGAGAATGAGAGAGTTCTTAGTCGCATGCGAAATGGCATTGTTAGCTTCCATCATCTCTACCATAAAGGTTGACTGACCTGAAACCAAGTCATCTGCTGCTCCGATACGAGTAAAAATCGCATCAAAAATAGGTAAATAGGCGCTTTCTGCTGGCACATAAGAACCCAACTGGGCCATAACTGCCGTCATGGCTAACTGACGCATATAGGTTGACTTCCCACTCATGTTGGGCCCTGTAATCAGTTGAATACTGGTATCTTCTGCCATCTGAATCGTATTTGGAATATAGGTCTGAGCCCCCATAACCTTTTCAACAACAGCATGGCGCCCTTTCTGGATATCAATTCGCGAATCATCTCCGAATTCAGGTCGAATCAAATGCTGGGTTTCAGCAACAACTGCGAGACTTTGCAGGACATCAACTGTCGCAATTCCTTGGGCTAGAACCTGCAAACGCTGGATATACTTGCTGACCTCTTCACGAATACGCATAAAGATTTCGTACTCTAGATTAGCTGACTTCTCACGCGCCTCCAGCATATCTCCCTCGATACGAGCTAATTCCTCGGTTCCAAAACGTTCCGAGTTTTTCAGCGTCGCCTTGCGGAAAAAGTGGGCTGGCACATTCCCCAGTTGTGAATTGGTCACATGGAAATAGTAGCCATCCTTCTTATTGTAGTCAATCTTGAGCGTGCTGATACCAGAATTTTCTCGCTCCTTAGCCTCAATCTCAGCAATCCAGCTAGTCCCTTCTCTGAGAACGCGACGGTACTTGTCTAAAGTCTCATCAAATCCAGTCCGGATAATACCACCTTCCGTAATCACATGAGGAGCTTCAGGAGCAATCGCTGCGCTAATCAAACTCTCCAACTCAGGAATTCCATCCAGTTGTTCTATAAAATAAGCTAGAGCAGGTTGCTCCATGCCTTCTAAAATCGCACGAATCCGTGGCACACTAGACAAGGTAGTCGCCAACTGCAAGAGATCCTTGGGATTGGTTTTACCAAAAGAAACCCGACTAGCCAAGCGCTCAATGTCATAAACACCCTTGAGACTGTCTGTCAAATCACTACGCTCAAAGAAATGGTCGAGAAAGACCTGCACCACTTCTTGGCGTTGGACGATTCGTTCCTTATCAATCAGGGGGCGATGAATCCAAGACCGCAAGAGCCGCATACCCATAGCTGTTTTGGTTTCATCCAAAAGCCAGAAAAGACTGCCTTGCTTCTTGCCTGATCGAGCATTCTCAACCAAATCCAGACTAGCCTTGGTCGCATAATCCATCTGCAAGAAATCCTTGATTTCATAGCGGATAACAGGCTTGAGGTGGTTCAATTCCCTCATCTGAGTTCGATGGACATACTGGAGCAACTTACTAGATGCCGCTTGCTCCACAGCTGCTAATCGTGAATCCAGTAAATGAAGGTCTTCAAAGCCTTCTTTTTCATAGGAAAGTACCAGATTCATCTGACGACTAAGGATTTGTTCCTCTTCCTCAGACAAGTCATAGCCCAGCACCACTTCTCGCGCCTTGAGATTACGGATTTCCCCACAAACCAGCGTGAAATCCAAAAGACCTGTCACATAAAAGTCACCCGTCACCAGGTCCATATAAGCTAGGCCAAATTGATTGCCTTTGCGGTCTATGGCAACCAAGAAATTGTTCTGACTATCCGGCTTACTGCTATCGACCACTGTCCCTGGCGTAATGACCTGAACAACCTCTCGTTTTACAACCCCAACTGCTTGTTTAGGATCTTCCATCTGTTCAGCAATGGCTACCTTATAGCCCTGCTCAATCAAGACATCGATATACTGTTGGGCAGAATGATAGGGAACACCCGCCATAGGAATCGGATTGTCGGCATTCTTGTTGCGACTCGTTAAGGAAATTTCCAGAATCTGCGCAGCATTGACCGCATCCTCATAAAATAATTCATAAAAATCACCCATCCGAAAGAGCAAAAAAGCATCTGGATATTGCTTTTTAATATCCACATACTGTTGCATGCCGGGTGATAGCTTTTCTGTCGTCATTGTCCGTCTCTCCTTGTCAAAAATAAGTCTTGAGAGCAACTCCCAAGACCTTACTTATCTTTCATCAAATCTAGCAAACGATCTTCCATGAGTTTGGCAACGTGCTGGTCTCGACAAATGACCAATAAGGTATTGGCACCAGCAACTGTTCCTAAAATCCATTCATCCTTGTTTGCATCTACAATATTTGCTAAAACAGAGGCTTCGCCCAATTTGGTATGAAGTACCAAGGTAAACTCTGCTCTTGCAACACCTTCTAAATGATGAGACAAAAATTCCACCAAATCAATCTTTTCTGTCTCATTTGCTAGTACATAATACACCATATCATTTTTCTTGACCTTGGTCAAGCCGATTTCGCGCAAATCACGAGACAGGGTTGTCTGCGTCACAAAAACATTGTGCGCCTCCAACCGATCTTGAATTTCTTTTTGTGTACTTAATTTCTCCTCAGTAATCATTTTTTTTATTAACTGATGACGATCTCTTTTTCTCATAAAATCCTCTTATATGCATATTTATAACTAATTTTATAACTATATTATACCAAAAAAACAGGAGATTTCAAAAATTTTTTCTTCTTTCTTTAAAATTGTGATAAAATAGTAGAAAAGTCCAAAAAGGAGCTCTTAATGAATACAAAAGAATTGATTGCTAGCGAGTTGGCTAGCATCATTGATAGCCTGGACCAAGAGGCTATTTTAAATTTACTGGAAACCCCTAAAAACTCAGAAATGGGAGACATCGCTTTCCCTGCTTTTTCTCTTGCAAAAGTCGAACGTAAAGCACCTCAAATGATTGCTGCTGAACTGGCTGAAAAAATTAACAGCCAAGCCTTTGAAAAGGTTGTTGCAACAGGACCTTACGTCAACTTTTTCCTTGATAAATCTGCTATTTCTGCTCAAGTATTGCAAGCTGTTATCACTGAAAAAGAACACTATGCTGACCAAACTATTGGCAAACAAGAAAATGTTGTTATCGACATGTCTAGTCCCAATATCGCTAAACCATTCTCTATTGGTCACCTGCGCTCAACTGTTATCGGAGATAGCTTATCACATATTTTCCAAAAAATCGGTTATCAAACGGTTAAGGTCAATCACTTGGGAGACTGGGGTAAGCAGTTTGGGATGCTGATTGTTGCCTACAAAAAATGGGGCGACGAAGAAGCTGTAAAAGCTCATCCAATCGATGAACTCCTTAAACTCTACGTTCGCATCAACGCTGAAGCTGAAAACGACCCTAGCTTGGATGAAGAAGCACGCGAATGGTTCCGTAAACTTGAAAATGGTGACGAGGAAGCTCTCGCTCTTTGGCAATGGTTCCGTGATGAAAGTTTGGTGGAATTTAACCGCCTTTACAATGAATTGCAAGTCGAATTTGATAGCTACAACGGAGAAGCCTTCTACAACGATAAGATGGATGCAGTTGTAGACATTCTTTCTGAAAAAGGACTTCTTGTTGAGTCAGAAGGTGCCCAAGTTGTCAATCTTGAGAAATATGGAATTGAACATCCAGCCCTCATCAAGAAATCTGATGGTGCAACTCTCTACATCACACGTGACTTGGCTGCAGCCCTTTACCGTAAAAACGAATACCAATTTGCTAAATCTATCTACGTTGTTGGTCAAGAACAATCTGCCCACTTTAAACAACTCAAAGCTGTTTTGCAAGAGATGGGCTACGATTGGAGTGAAGACATTACTCACGTTCCTTTTGGTTTGGTTACAAAAGAAGGGAAAAAACTCTCTACTCGTAAAGGGAATGTCATCTTACTAGAGCCTACTGTTGCAGAGGCTATTAGCCGTGCCAAGGCCCAAATCGAGGCTAAAAATCCTGAACTAGAAAACAAAGACCAGGTAGCACATGCTGTTGGGGTTGGAGCCATTAAATTCTATGACCTTAAGACCGACCGTACAAATGGATACGACTTCGACCTAGAGGCTATGGTATCCTTCGAGGGTGAAACTGGACCTTACGTTCAATACGCCTACGCTCGTATCCAATCTATCTTACGCAAAGCGGATTTCAAACCAGAAACAGCTGGCAACTATAGCTTGAATGATGCTGAAAGCTGGGAAATCATCAAACTCATCCAAGACTTCCCACGTATTATCAACCGTGCGGCGGATAACTTTGAACCTTCTATCATTGCTAAATTTGCAATTAGCTTAGCTCAAGCCTTTAACAAGTACTATGCACACACGCGCATCTTGGATGAAAGCTCAGAACGCGACAGCCGTCTAGCCCTTAGCTATGCAACAGCAATCGTTCTCAAAGAAGCCCTTCGCTTGCTTGGAGTAGAAGCACCTGAGAAGATGTGATTCAGTACTAACAATTGGAACTAAAGTTCCTAATTGTTAGACGCTAGCCGCTTATATGCGGACTAGCTAACTGCTTCACTAGTAAAGAAACATAAATATTATCGATTTATGTTTCTTTACGTCGTAACCAGAGACACTTGCCTAAACGCCTCACTAAATTGGTCAACCAAATCTATTAATTGGCTTAGTGGCTGGTGCTAATCTTCAAGTCACTAGAATGTAAAGCAATCTAAGTAACTTACACTAAATCTATACGGATTTTGGTTTAGAGGTCTATCAGAAATCTTATCAAGTTTTGCTGACTTGTTCTGCTATTTTAGATCCACTAAATCGATTTACTCACTACTACTTCTTTATCATACAGGGAGATTTCCTATGAGCCAATATGCTTATATCCTCGTTGTGATTAGCTTGGTTTTCCTTTTTCTGCTCAATAAGTACGAGAAGGAGAGACTGCAAAAACTCTACCAAGAACAACTTTTGAAGGATGAAACATTTAGGACTGATATCAAAGAGAAAATTCACACGACTGAAAATATCAATGATGTCATTGCTTACATCAATAAAACTTATCATCTGGGAATGTTACTGTCAAAAGACATTACAGATCAATTGAAATAAACCGAGCTATTCTTTTAAGGAATATAAAAACCGAGACTGAGAGTTTGTCCCTTCGTCTCGGTTTTTGTGTATTTTTCAAGTAACAAAGCCACCACTCCCCAGTAATGCAAGTGCAAAATCCTCTAGAATATGATAGAATAATGAAAAGGACTCTATTAAGGAGGAAAACATGGAAAAACAAACCGTCGCCGTCTTGGGGCCTGGTTCTTGGGGAACTGCCCTTTCACAAGTCTTAAATGACAATGGACACGAGGTACGTATTTGGGGAAATCTTCCCGAGCAAATCAATGAAATTAATACCTATCATACTAACAAGCACTACTTTAAAGATGTCGTTCTAGATGAAAATATCATTGCCTACACTGACTTAGCAGAGGCATTAAAAGATGTAGATGCGATTTTGTTTGTTGTCCCAACAAAAGTGACACGACTTGTTGCCCAACAAGTTGCAAAAACCTTAGACCATAAGGCTATCATCATGCACGCATCAAAGGGATTAGAGCCTGATAGCCATAAACGATTATCAACTATCCTTGAAGAAGAAATTCCTGAACATCTCCGCAGTGATATTGTCGTTGTTTCAGGACCTAGTCATGCGGAAGAAACCATTGTACGTGACCTGACTTTAATCACTGCTGCTTCTAAAGATTTACAAACAGCTCAATATGTTCAGGAACTCTTTAGTAATCACTACTTTCGACTTTATACCAATACGGATGTTATCGGAGTTGAAACTGCTGGTGCTCTTAAAAATATTATTGCTGTCGGTGCTGGAGCTTTACATGGTTTGGGATTTGGTGACAATGCCAAGGCAGCCATCATCGCTCGAGGCTTGGCAGAAATTACCCGCCTAGGAGTAGCACTTGGGGCCAGTCCATTGACCTATAGTGGCTTATCCGGTGTAGGAGACTTGATCGTAACGGGAACCTCCATCCACTCTCGTAACTGGAGAGCCGGAGATGCTCTTGGTCGTGGAGAATCTCTAGCTGATATCGAAGCCAATATGGGCATGGTGATTGAAGGAATCTCAACAACTCGAGCAGCCTATGAACTAGCGCAAGAACTTGGAGTCTATATGCCAATTACACAAGCCATTTACCAAGTTATTTACCACGGAACCAATATTAAAGATGCCATTTACGACATCATGAACAATGAATTTAAAGCAGAAAATGAGTGGTCTTAACCCTCTAGAGAAAGGATTCTTATGACATCAAAAGTTAGAAAGGCAGTCATCCCTGCCGCTGGACTTGGAACTCGATTTTTACCAGCAACCAAAGCACTTGCTAAAGAGATGTTGCCAATTGTGGACAAACCAACTATCCAATTTATCGTAGAAGAAGCTCTTAAATCAGGTATTGAAGATATTCTGGTTGTCACTGGTAAATCAAAACGTTCTATTGAAGACCACTTTGACTCAAACTTTGAGCTTGAGTACAACCTCAAAGAAAAAGGCAAACATGACTTGTTAAAATTGGTAGACGAAACAACTGGCATTCGCCTTCACTTTATCCGTCAAAGCCATCCTCGTGGGCTTGGAGATGCTGTCTTACAAGCCAAAGCTTTTGTAGGGAATGAGCCCTTCGTTGTCATGCTTGGTGATGACCTAATGGACATTACTAACGACAAGGCTATCCCATTGACAAAACAACTGATGAATGATTACGAGACAACTCACGCATCAACAATTGCTGTTATGCCTGTCCCTCATGAAGACGTTTCAGCATATGGAGTTATAGCTCCTCAGGGTGAAGGGATTAATGGTCTCTACAGTGTCGAAACTTTCGTTGAAAAACCAGCTCCAGAAGATGCTCCAAGTGATTTGGCAATTATCGGACGCTATCTGCTCACACCAGAAATTTTTGAAATCCTCGAAAATCAAGCTCCTGGTACTGGAAATGAAATCCAGCTTACTGATGCGATTGATACGCTTAATAAAACACAGCGTGTTTTCGCTCGCGAATTTACAGGAGCTCGTTACGACGTTGGGGATAAGTTTGGCTTTGTGAAAACATCTATTGACTATGCCCTCAAACACCCACAAGTCAAAGATGACTTGAAAGATTACCTCATCCAACTTGGAAAAGAATTAGCTGAAAAGGACTAATACTCTTCGAAAATCTCTTCAAATCACGTCAACGTCGCCTTGCCGTATATATGTTACTGACTTCGTCAGTTCTATCTACAACCTCAAAGCAGTGCTTTGAGCAACCTGCTTCTAGTTTCCTAGTTTGCTCTTTGATTTTCATTGAGTATAAAACAAAAAAGATAAGGTTCGAAATGCCTTATCTTTTTTCATTACACAAATTGTCTTCCAACTTCTTCACATCCCCATTCCCTTGTAGAGAAGTAAGACTGCGAGTCCTACGAACAACACTACCGCTACCAGTCTCTGACTAGCGCTATACATCCGTCTTTCACCTTGGACTGGAAAGATAATTGCTAGAAATGCGCCACCAACTGCTCCCCCGATATGGCCTGCTAGGCTGATTCCTGGAATCAGAACACTTCCAATAATGTTAACCACAAAAAGTGTCAGATAAGATTGCCCTAGCTGTTGGATATAAGGATTACGCGTTGCATAGCGAAGAACAATAATCGCAGCAAATAGCCCATAGAGAGAAGTAGAGGCTCCTGCTGCTAAGGATTTGGGACTAAATACAAAAACAAAGAGATTGCCCATCATTCCAGATAAAAGATAGAGAAAGCAAAACTTCTTGGATCCGAAAATTTCCTCTACCTGCCTACCAAGATAATAGAGCGAAAGCATATTAACAATGAAATGCTCCCAACCAATATGAACAAAAATGGCAGAAAAGAGACGCCAAATCTGCTCAGGAAAGAGGCGAATAGCTGGTCCATACATAGCTCCAAATCGAAATAATGTGTCTGCCCTGTCAAAGTTTCCGCCTGTGCTCACCAACATTAGTAGAAATACCAAGGCCGTCACTAAGAGAAAGAAACTCGTCACAGGGTAACGTCTATCAAAGATTTCCTTCATCAATCAGTACCTCCTGAACAGGAATATCATGATTTTCAGAGATAAAGTCCTGAATTTGACAAGGATAAACCGTACTCAAAGTATGACCAGAAAAATGTTCCAGATAGCGGTCATAATAACCTCCACCGTATCCAATCCGATATCCTTCCGTCGTAAAAGCCAGACCAGGAACATGAATCAAATCAATCTGAGAAGCATCCACTACTTCCAAATCTCCCTGTGGTTCCAGTAATCCAAAGGAAGTTTTTACCAACTGCTGTGGATCATAGACCACAAAGTCCATGCGCCCCTTGGGATAGGTTTTAGGTATCAGAACCTTCTTGCCGTCCTTCAGCGCCTGCTCAATCAGTTCCTGCGTTTGAAACTCATGAGAAAAAGAAAGATAGGTTGCGATGACCTCGGCTTCTTGGTAAAAGGGGTGTTGTAAAAGTCGCTCAGTTAAAGCTTGGTCTATAAACTGTTTTTGCTCTCGAGATAAAGCCTTCATTTCTTGTAAGACTTGCTTCCGTAATTCCGATTTCATAGACAACCCCTCTACTCTGCTGCCTTCTTTTTCAGGAAACTAGAGACCGCATCCACCCCAATAGCTAATGCCTCTTCCTTGGGACTCATCTGAGGGTGATGAAGGGCGTAGGGACTATCGATACCTAGCCAAAACATAACGCCATTAACCTTTGAAAGGAGATAACCAAAGTCCTCACCTGTCATAGCAGGATCGATATCAATCAACTCGATTCCGTCTTTCTCTTCAAAGAAGTCCATCAGTTCACGCGCCAAGGCTGGATTATTCTCAACAGGCAGATAACCACCTTGCTTGAGTTCCACTTCGACTTCCATATCAAAGGCAACTGCAACTCCTTCTGCAACTGTTTTGACCCTCTTTTGAACCAAGAGACTCATATCTTGAGTCAAGGCCCGAATAGTTCCATGCAAAAAGGCTGTGTCTGTAATGACATTGTTGGTGGTTCCGGCTTGGAAAACTCCAAAGGTCACCACTGCTCCCTCGATTGGGTTGACATTGCGGCTGACAACTGACTGCACCTGGGTCACAAAGTAGCTAGCCGCCACCAAGGCATCATTAGCTTCATGTGGAAAGGCTGCGTGGCCACCTTTGCCTTTGAAACGGATCTTCACCTCGCAAGTCCCTGCAAAGAGAGTGTGTGTATTGGTCGCAATCTGTCCAACCTTCAAATCTGGCCTAACATGAAGGCCATAAAATTGATCTGGCAACCAATCTCCAAAAGCACCATCCTCATACATGAGCATACCACCAGCTTCATTTTCTTCAGCAGGCTGAAACAAAAAGAGCAGATTGTTCTTTGGTTGCTCTTCAAGGGCGCGCTCTAAACAGCCCAAGGCAATAGTCATATGAAAATCATGTCCACAAGCGTGCATACGACCTTGGTGCTGGGAAGCGAAAGAAAGACCTGTTTGTTCGACGATAGGCAGGCCATCAATATCTGTTCTCCAACCAATGGTATGCTCTGGCTGACTTCCCTGCAAATAAACCAAAATACCTGTCCGCCAAGTACGAACTTGAACAAACTCCTTGCCCGCAGTCAATTTCTCAATCACATCCAACAGATAAGCCTGAGTCTTGAACTCCTCCAAGCCAATCTCTGGAATCTGGTGCAAATCTCGTCTAGTCTGAATCAAATCTAACATCTATCTATCCTCCGATATAGCAGAAAGAGGCTGGAAGAAGGGTTCCGCCTCTTTATTACTTTTACAATTATAAGGTACGAAGCGCATCCTCTAGCGCTGTTTTTTGTTGGGTTTGGGCATCAATCTCTTTGATGATACGAGCTGGAACACCTGCTACCACCACGTTTTCTGGGACATCTTGGGTAACAATAGCTCCTGCTGCGACAACTGAACCACTACCGATTTGGACTCCTTCGATAACCACTGCGTTGGCACCGATGAGAACATTATCTCCAACACGGACTGGTTCTGCGCTAGCTGGCTCAATCACACCTGCAAGAACGGCACCTGCACCAACGTGGCTGTTTTTCCCCACGATAGCACGGCCACCAAGGATAGCACCCATGTCAATCATGGTTCCTGCACCAATTTCAGCACCGATATTGATAACCGCTCCCATCATGATAACAGCATTGTCACCAATTTCAACCTGATCACGGATAATAGCACCTGGCTCGATACGAGCATTGATAGCACGTTTATCTAGCAAGGGAACTGCAGAATTACGAGCATCTTGCTCAACAACATAGTCTTGATTTTCTACCAAACCATCGAGAAGCGGAGCCACATCTTTCCAGTCTCCAAATAGGACATTCCCTAGTTTGACAACAGAGCTAGGTACAGCAGTTGCGAGTTGTCCCTCAAATGTTACTTTCACACTGGTTTTCTTTTCAGCATTGGCGATAAATTGAATAATTTCTTGTGCGTTCATTTTTGTAGCAGTCATAGGCGCCTCCTAGTTCATTTTAATGATACCTATTCTACCAAAAAAGGCCTCAAATTTGAAGCCTTTTTGTTTGTTTTTAGGTATGATTTTTAGGGATGTGAGATAAAACGTGCTGTCGGTAAAAGCAAGCCCCTACCGATACAACCTAAAAACACTCTTCACAACTATCTCCCCGTGTTTTATTGACTATTCTAGTATAGCACACTTTTAGAATTAAGAAAAGACTTTTTATTCACTTTCTTTAGCTTCTTCTATCGATAGGAAAATCATGGGTAAAATAATCAGGGCCATAGCTAGAAGAAGGGACCAATCTACTACCAATCCTAAAAACAAAACACTCAAGAGAGCAGAAGAGAGAGGTTCACTGGCACTGATAACGGAAACCACCAAAGGAGAAACCAAGGAAACTGCCTTCATAGAAATGAAAAAGGCAAAAGCCGTCCCGAAAAAAGCGATAATGAGGCAAATCAAGATACTCCAAATATCCAGAGTAAAGGAAAGCTGGTAAACCGGCGAGAGGACATTGCTAAATAAACCTGCCAAAATCATCCCCCACCCAACCGTGGGTACAAACCCATAACGCTTAGCAAAAGGTTGGGGCAAGATAACATTAAACATGACACCCATGGCACTCAGCAGACCTGTTATAAGAGCTAGCGGTGTCATGGATAACTGAGAGAGATCTCCCTTTGTCGCCATCAAGCAAACACCCAGCATGGCAACCAAAACATAGAAAATAGCGCTTTTTGACGCTCGTTTTTGATAAACCAAACGATTGTAAAAGAGGATAAAGACAGGGCTAATAAACTGTAAAATTGTTGCTGTCGCTGCATTTGAGTATTCTACACAGAGATAGAAAAAATACTGAACTGAAAAAATCCCCAAAATAGCATAGGCCAAAAAGGGTAGGTAATTTTTCTTATCTCGCCAAATATCTAGCACTTGCGATTTTAATTGCACTGCAGACCAAATGAGCACAAGACTCCCTGCCAGTGTCAAACGCATAGAGGTAATCCAGCCAGAGGACACTTGATAATGAGTAAAGAAATATTCTCCTAAAATTCCACAGATTCCCCAGATTAAGCCGGATAGAAGAGAATAAATGGTTCCTTTAACAATCTTTTTCTGATACTGATTCATATCTTTATTGTAACACGAAAGGAAAAAAGAAAAAAGTGGCAATCCATTGATTAGCCACTTCATTTAGCACAGTTTATAAAACTTATCGTCTCGTCCTTGAAGAAGAAGGTCGTGTAGCATTTGAGTTACTGCTATCGCTAGAGCTACTACTTGAACTGTTATTCGAACTAGTACTTGAGCTAGAAGGTGTTGGCAATGTGCTAACGATACTTGACCAAGCATTTTGGTAATCTGCTTCACTTCCTCCAATAGCAAAGTGATAGCTTGTTGTAGGAGCTCCCGCCTTATTAGCCCAATAGCTCGTTACAGTAGAACCTGAAAGATCAACTGTTTTTCCATTAACGGATACTTTGCCCGGCTTCTGCCCTGTAGATCTGAGGACCTGAGATTGGGTCACACTAGAATCAAGATTAAAGTGTTCATTGCCCCAAACACCAGGTTCAGCCTGTTGAATAGCATTGACTAAGTAAGCCATATATTTGGCGTTTCGATAATGCCCAGCCCCCTTAGCCATTGGGCGGTTGTCATCATGCCCTAGCCAACCACCTAGAGTCAATCTTGGTGTCGAAAGCATGAGCCACATATTTTCATCTTCATTGGTTGTCCCAGTCTTACCAATCCAGTCTGCACGAGCTAAGTTTGAATTGATAGAAGCCAAATCCGTTTGGAAACTTGAAGTGATCCGAGATGAAATCACCTCACGAAGCAAACTCTGCATAATCGTTGCTGTTGCCTTCGAATACACTTGAACTGGTTTGTCTTGGAATTCATAGATTACTCTACCGTCAGGTGATTCAATCTTAGAAATCACATGTTTCTGATGGTAGACACCGTTATTAGCAATTGTTTGATAACCATTGGTATGCTGGGCAACTGTGACTTCAATCCCACCACCCATAGGCAAACTTTCGATACCGTACTCTGGAATCTCGTAACCCATTTTCTCCATGTACCCCTTGACATCCACGCCCTTCTCACGAAGCATGCGATAGGTCCAATAGGCTGGGATATTCCACGAATAGTTCAAGGCTTCACCCAGGGTCATCATGCCTGTACCTGGACTATTTACATACATGATAGGATTGCCATTAGAGAATTTTGTCGGATAATTGGACAAGATACTAGCGCTTCCCATCAAACCTTGGTCAATGGCAATACCGTAGGCCAACAAAGGCTTGGTTGTAGAGGCTGGCGAGCGCTTAGTGTCAAAGGCGTGATTGTTTTGGTTAGTCTGGTAATTACGACCACCAACAAAGCCTAGAACAGCCCCCGTTTTATTGTCCATCAAAACATTCCCTACTTCAGGCTGGCCAGTCGAATCATCTACCAAACGACCGTAGTTAGCAACTGCATTTTGCATGGCAGTATGGATTTTTTTATTGATTGTTGTCGTGATTTTATAGCCACCGTTACTTAGTTCCTGCTCAGCTCGCTCATGATAGGCCTTTTGAACTGCTTCCTTTTTCAACTCCTGACTAGAGACATTGTCCTGTTGAACTAAATAATCATACATACGGTCTGTCGCTTCAGCCATAGCCGTAAAGTAAAGGTAATCCCTCGAAACAGCATTGATAGTTCCTGATGGCAAAAAATCTTGTTTGAGATTATAATCCTTGTACTGGTCGTATTCTTCCTGAGTCAGAGCACCCGTACGGTACATGTTGTAGAGAACATCCTTGGCCCGCTTCAAACCAAGTTTTAAGTCTTCATCACTCTTTAACTCTCCAGTATTTTCATAAGGGGAATAAGTAATCGGACTCTGTGGCAAACCTGCTAAGAAAGCGGCTTGAGGAATACTTAACTTGTTGGCATCGATACCGAAAATCCCTTCAGCAGCTTGCTGGGCACCTGCAATATTCTGCCCTTTATGATTTCGACCAAAGGGAGCAACATTGAGATAAGTCGTCAAAATTTCATCCTTGCTCATGCTGCGTTCCAAGGCAAGGGCATCGACAATTTCTGTAGCCTTACGAGCCAAAGTCGGAGCATCTCCGACCACTTGTTGCTTGATTAACTGTTGGGTCAAGGTCGAGCCACCGCTAGATGAGCCCAAGCCTGCAAAGGTTCCCAAAGTCGCCCGAATCACAGCTTTTGGTACAACCCCTTTATGTTCAAGAAAATGTTCATCCTCAGTTGCAACGATAGCCTTTTTGAGATTGTCCGATATTTCCTCAGATGAGACAGAAGTTCTCAGTAGGTCACTCTCAATAGATGCAATGACACTCCCATCTGCGTAAACAATTTCTGAGATGGAAGAAATATTTTTAACCTGCTTGACCAAGTCCTCCGCTTGGGGAACCTTGGCCTTGTCAAACAAAGCAACTCCATAACCAAGAGCTACACCAGCACCAAAAAGTCCACCGATAAAGCCTAGAATAAAGAGAGTATTCAAAATTCCCTTAATAGCAACTAAAATGCTACCTAGGATAGCCAGAACTTTCCCACCTGTCCCATCCGACTTCTTCTCTTCTGAGACTTTCTCTGATTTTCTATGATTTATTTTTGATTTTACTAGCTGGAAAAATTCCAGCATTTTTCGTTTTAATTCATTTAATTGATTTTGCATGGATTTCCTCACTTTATCTATTATACCATAAAAGGTAAACTTTCAATAAAATAGCCACTTTCTTCCCTATTCTGCTAGGCTATTGCCCAAGTTTGTGATACAATAGGTAGAAACAATAATTTTAAAAAGGAGAAAAGACACATGCACATTTTTGATGAGCTAAAAGAGCGTGGTTTGATTTTTCAAACGACTGATGAAGAAGCTTTACGTAAAGCCCTAGAAGAAGGTCAAGTTTCTTATTATACTGGCTACGATCCAACTGCTGACAGCCTTCACCTAGGCCATCTTGTCGCAATCTTGACAAGTCGTCGCTTGCAACTAGCAGGTCACAAACCTTATGCGCTCGTTGGCGGTGCTACAGGTCTCATCGGAGATCCGTCCTTCAAAGATGCTGAACGTAGTCTCCAAACAAAAGACACAGTAGATGGCTGGGTCAAGTCTATCCAAGGACAACTTTCTCGTTTTCTTGACTTTGAAAATGGTGAAAATAAAGCTGTCATGGTCAACAACTACGACTGGTTTGGCAGCATCAGCTTCATTGATTTCCTCCGTGATATCGGAAAATACTTTACTGTCAACTACATGATGAGCAAGGAGTCTGTGAAAAAACGGATTGAAACAGGAATTTCATACACTGAGTTTGCCTACCAAATCATGCAAGGTTACGATTTCTTCGTTCTTAACCAAGACCACAACGTAACGCTTCAAATCGGTGGTTCTGACCAGTGGGGAAATATGACAGCTGGTACTGAATTGCTTCGTCGTAAGGCTGACAAGACAGGCCACGTTATCACTGTTCCACTGATCACAGATGCAACTGGTAAGAAATTTGGTAAATCAGAAGGAAACGCAGTCTGGCTCAATCCTGAAAAGACTTCTCCATACGAAATGTACCAATTTTGGATGAACGTTATGGACGCTGACGCTGTTCGCTTCTTGAAGATCTTTACTTTCTTGTCACTTGATGAGATTGAAGACATCCGTAAACAATTTGAAGCAGCTCCACACGAACGCTTGGCTCAAAAAGTCTTGGCTCGTGAAGTCGTTACACTCGTTCACGGCGAAGAAGCCTACAAAGAAGCCCTCAACATCACTGAGCAACTCTTTGCAGGAAACATCAAGAATCTTTCTGTTAAAGAGCTCAAACAAGGACTTAGTGGTGTACCAAACTACCAAGTACAAGCAGACGAAAACCACAATATTGTGGAACTACTCGTCTCATCTGGTGTAGTTAACTCAAAACGCCAAGCCCGTGAAGATGTCCAAAACGGAGCTATCTACGTAAACGGTGACCGCATCCAAGACCTTGACTATGTCTTAAGTGACGCAGATAAGCTTGAGAACGAACTGACTGTTATCCGTCGCGGTAAGAAAAAATACTTTGTATTGACTTACTAAACTGTTCAACATTTACCTATAAAAAAGGAGTTAACCTCGAGAAAGGTAACTCCTTTTTGCTGTTAATAGTCCCCACCTATCCCTTAATAGACAGGCTACGCAGTACAATACGTAAGGTTGTTAGATTATGTAAGATAGAGAGATTTGAAGGACTGAGCCAATTAAACAAGCCAAAGCCAATCAAACTACTATTTACGACAACGGTATCTTGAATATTCTTCTTGATGAGTGTTTGCAAAGATGATGATAGCGAATCCAACTCTTGGAAGAAATCCAAGCGATTATCTAACAATAAGATATCACTCATCTGCTTAGAAATATCTGCACTCTCATTCATCACCACACCGATATCTGATAGGGTTAGAGCCGCTGAGTCATTCAAGCCATCTCCAACCATCAAAATAGTGTGACCTGCTTTCTGCAGTTCCTCTACTAACTCAAATTTTCCATCAGGTTTCAAGTCTGTATAGACCTGATCAAAGGGCAAATCTTTGACTAATTCCTCTGTTCTAACCAAGGTGTCCCCTGTTGCCAGAATCAATTTTTTTCCTTGTGCCTTAAGTTTCTCCAAGGCTGCTTTTGCTTCTTTTCTCAAAGGAGTATGAATGCAGAACATTCCAATCAATTCATTCTGATAAGCCAAGAATAAGAGATTGTAGTGACTCTTGTACTCTTCAATTAAAGCATTTTGTTCTGAACTGATATGAATCTGTTCATCCTGCATCAAGACATAATTCCCAATAAGAACTGGTTGCCCATCTATATGAGATTTAATCCCCTTGCTTGCGATATATTGGAGTTTCCCATGCATTTCCTCATGTTCAATTCCCTCTATCTCAGCTTGCTTGACGATAGCATTAGCAATAGGATGATAAATGTGTTCCTCAAGACAGGCACTGATTCTGAGAATATCTTCCTCACTATAGTCCCCAAAAGGTAACACCTTTTCAACTATAGGATAACTAGTTGTGATTGTTCCCGTCTTATCAAACAAGAAAGTATCAACTTCCAGATATTTCTCCAGAACATCCCCATCCTTAATCACCATTTCACGATTCAACCCCTCCTTGATAGCTGTCAAATAAGCTACAGGAGTAGAGATTTTCAAAGCGCAGGAGAAATCGACCAATAGGAAAGAAATAGCCTTCGAAAAAGAACCTGTCAATAGGTAAGTCAGCCCAGCCCCCAAGAAATTATATTTGACGACCTTGTCCGCCATCTTGATGAAATAGCGTTGTTTCGTTTTCTTGTTTTCTTCAGATTTCTTCATCAACTCAATCAGCTGTAAAATCCGGCTGTTCATCTGATTATCGGTTACACGAATGCGCAACTCTCCAGTTTCTAATACTGTATTTGCACAAACCAAATCAGACTCTCTTTTTTCAACTGGAAAACTCTCTCCCGTCAAGGAACTTTCGTTGACCATACCTAAACCTGAAACTACTTGTCCATCAAACAGAATTTCATTTCCTTGAGATAGGACCAAGACATCTCCTATTTGAACATCGGAACTCTTGATACTAACAACCGTATCGCCCTGTACTAAGAATACATCGCTCTCTTTTGCAAGAAGGCTTTGTTCTAAATCTGTTGCAGTTTTTTTCAAGGACCACTGATCTAAATGATTCCCCAAATCAAGCATAAACATGATATTGCTAGCTGTCTTGGATTGGTTCATAAACAAGGACAATAAAATCGCCGAACAGTCCAAGACCTCCATCGTTAGTTCCTTACGCGCTAGTGTTTGATAGGCTTCTCTAATATAGCCAAAAGCCTGATAACAAGTCCATATATAGCGAATAGGATACGGCACAAAACTACGAAAAAGTATACGCTTAATCGCTGCACCTGAAACAATAGAATAAGCACTCTCTTCTCTACGAATGGGAAGAGTCATCAACTCAGAAACTTTCCCTTTATCAATTCTTTTTAAAAAGGCTTCTGCATTATCTAATACAGAAAAGCCTTCTTTTATACGTAGAGTAAAGTGCTGTTGATCCATGTAAAACTGGATAGACTCAATCCCCTTTTCATCTCTCGCCAAGGAACGAAGATAGTCTTGAATATCCAAGGTGAGTGAAAAAGAAGATGATAGTCGGATATGTTGGTATCCTCTATGTAGCACTTTAAAAGACATATTATTCTCCTATAAGGCTATCTAATTGCTCTTCTTTTTTCTCTTGCTCGTACAAATATTTGGCATCTTGCAAGACATCGTCTCCATGTTGTTTCACAACAGAAACAGATGCATCTAGCCCGTCTTTCAACTTGTAAGCCTTAGCCAAAGCTTTAGAATAACCTTTTTTAGCTTCCTTACTTGCTAAGATTTTCAAGCCAAGGGTACCAAATGCGACACCACCCAAAAAGAGTGATGATTTTTTCGCAACTTTTGCAACGGTTAATACTTCTTTTAACATACTTATTTCCTCCTTATCATTATTATATAGAAATTTCGATATAAAAGCAATTTTATTCTATAAATTGGAGAATTAGTTTTATTTCTACTGAATCTCCCATCTACTTATTCCTAAAGTTGCTTTCATTTGCCTCTTTTGATACACTTAAACTATGAATACAAATCTCAAACCCAAACTTCAACGTTTTGCTTCTGCTACTGCCTTTGCCTGTCCCATCTGTCAAGAAAAGCTACCTCTAGTAGCTAGCAGTCTCAAGTGTAGCAATCACCATTCTTTTGATCTGTCAAAATTCGGCTATGTCAATCTGGCACCTCAAATCAAGCAATCTGCCAACTACGACAAGGAAAACTTCCAAAATCGCCAGCAAATCCTAGAAGCTGGATTTTATCAAGCTATTCTAGAGGCTGTATCTGATTTACTTTCAAACTCAAAAAATGCCAAAACAATTTTAGATATCGGTTGTGGTGAAGGTTTCTATTCTCGTAAACTCCAAGAAAGCCATCCTGACAAAACCTTCTATGCCTTCGACATTTCCAAAGATTCCGTCCAAATCGCTGCCAAGAGCGAACCCAACTGGGCAGTCAATTGGTTCGTTGGTGACTTGGCACGACTTCCTATAAAAGACGCCAGTATGGATATCCTGCTTGATATCTTCTCACCTGCCAACTATGGAGAATTTCGTCGCGTTTTATCCAAAGACGGTATCTTGATAAAGGTTATTCCAACTAAAAATCACCTCAAGGAAATCCGTCAGAAGGTACAAGACCAGCTGACAAACAAGGACTATTCCAACCAAGATATCAAAAATCATTTCCAAGATCACTTTACCATCCTATCTAGTCAAACTGCCTCACTAACCCAGTCTATCACAGCAAAGCAGCTCCAAGCCCTACTCAGTATGACTCCTCTCCTCTTTCACATCGACCAGAGCAAGATTGACTGGAGCCAACTGACAGAGATTACCATTGAAGCAGAGATTTTGGTTGGGAGAGAACTATAATTGACACAAAAAACCGCATTTCAAGAAGATCTGCGGTTTTAAATTTCAATTTTTAAACTATCTATCCCAAAAGTCTAAAACATTTAAAGCTTTTAGCTTCTCCATTTATTTTCGATTCGAAATAAAAAACTTATCAATAAATAGCAAGTGAAATAAGGCAAGTGTAATTCCCGATAAGCACCCATGATAAGAGATTTCTTGATGGGTAAGGGGGTAAAGATTACTATTACCCGCCAAGAGGCATGTTAAAATAACAAATAAAATCCAAAATAAATCAGTCCATTTATATTTTGAAAAATATTTTTTCCACATAAGAACACCTTCTTTCCTACAATCATATTATAATACTTTGTGTAAGTGAATACAAGAGATATGAGGTAATCAACTACGAAGAAGCATGAGGTTGAAAGACAGTAAAACCAACTTTTTAAACGTTCAATGTGTCTATGATTTCTCTCTTTTTAAGACAAGATTGGCTCAAATCCATAGCATTCAAAAAAGCGAATTTCAATCGAAATTCGCTTTATAGGAAAGTGTATTAGTCTAAATCTTGTATCTTATACTCAATGAAAATCAAAGAGCAAACTAGGAAGCTAGCCGCAGGCTGTACTTGAGTACGGCAAGGCAACGCTGACGTGGTTTGAAGAGATTTTCGAAGAGTATTAATTCAAGTGCCAGATATCTTCGTTATACTGAGCGATTGTACGGTCAGATGAGAAGAATCCTGCTTTAGAAATGTTAACGATAACTTTATCCAACCATGCGTCACGGTCTTCGTAGTCAGCCAACATTTGCTCTTTGACTTTGATGTAGTCTTCCAAGTCAAGAAGAGTCATGAACCAGTCTTTGTTGATCAATTCCTTGTAAAGACGTTCCAAGCGCTCTTTGTTTCCAGCTGCAAGAACTGCATCGCTAACGATGAAGTCAACCAATGGTTTGATAGCTTTACGGGCGTAGAATTCGCTTGATTTGTAAGCTGCTTTTTCGTAAAGGTCGATAACAGTTTCTGAATCTTCACCAAAGATATAGATGTTTTCGTCACCAACTAACTCAGCGATTTCCACGTTAGCTCCGTCCATAGTACCAAGAGTCAAAGCTCCGTTCAACATGAATTTCATGTTACCAGTACCTGAAGCTTCTTTAGAAGCAAGTGAGATTTGTTCTGAGATATCACATGCTGGGATAAGGAAGCTTGCTGCAGTAACGTTGTAGTTTTCAACCATAACTACTTGCAAGTGTGGAGCTACTGCTGGATCGTTAGCAATAACTTCTGACATGCAAAGGATCAAGTGGATGATGTCTTGAGCGATTGTGTAGGCTGGAGCTGCTTTACCACCAAAGAAGATTGTGATTGGGCGAGCAGGGATGTTACCAGCTTTGATGTCAAGGTATTTGTGGATCACGTACAAAGCGTTCATTTGTTGGCGTTTGTACTCGTGAAGACGTTTGATTTGGATGTCAAAGATAGAGTTTGGATTGATTTCCACACCTTGGTGTTCTTTCAAGTGACGAGCTAATTTACGTTTGTTGTGAGCCTTGATGCTTTCCAATTTTTCTTTGACAGCTGCTTTGTCTTCATAAGACAAGAGTTTCTCAAGCTCATCAGCTTCATGGTGCCAACCTTCTCCAAGAATCTCATCCAAGTAGTGAGACAAGCTTGGGTTAGCATGCATGAGCCAACGACGGAAAGTGATACCGTTTGTTTTGTTGTTGAATTTTTCTGGGTAAAGGTCGTAGAAAGCTTTCAACTCAGAGTTCTTCAAGATTTCAGTGTGAAGTGCTGCTACTCCGTTAACGCTGTATCCGTAGTGGATATCCATGTGAGCCATGTGAACACGTCCACTCTCGTCAATAATTTGAACAGCTGGATCTTTGTATTCTGCTTTCACGCGACGGTCCAATTCTTCGATGATTGGTACCAAGTGAGGAACCACTTCTTGCAAGAATTCAAGAGGCCATTTTTCAAGGGCTTCAGCAAGGATTGTGTGGTTAGTGTAGGCAGTCATGTTACGAACGATTGAGATTGCTTCGTCAAGCTCGATACCACGAGCAGTCAAAAGACGGATCAACTCAGGAATAACCATTGATGGGTGAGTATCGTTGATTTGGACAACTGCGTAGTCAGCAAGGTCATGCAAGTTGCTTCCTTTTTCGATTGCTTCGTCGATGATCAATTGCGCACCGTTTGAAACCATGAAGTATTGTTGGAAGATACGGAGCAATTCACCTTGACGGTCACTATCATCTGGGTAAAGGAAGAGAGTCAAGTTGCGAGCGATATCTGTCTTGTCAAAGTTGATACCGTCTTTAATGATTGAAGAATCAACTGAATCCAAGTCAAACAAACGCAAGCGGTTCTTAGTTTCTGTCTTGTAACCAGGTACATCGATATCGTAAAGAGTTGATGTCAATGTGAAGTGAGCAAATGGCACTTGGTAGCTACGGCTTGAGCGAACCAACCAGTTTTGCTCTGTCAACCATGCGTTTGGAATTGTTTCTTGTTGGTTGTTTTTAAGAACTTGTTGGAAAAGACCGTAGTGGTAGTTAAGACCAACACCGTCACCGTTCAAACCAAGAGTAGCAATTGAGTCGATAAAGCAGGCAGCCAAACGTCCCAAACCACCATTACCAAGAGATGGTTCCAGTTCAACTTCTTCAACTTCGATCAAGTCTTTACCTGCAGCTGCAAGTTCTTTTTTGACATCGTCGTAAAGACCAAGGTTGATCAAATTGTTTGACAAGAGCTTACCAATCAAGAACTCAGCTGAGATGTAGTAAACTTTTTTCTTACCAGTGTTAACTGGTTTTTGACTGCTTGCAAGCTTGCTGTAGTTAAGAAGAGCCAGGTAAAGCTCTTCATTGCTACATTCTGCAATGGTTTTATTGTAACGATTTTGTACAAATTCTTGTAGTGATAACATGTTTAAGGTGTCTCCTGATATTGTATTATTTCTTTAATTCTACCAAATTTTCATTGATTCGGCGATAGATTGTTGTCAAGTCAAGCAAGCCTTCCTCGACAGCTGGTGTCAATTGATCTTCAGTCATACGCCAAGACCAGTTTCCACCAAGGGTAGATGGGAAGTTCATACGAGCTGCCTCATCCAATTCTAGCAAATCTTGCATAGTTGCAATTGCCATGAAGCTAACTGATGAAAAGACTGTACGAAGCATAGCATGTGGCACTGTTTCGTATTCTTTACGGTTAGTGTAGCGCGCCATGTATTCACGAGTCGCATCATCGATCTCGTTACGGTACCAACCAAGGACCGTATTGTTATCGTGTGTTCCTGTGTACATAACTGAGTTAGCAGGTGCCAAGTGTGGGCTATCGATACTTTCGTCTTCTGGGTTGAAGGCAAATTGAAGAATCTTCATTCCTGGGAAGCCAGTACGTTCACGCAATTCGATAACTTCGTCTGTCATAAAACCAAGATCTTCTGCGATGATGTTTAGCTCACCAAGCTCTTCCTTAACGGCTGCAAAAAGCTTGTAGCCAGGACCTTTCACCCACTCACCAGGTGCTGCTGTATCGGAACCAGCAGGGATTTCCCAGTAAGATTCGAAACCACGGAAGTGGTCAATACGAACGATGTCGTAGATTTTGAAGCTTTCACGTAAGCGTTCAATCCACCATTTGTAACCATCTTTGTCCATTGCTTCCCAGTCATAGATTGGGTTACCCCAAAGCTGACCAGTTGCAGAAAATTCATCTGGTGGGCATCCTGCGATGCAAGTCGCCTTACCGTTAACATCTGTCTTAAAGAGATGTGGATTTGCCCACATATCGCTTGAATCTTCCGCTACGTAGATTGGCATGTCCCCAACGATTTCGATGTAGTTGTCGTTAGCGTAAGCTTTCAATTTCAACCATTGTTGGAAGAAGAAGTATTGAGTCACACGGTGGTAAACCAACTTGTCTGCCAATTGCTCACGGTAGCTTTCAAGTGCTGAAGCTTTACGAGCACGAGCATCTGCATCTGGCCATTCAGTCCAAGCAAGATTGTCAAAATGCTCTTTGATAGCCATATACTCTGCAAAGAGTTCAAGCCATGATTGGTTGTCTTGAGCGAATTTCTCAAAATCCTTAACATCTCCTACTTCCAAGAAACGTTTTACCGCTTTTTCTAAAAGAGGACGACGTGCATAGTAGATTTTCGCATAATCAACTTCAGACGCATCACTACCAAAGTCAACCCCTTCAAGGTCACTTGCTTGCAACAAGCCTTGTTCCACCAAGATATCTAAATCGATAAAATGAGTGTTCCCTGCGAAGGCTGAGAAAGATTGGTAAGGAGAGTCTCCGTAACTAGTTGTTCCTAGTGGAAGGATTTGCCAGTAACGTTGTTTTGTGCGAACCAAGAAATCAACGAAGTCGTAAGCACTTTTACCAAATGATCCGATTCCGTATGCTCCTGGAAGAGAAGAAATGTGCATCAACACACCACTTTGACGTTTTTTCATAATAAGCACCTCATGTGTTTATAGTTAGATATTACATTTTTATGAACGCAAACGTTTGCGCTATTACTAGTATAGCTTATTTTCTTGATAAATGCAAGCGGTTTTAAATAACTTTTTTGATTATTTTTTTTAAATTTTTTCTTCTTACTTGTATATATATCCTTTCAGGAAACAAACAAAATAGGAATAAGGGTTTCACTTACCTTATTAAGCAAAAATAAAGTGAGAATCCTCTCTGCTTTCCATTTGTAAATTAGGCAATCGTTTTCTCAACTTTTTTTAAATTTAAAACAAAACCAATTTTTGGGATTTTCTACTATTATATGATGATGAAGCGTTTACTTTTTTTACAATTTTTTTAAAAATTTTTACAAAAAACACTTGCAACCGCTTTCTGATTGTGTTATACTAGTCCCATAAAGGAAAACGTTTGCGTTTCCTCATTATAAAATTTGTTATTCTTTAGGAGGAATACACTATGTCATCTAAATTCATGAAGAGCGCTGCTGTGCTTGGAACTGCTACACTTGCTAGCTTGCTTTTGGTAGCTTGCGGAAGCAAAACTGCTGATAAGCCTGCTGATTCTGGTTCATCTGAAGCCAAAGAACTCACTTTCTACGTTGAAGACCAATATAAAGCCTTTGCTGAATCAGCTGCAAAAGCTTACGAAAAAGAAGCTGGCGTAAAAGTTACCATCAAAACAGGAGACCAAATGGGTGGGCTTGACAAACTTTCTCTTGACAACCAATCAGGTCAAGCTGCTGACGTTATGATGGCTCCATACGACCGTGTAGGTAGCCTTGGTACTGACGGACAACTTTCAGAAGTTAAATTGAGCGACGGCGCTAAAACAGATGATAAAACTAAATCTCTTGTAACAGCTGCTGATGGTAAAGTTTACGGTGCTCCTGCTGTTATCGAGTCACTTGTTATGTACTACAACAAAGACTTGGTAAAAGAAGCTCCAAAAACTTTTGCTGACTTAGAAAACCTTGCTAAAGATAGCAAATATGCCTTCGCTGGAGAAGATGGAAAAACTTCTGCTTTCCTAGCTGACTGGACAAACTTCTACTATGCATATGGACTTCTTGCTGGTAACGGTGCTTACGTATTCGGACAAAACGGTAAAGACGCTAAAGATATCGGTCTTGCAAACGACGGTTCTATCGCAGGTATCAACTACGCTAAATCTTGGTATGAAAAATGGCCTAAAGGTATGCAAGATACTGAAGGTGCTGGCAACTTAATCCAAACTCAATTCCAAGAAGGTAAAACAGCTGCTATCATCGACGGACCTTGGAAAGCTCAAGCCTTTAAAGATGCTAAAGTAAACTACGGTGTTGCAACTATCCCAACTCTTCCAAATGGAAAAGAATATGCTGCATTCGGTGGTGGTAAAGCTTGGATCATCCCATCAAGCACTAAGAACCTTGAAGGCGCTCAAAAATTTGTAGACTTCCTTGTTTCAACTGAAGAACAAAAAGCCTTCTACGATACAACTAACGAAATCCCAGCTAACACTGAAGCTCGTACATATGCTGAAGGTAAAAATGATGAGTTGACAACAGCTGTTATCAAACAGTTCAAGAACGCTCAACCAATGCCAAACATTTCTCAAATGTCTGCAGTTTGGGATCCAGCGAAAACTATGCTCTTTGATGCTGTAAGTGGTAAGAAAGATGCGAAAACAGCTGCTAACGACGCTGTAACATTGATCAAAGAAACAATCAAACAAAAATTTGGTGAATAAAAAATTTGTTCAAGGGGGGTGGAAATCAAATCCCCCTTTGAATTTATCAATCAAAAACATATATAGTTTAGGTTTTAATTAGAAACCAGTATCCTATGAAAGGAGTTATTATGGAAAAGCAACAACCTAGTAAAGCAGCTCTGCTGTCTATCATTCCTGGGTTAGGACAGATTTACAATAAACAAAAAGCCAAAGGTTTTATCTTCCTTGGTGTAACCATCGTATTCGTCCTTTACTTCCTAGCACTTGCAGCCCCTGAATTGAGCAATCTCATCACTCTTGGTGACAAACCAGGTCGTGATAATTCCCTCTTTATGCTGATTCGTGGTGCCTTCCATTTAATCTTTGTAGTTGTTTATGTACTCTTTTATTTCGCAAATATCAAAGACGCACATACAACTGCCAAACACATTAACAATGGCATACCAGTAGCACTTACCTTTAAAGAAATGGTCAAAGGAATCTATGAAAATGGCTTCCCTTACCTCTTAATCATTCCATCTTATGTTGCCATGACTTTTGCGATTATCTTCCCGGTTATCGTAACCTTGATGATCGCCTTTACCAACTATGACTTCCAGCACTTGCCACCAAACAAATTGTTGGACTGGGTTGGTTTGACCAACTTTACGAACATCTGGAGTTTGAGTACCTTCCGTTCTGCCTTTGGTGCCGTTCTTTCTTGGACTATCATCTGGGCTTTGGCTGCCTCAACTTTACAGATCGTCATCGGTATCTTCACAGCTATCATTGCTAACCAACCATTTATCAAAGGAAAACGTATCTTTGGTGTTATTTTCCTTCTTCCTTGGGCTGTTCCAGCCTTCATCACTATCTTGACATTCTCAAATATGTTTAACGATAGTGTCGGAGCCATCAACACTCAAGTATTGCCAATCTTAGCTAAATTCCTTCCTTTCCTTGATGGTGCTCTTATTCCTTGGAAAACAGACCCAACTTGGACTAAGATTGCCTTGATTATGATGCAGGGTTGGCTTGGATTCCCATACATCTACGTATTGACCTTGGGTATCTTACAATCTATTCCTAACGATCTTTACGAAGCAGCCTATATTGACGGTGCCAATGCTTGGCAAAAATTCCGCAACATCACTTTCCCAATGATCTTGGCTGTTGCGGCACCTACTTTGATCAGTCAATACACCTTCAACTTTAACAACTTCTCTATCATGTACCTCTTCAATGGTGGAGGACCTGGTAGTGTCGGAGGTGGAGCTGGTTCAACCGATATCTTGATCTCATGGATCTACCGTTTGACAACAGGTACATCTCCTCAATACTCAATGGCGGCAGCTGTTACCTTGATTATCTCTATCATTGTCATCTCAATCTCTATGATCGCATTCAAGAAACTACACGCATTTGATATGGAGGACGTCTAAGATGAATAACTCAATTAAACTCAAACGTAGACTGACTCAAACCCTTACTTACCTCTACTTGATTGGCCTATCAATTGTAATCATCTATCCACTGTTGATTACCATCATGTCAGCCTTTAAAGCAGGTAACGTCGCAGCCTTTAAACTAGATACTAACATCGACTTCAATTTTGATAACTTTAAAGGACTCTTTACTGAAACTCTATACGGTACTTGGTATCTCAATACCTTGATCATCGCCTTGATTACTATGGCGGTTCAAACAAGTATCATCGTACTTGCTGGTTATGCCTACAGCCGTTACAACTTCTTGGCTCGTAAACAAAGTTTGGTTTTCTTCTTGATTATCCAAATGGTGCCAACCATGGCCGCTTTGACAGCCTTCTTCGTTATGGCACTTATGTTGAACGCCCTTAACCACAGCTGGTTCCTCATCTTCCTCTACGTTGGTGGTGGTATCCCGATGAATGCTTGGCTCATGAAAGGCTACTTCGATACAGTGCCAATGTCTCTAGACGAATCTGCAAAACTAGACGGTGCAGGACACTTCCGCCGCTTCTGGCAAATTGTTCTTCCACTTGTTCGCCCAATGGTTGCCGTACAAGCTCTCTGGGCCTTCATGGGACCTTTTGGAGACTATATCCTCTCTAGTTTCTTGCTTCGTGAGAAAGAATACTTTACTGTTGCCGTAGGTCTCCAAACCTTCGTTAGCAATGTGAAAAACTTGAAGATTGCCTACTTCTCAGCAGGTGCTATCCTCATTGCCCTTCCAATCTGTATTCTCTTCTTCTTCCTACAAAAGAACTTTGTTTCAGGACTTACAAGTGGTGGCGACAAGGGATAATATATCCCCGCCACCCTTTTTCATTTTATACTCTTCGAAAATCTCTTCAAACCACGTCAGCTTTATCTGCAACCTCAAAGCTGTGCTTTGAGCAACCTGCGGCTAGCTTCCTAGTTTGCTCTTTGATTTTCATTGAGTATTAGCGATTGTTACTGTAAGTAATATCCTTACAACAAGCAATTTATCCCCTAGACTTGAAATAAAGCACATTTCTCTATATAATAATACTCATATAGAAAACACCTTTTAGAAAGATACCTATGCTTCCATATCCATTTTCCTATTTTTCAAGTATTTGGGGATTTCGTAAGCCCCTGTCCAAACGTTTCGGACTCAACTGGTTCCAACTTCTCTTTACCAGTATCTTCCTTATCAGCTTATCTATGGTACCTATTGCCATCCAAAACAGCTCGCAGGAGACTTATCCGCTAGAAACCTTTATCGATAATGTCTATGAACCATTGACAGATAAGGTTGTACAGGATCTCTCTGAACACGCTACAATTGTTGATGGCAAATTAACTTATACTGGAACAGCTAGTCAAGAGCCTTCTATTGTGATCGGTCCAAGTCAAAGCAAGGAATTACCTAAGGACTTGCAACTGCATTTCGATACGAATGAGCTCGTCATCAGCAAAGAAAGTAAAGAACTGACCCGTGTCTCTTACCGAGCGATTGAGACTGAGAGTTTCAAAAGTAAAGACAGCTTGACCCAAGCCATTTCTAAAGACTGGTACCAGCAGAATCGTGTCTATATCAGTCTCTTTCTAGTTCTCGGTGCGAGCTTCCTCTTTGGTTTGAATTTCTTTATCGTCTCTCTAGGAGCGAGTCTTCTCCTTTATATCACTAAGAAATCACGCCTCTTTTCATTTAGGACCTTTAAAGAGTGCTACCATTTTATCTTGAACTGTTTAGGATTACCAACTCTGATTACACTTATTTTGGGACTCTTTGGCCAAAATATGTCAAACCTCATCACTGTACAAAACATTCTTTTTGTTCTGTATCTGGTCACTATCTTTTATAAAACGCATTTCCGTGATCCAGATTACCATAAATAGGAGATTTTTATGCCCGTTACGATTAAAGACGTGGCCAAGGCTGCTGGTGTTTCACCTTCAACCGTAACCCGTGTTATTCAAAACAAATCAACCATTAGCGACGAAACAAAAAAACGTGTTCGTAAGGCTATGAAGGAGCTCAATTACCACCCCAACCTCAACGCTCGTAGTTTGGTAAGCAGTTATACCCAAGTTATCGGCTTGGTGCTTCCTGACGACTCAGACGCCTTCTATCAAAATCCTTTCTTCCCATCTGTCCTCCGTGGTATCGCCCAAGTCGCCTCTGAAAACCACTACGCCATTCAGATCGCGACAGGTAAAGATGCCAAAGAGCGTCTTAAAGCTATTTCTCAGATGGTCTATGGTAAGCGTGTAGATGGTTTGATTTTCCTCTATGCCCAAGAAGAGGACCCTTTGGTTAAGTTAGTAGCAGACGAGCAATTTCCTTTCCTTATCTTAGGTAAATCTCTATCTCCCTTCATTCCACTTGTCGATAATGACAATGTCCAAGCTGGTTTTGATGCGACAGAGTATTTCATCAAAAAAGGATGCAAGCGAATTGCCTTTATCGGAGGTACTAAGCGACTCTTCGTAACACAAGACCGTCTGACAGGTTACGAGCTAGCTCTAAAACAATACCAACTTCCTCTCGATACTAATCTGACTTACTTTGCTACTGAATTTCTTGAAGATAATGGTTATCGCTTTAGTAGACTTCTCTTCAAACACGATCCAAATATTGACGCTATTATTACCATTGATAGTCTCCTTGCTGCAGGGGTCTGTGATTACATCGCAAAACACCAACTGGATGTCCCTGTCCTCAGCTTCGACTCAGTCAATCCCAAGCTCAACTTGGCAGCCTATGTCGATATCAATAGTTTGGAGCTTGGTCGTGTTTCCTTTGAAACTATTCTCCAGATCATCAATGATGCTAAAAGCAATAAACAAATTTGTTATCGCCAGTTGATTGCCCACAAAATTATCGAAAAATAAAAACCAGCTCGAGCTGGTTTTTTTGATCACTAATTATCTGTTTCAACGAACCGTCCCAAAATATGAACATTCTCCGAGACAGAGACAAAGGCGCTTGGATCCACCTGTTTCATAATCTGTTTAAATTCATTAAACTCTGCACGTGTAATGACAGTGATTAAAACTGCCTTTCTTTCGTGATTATAGGTTCCTTCTGCATCGTGGATCATGGTTGCTCCGCGGTGCAATTTTTTATGGATTTTTTCAATTACCTTCTCTGGATGATTGGTCACAATCATGGCCTGCATCCGTTTTTGCTTGGTAAAGACAGCGTCTGTGACACGGCTAGAGACAAAGATGGTAATCATAGAGTAGAGAGCGTATTCCCAACCAAAGGTCAAGCCTGCTATCAGCATGATGGTCCCATTTACCAAGAAAGAAATACTACCAACATTCTTACCCGTTTTCTTGCGAATAGTCAGGCTGACGATATCCGTCCCACCACTGGAGATATTGTTTCGAAGAGCAAAACCAATCCCCAAGCCCATGACAACACCCCCAAAAAGGGCATTGATAATGGGATCCTCCGTCAAGGTCGCCACAGGGACAAACTGGATAAAGAAGGAACTCATGGATACCGTTATAAAGGTAAAGACGGTGAACTTATGCCCAATTTGATACCAAGCCAAGACCATCAAAGGGAAATTAATGGCATAGAAGGTCAACGAAATCGGGATATGAAAACCAAACCAGTGATTACTCAAGGCAGAGATAATCTGTGCCAGACCTGTCGCACCACTCGAATACACATGACCTGGTTGGAAAAAGAAATTGACCGCTACTGCTGATAAAAATCCATAGACCAGAGAGGCCGAAATCTTCTCATCATATTTTTCGCGAGAGATGCTTTGTAAGACACGTAAAATTTTTATCTGATGAGCAAAGCGGCGCAGATAATAGCGCCACCGCTTAATTCGTTTTGCTTGTTTCATCTTCTTCTACTTGTAAGCTGAGTTCCTCTAGTTGTTTGAGAGCTACTGTTGAAGGAGCTTGTGTCATTGGGTCACTTGCCTTATTGTTCTTAGGGAAGGCAATAACTTCACGAATATTTTCTTCTCCTGCTAAGAGCATGACAAATCGGTCAAGCCCGATAGCCAAGCCACCGTGTGGTGGGAAACCATAGTCCATGGCTTCAAGAAGGAAACCAAACTGGTCATTTGCTTCTTCGGCTGAGAAACCAAGAGCCTTGAACATACGTTCTTGAAGGTCTTTTTGGTTGATACGAAGGCTACCACCACCAAGTTCATAACCGTTCAAGACAATATCGTAAGCAATGGCACGAACCTTCGCCAAATCGCCTTCTAATTCGTGAGCAGTCTCTTCCTGTGGTAGAGTAAATGGATGGTGGGCGCTCATGTAACGACCTTCTTCTTCAGACCATTCAAACATTGGCCAGTCAACAACCCAAAGGAAGTTGAATTTATCATTATCAATCAAACCAAGCTCTTTGGCAATACGTCCACGAAGGGCACCAAGCGTTGCATTAGCCACTTCAAGCGTATCCGCCACAAAGAGAACCAAGTCCTTATCTTCAAGAGCAAGCGCTGTTGTCAATTCTGCTTGGATGCTAGTCAAGAACTTGGCAACTGGTCCGTTTAATTCTCCATCAACCACCTTGACCCAAGCAAGACCTTTGGCACCATACTGTTTGGCTACTTCGGTCATCTTGTCGATGTCTTTACGTGAATAGTTGTCCGCAGCTCCTTTGACCACAATTGCTTTTACAGCAGGTGCTTCTGAAAAGACTTTAAAGTCTACACCTTTGACTACTACTGTCAGGTCCTGAAGCAACATGTCAAAACGGGTATCTGGCTTGTCAGAACCGTAAAGAGCCATAGCATCATCGTATTTCATACGAGGGAATGGAAGCGTCACTTCGATGCCTTTTGTTTCCTTCATGACACGCGCAATCAATCCTTCTGTGATATCTTGGATTTCTTGCTCAGTAAGGAAAGATGTTTCCAAGTCGACCTGAGTGAACTCAGGCTGGCGGTCACCACGCAAGTCCTCGTCACGGAAACATTTAACGATTTGATAGTAACGGTCAAAACCAGCATTCATCAAGAGCTGTTTCGTGATTTGTGGACTTTGAGGAAGGGCGTAGAAATGCCCTCTATTTACACGAGATGGCACCAAATAGTCACGCGCCCCTTCAGGAGTTGACTTAGAAAGGAATGGTGTCTCCACGTCGATAAACTCCAACTCATCCAAGTAATTGCGAATAGAGTGGGTCACTTTAGCACGAAGTTTGAGGTTTTCCAGCATCTCTGGACGACGAAGGTCAAGGTAACGGTAACGTAAACGTGTATCGTCATTAGCCTCAATGCCATCCTTAATCTCAAATGGGGTTGTTTTAGCTGTATTAAGCACTGTCAGAGCTGTCACGTTTAACTCAACTGCACCAGTTGGCAACTTATCATTGGCTTGCTCACGCGCAGCGACCTGTCCAGTCACCTCGATAACAAATTCGCTACGAAGGCTTTCAGCTGTTGCCATGACCTCTGCAGATACTTTTTCAGGGTTGATAACCAACTGCATAATTCCTTCACGGTCACGAAGATCGATAAAGATCAAACCACCAAGGTCACGACGACGGCCAACCCATCCTTTCAAGGTTATTTCTTGTCCGATGTGTTCCTCACGAACACGACCAGCATACATACTACGTTTCATTGTTTCTCTCCTCTTTTATTCTGTTACTATTTTACCATAAAAGCGCAGGCTCTTCATGAAAATCATCAGAAAAGTTTGCCAGTCTTTAAAAATCAAGTGAAGACTCTAAAAATTGACGCCCATACAAAAATCCGATGAAGTTCATCGGACTCTTTTATTTTGAATTGTTGCCTGCTTTACGCTTTTCAGCAATTTCGGCTGCCTTTCGAGGCAAGACAATTTCCGTTGTGTAAGCTGTCCCAAAGCGCAAGACACCTGCAATAGGGGCAAAGACGACTGCTAGATAGTTATAGAAGAAATCGCCCTTAAAGGCATAAGCTAGCGCTCCAATGATGAAAAATAGAACGACTGCTTGAATCACTGCTAATAAAATTACTCGTTTCATGTGACCTCCTGACTCTATTATAGCATGAGAATCATCAAAAAGCTCACTAAATTATTCAAAGCGTGAAGAGAAATGCTGTAAAGAAGACCTTTTCGACTTACATAAGCCAGCCCCAAACTCAATCCTAGACTAGCATAAACCAAAAATTGTTGCACATCACCTGGGAAATGAATCAAGGCAAACAGAACACTGGATACCAGAAGAAAAATCAGAGTTTGTTTACTATTGTCCTGCTTAGGAAAGAGATAGCGTGCCAACATTCCTCTAAAGATAAGTTCTTCCGTCAAAGGAGCAAAAATAACGACCGCAAAGAATGAGAAAAGTGGTTGAGACAAGGTCAAGTCTATCGCTATTTGTTGATTTACTGAAGGGTCGTTTGGCAAGAAGAATTGAACGACAAGAGATAAAAACCAAACCAAGGCAGGGAGCCAAATAAATCGGTTAAATCCGCTCTTCTCAATATGAACAGGACCTTTCTGGTACCATTTGTAAATACCGTACACATAAACTCCAGCCAAGGCCACATAGAGTAGGGTAACAGCATAGGGTGAAGCGCCTAAGGCAAGCGAAGTAGTCGCGAGCCCCTGAATGAAGCCATAGATGAATAAAAAGGATAGAACAGCTAGAAGAAACCAGCCAAGGTTTTTAAGTAGTTTCATAAAGTTCTCCTATCTTGCTTTATAGCTGTTTTTCAATACAAAGAGGTTTGCTATTCCTAACACAAGTACCCAGGCAAGTAACATACCAATATTAGAAAAAGATATTTCCCCACCTTTTTTATTTAAAAGATTTACAATTGGACCAATAAAAGAGTAATCCAACACTTTCTGAACCGTATCATTTTGAAGAGCAATCATGGGTAAAAAAGAGACGATAAACACAGGAAAGATACTATAAACTTGCGCTTTAGACTGAGTATCTGACACTGCACCGATTAGAAGGTTGAGAAAAATAACACTAATAGCTGCTAAGACCAAATAGATAACATAGGCCAATAAGTAACTTGATAGATCTACTTTAAGATAGATGGGCAGTACAATCATAGCAAATAACATTATCAAAATAGGGAGAACAAGCATACTGAAAGTATATTCTGTTGCTGTCACACCACTTAGGATGAGTGATTTAAGATTGCGTTTTTCCTTATCTTCTGCCATCATAATCGATACCATATAACCACTTCCCATACTCAAGACCATCGTCAAACTCGAAGAGAGGAGAAACATACTCAATTCTCCATTCTTATTGAAGAATTCATTATATAGAACAGCTATTCCAAAAGGCATCAATAGAGTCGCCAACAAAGTTGAATTGCTGATAAGAACTTGTAATCTTAACCATAGTAGGGCATTTAATTTTCTAAACATCTAACTTTTCTCCTGTCAATCTGATAAAGATTTCTTCTAAAGTTGGCTCACAAGAGTGAACCACCATCAAATCTGTCGTATCTAAATGTGGTAATTCTTCAAAAGGAACTATCTGTTCTCGTCCATCATTATAAACCACACGTACTTTCTTATCCACATGGTACTTCTGGATGATATCTTGCGGACTTCCATACTCTATTAAGTTTCCCTTATTCAAAAGAGATAAGCGATCACAAAGCAGAGTTGCTTCATGCATATCATGCGTTGTCAGAAAGATAGTTGTCCCCGCCTGCTTTAATTCTTGTAGTAGGGTATGAATCATCTTAGATGTTGTAGGGTCTAAACCACTGGTTGGCTCATCTAGAAAGAGAATCTTAGGAGCATTCAGAAGGGCACGAGCCAAGAACATTCGTTGTTTCATTCCTGTAGATAGTTTTTCTGCGATGATGTCTTTAGCATCTGCCAATCCAACCTGTTGGAGCACCTGATTTACTCTATCTGACTTGAGACCATATAACTTAGCGTAGATGAGAAGATTTTTATAAAGACTCATCTTTTCATAAAAACCACTGCCATCACTCACAATACCAATTTGTTCCAAATCATTTGAGGTTAAATCTTGAGAATTCTTGCCTAACAAAACTGTTTTACCTTGATCTGTAGCCAACTGACCTGTCAAGACATTGATCATGGTTGTTTTACCTGAACCAGAAGGGCCCAGAAAACCAAAGATTTCACCTTCCTTAATCTCAAAAGAAATCTGATGAAGAGCTTTTTTGCTCCCAAAACTTTTGCTTACATTTTCAACACGAATCATAGAAACTCCTTTATTTAAAATAACGTTTCACCATAGGCAACTGCATCACATTGATATAAACATGGATTGCTCCTACAAGCAATAAGGACAGTAATTGAATCTTTCCTGTCAAGAAAGAAATGATAAAAAGAAAAATATATAAGATTGGTAAGACATATTGATTTAATTGGAATAAAATCCGAAAACTCTGTTCCAAATTAGCCTTGCGCTCCCCTTCATCGTAAGAATCGAAATGCTCTAAGATATCCTTTGGTGTAGAGAAAAATACCAAATCAAACTGACGAACAATCGCAATGGTCTTAAAAAGATATTTTTGAACACTGAAAATCAGCACTAATGCCAAAAAAGAAAGAGGTAAGGTTATATGGCTTCCATTTAGTACAACCATTTCACTTGCTGAGATGAAAAGAGCTAATAAAATCGCTACACTTGCAATATTAAAAGCAATGGTTCCAAACTCGAGATTCCGATACATCTGCACATAATAGGTTTCATTCAGATCATCATCCATTTCCTCTTGATACAAGGAATGAAATTTTCTGCTTTTCTTTAAGAAATTGAATGTCAAAAGTATGCTAATGAAACCTAACACTAAACAAATAGCTGATATCCATGGTATCAAGACTTTTACATCTAACATAATTCCGTGGGATTCAGCAAGTGCCTTAAACGTCCCTACAAACATGGCCAAAAAAAATCCCAAGACAATAGACATTAAAAATAATAACAATCCACGTTTCTTTTTCATATTCATTCTCCTTATTCACTTGCTAGGTTTTTGGATTTCTTTTCAATCCATTCAACTACTGGGATGAGGGCAAAGTAGGCCCAAATAAATTGGTCACTTTGATAGGGATTAAACCAGCCTAGATCCATCCCAATTAGTAGAAACGCGCTGACTAATAGAGCTATGGCAACTACATAATAGATTACTTTATACTTGTTCATCACTCGTCCTCCTCCAAGCGAAATACCGATTCGACTGTTTCGTTGAAAATTTGAGATATTTTCAGGGCAATGATAATGGACGGGGTGTACTCATCCCGTTCTAGTAGACTAATGGTCTGCCTGGAAACCCCTGCTAGCTTGGCTAGGTCGGTTTGGTTGAGACCATCGCGAGCCCGAAGCTCTTTTAAACGATTTTTAAGCATTCCTTTCTCCTTTTCTCTTAACTTGCTTACATTGTAACATATCTTTTTCTTTTTGACAAGCATATTTGTCAAAAAGTTTATGATTTTTGTCATTTTGCAAAAGAAAAAGGTCAGGAGTAGGTTCCTGACCAGTTTATCTATCATTAAAATCCTAGTTTTTCAAAGATTTCTGAGAAGTTTTGGTTGATTGTCTCAAGCGCAACTTCCACTTCTTCTCGGGTTTGGTTGTTCTTGACCGTTACTTGTCCGCTTTCGACTTCACTCTCACCTAGGGTGATGAGGGTCTTAGCTGCAAAGACATCAGCTGACTTGAACTGAGCTTTGAGTTTACGGTTAAGGTAATCACGCTCTGCTTTGAAACCTTGTTGGCGAAGAGCTTGGACTAGTTCTAGGGCTTTTACATTTGCTCCATCACCCAAGACTGCGATATAGACATCTAGGGCGTTTTCGATAGGAAGAGCAACACCTTGCTTTTCAAGAATGAGAAGCAGGCGCTCTACACCAAGTCCAAAACCAAATCCAGCAGTTTCCGGGCCTCCAAAGTAAGAAACCAAACCATCGTAACGACCACCCGCACAGACTGTCAGGTCATTGCCCTCAATCTCAGTGATAAACTCGAAAATGGTGTGGTTGTAGTAGTCCAGACCACGCACCATATTGGTATCGATGATATAGTCTACTCCAAGATTTTCCAACATCTGACGCACAGCATCAAAGTGTGCTTGGCTTTCTTCATCAAGGAAGTCCAAGATAGAAGGCGCATTCTCTACTGCTACCTTGTCTTCTTTTTCCTTAGAGTCCAAGACACGGAGAGGATTTTCCTCCAAACGGCGTTGGCTATCCTTAGATAAAGTCTCCTTAAGCGGTGTCAAATAGTCAATCAAGGCCTGACGATAAGCCGCACGGCTCTCAGGATTTCCAAGCGTGTTGAGGTGCAATTTGACACCTTGGATGCCGATTTCTTTCAAGAAATGAGCTGCCATAGCGATGGTTTCCACATCGGTAGCTGGATTACTAGAGCCAAAGCACTCAACACCAATCTGGTGGAACTGGCGCAAACGTCCTGCCTGTGGACGCTCATAGCGGAACATAGGTCCCATGTAGTAGAACTTACTTGGCTTTTGCACTTCTGGGGCGAAGAGTTTATTTTCCACATAGGAACGGACAACTGGCGCAGTTCCTTCTGGACGGAGGGTGATATGACGGTCACCCTTATCATAAAAGTCATACATTTCCTTAGTTACGATATCCGTTGTATCTCCGACAGAGCGACTGATAACCTCGTAATGCTCAAAAATGGGCGTGCGCACTTCTGCGTAGTTGTAGCGCTTGAAAATCTCACGGGCAAAGCCCTCAACATACTGCCACTTGGCAGACTCAGCAGGTAAAATATCCTGCGTTCCTTTTGGTTTTTGTAATTTCATAGGGAATCCTCTTTAAACTTAATAGTCTTATTTTACCATAAATAGAGGGATTAAAACAGTGAGAAAAAAATTAGGATTTAGATATCATTTTTGAGATTAATAACTGTCAAAAGAATAGCTAGCAAGGAAAGACCAACAAATAGCATCCAAGTCAACTGTATATTCCATACAGCTACAAGTGAAAAACAGGCTGTTCCCACAGGTATGGATAAGGTAAACAATAAACCTAAAAAATTACTGGTACGAGCTAGAACTTCTGGAGCTAGATTTTTCATAAGCATGGCACTAATCTTTGGTTGAACTTTACCAGACACATACAGAGTTGAAAAGAGAAATAGTAAACCAAGTACGACTTGATTGAATAAATTAGCTAGACCAACTAGACTGAGTCCTACGGTCACCCACATCATCAATCTAGGCAAGGACTGCTTCCCAAAATAATCATTGCCCGTAAGGCTACTGATGATGATTGCTAACAAAGCACAGACTTGACTGATAAATAATGCCTCTGTGTAAGAAAAGTCCAAAAGAGAATGGCTCAAAAAGAAGATGTTATAGATGCTTCCTAAAGCGCCACCCAAGGCATTGATAAGCAAGACAGCAAAGATCATGAATCCAAAGTTTTTCTGTCCACCTTTAAGAAAAACGAGACGTAAATTTCGGTAAATTGTTAGGAACTGGTCTTTGATAGAAAGCTTCTCATTTTTTAGTGATTCACCATCAGCGGATGAAATCGACAGTCTCAATTTGCTTTTTCCGAAAAAGAGGATAACGGCTGATACTAGGAAAAAACAGGCATTGATTCCCGCAACGAGAGAAAAATTATTGACCGATAGCCCTAAGAGCCAGACTCCGAAAGCTTGACCACCAATGGCTGAAATATAGGTGATGAACTGGGAAAAAGAATAAGCCTCCATCAGATCATCTTCAGCTACTTTTTCCTTAATAAGAGGCATGCGCAAACCACCAGCAAAATCACTGATGACATCGCTAATGACATTGATTAAACACAGGCTAGAAAAGGCAAAGAGACTAGCTTGCTGAACAACTAGGGCTGCTAGAAAAAATAAAACCGCCTGAAACAAACCACTATAGACCATCCATTTGACCTTGTCCCTCGTGTAATCTGCCCGAATCCCTACAAAAACTGTAAAGAGAGTCGGAAGAAGCATGACAATATTCGCCATAGCAACAGCAAAAGATGCTTGTGACAAGGTCGATGCATAGACGATAAAGACCAGATTGAAAATCGAAGCACCAAAAGCATTGAAGAAGCGTGACAAAGTCAAGAGACGATAAGCTTGATTTCTGAACAATAGTTTCATAGGTAATCTCCCTTCTTGTTCGAAGTTTTATGTGAAGTATGACTATAGTATAGCACTTAGAAATTTTAGAGGAAAAACTTTTGAATATATGCAACAAATAAAATGAGCAAAAAGAAACGATAGAATCCCTCCAGTGACACGAGAGAGCCCAACAGTTCTATCGCTTCAAATTTCAACTTATTTTCTTAGTTTGCAGATATTCAATAATCGGGGGTTTTTCTATAGTATTCAGCAGATTTGTTACAGCCAAGCATCTCAAAAATACGGACAGCATCCTCCATCTTTTTTCGCCCTTCCTTGACTCTGCCTTGCTTGCTATCAAAGAGACCTTCCGCCCACAAATAGACAATTCGGAAATAGGTTTCATTTTCATTGTAGAAATGCTCTTCGATGACACGTTTAAAATAAGAGGCATTGGTAAATTCTTCACACTCAATGCTGGCTAAAAAACCATTCAAGAGTATAGTGTGAAAAAGGTTTCGATTACCAGACATTTCCATTAGAAAATCAGATTTACGTACCATCTCTCTAACATACCTAGTGAAAAGAGAAACAGATAGAAATGGTGAACTGACTGAAAATAAATTGAGTTCATAGATTCCCCAGATCTCGGTAGAAAACAAATAATCATGAAGGACTTTCCCCTCCTCTGCCGTTAACTCTACCGTATCATACATGCTCTTCATATAAGACTTGATAATAATGGCATTTAGAATATGTTTCTGTTTGTTTTGAGAATGGGTATGCTTTTGGTACTCCTTGCGATACAGGTCTTCAAGAGGTGCTATATTCTTTGGATCCAAGACATCTAGGATTTCTTTTCTCAACTCAGAATCTGTATCATACTGAAAACCTCTCGCTAGAAAGAGGATTTCCTCTACACTGGCAGATATATTTTCTAGGGCAAATAGAAACTTTTCCACCGAAAGCTCACTCTGACCTGTTTCAAAGCGAGATAACATAGACGGCGAAAATTGTCCCCCAGTTGCTTGTCTCAGCGAGATATTTCTTGACTCTCGTAATTGTCTAAAGACTTTTCCAATCTGCTCCATAGGCTTCCCCTTGATTCAGTGTTTTCTTTATATTATCATATTTTTTCAGAAAATTCATCAAAAACTTGCCAAATTGTCAGAATTATGAGAAAATAGAGGATATTTATCACGTGGAGGGACTGTAATGAGAGACGATATCAAAATCAATGACCGGGCTTTGGCCTTGCAAGACCAAATTATCGAAAAACTAGAGAAGGTTTTTGATACAGATGTGGAATTGGATGTTTACAATCTAGGGCTGATTTATGAGATCAATCTAGACGAAACAGGCCTCTGCAAAATTGTCATGACCTTCACCGACACCGCCTGCGATTGCGCCGAAAGCCTGCCTATCGAAATCGTGGCAGGTCTGAAACAAATCGAGGGTATCGAAGATGTCAAGGTTGAAGTTACCTGGTCGCCTGCCTGGAAGATTACACGAATCAGTCGCTACGGCCGCATTGCCCTTGGACTGCCACCTCGTTAATACTCTTCAAAAATCTCTTCAAACCACGTCAGCTTAGCCTTATCGTATAGATGTTACTGACTTCGTCAGTTCTATCTGCAACCTCAAAACAGTGTTTTGAGCAACCTGCGCCTAGCTTTCTAGTTTGCTCTTTAATTTTGATTGAGTATAAGCAGGCAAATCACTTTTGGAGATGAAAAGAAGCAAGTCGAGATTGGCTTGCTTTTTGAGTTTATTTTTTACCTGACTTGTCCATATTCCAGAAGTCTGTCACGGCTCCGCGTGAAGCAGATGATACGATATGGGCATATTTACCAAGGACACCACGACTGTAAAGTGGTGGCAAGGTTGTTTCTGCCTTGCGTTTTTCAAGTTCTTCTTCGGATACGGCCATGGAAATTTCTTTGGTATCCTGGTCAACCGTAACGATATCGCCTGTACGGAGGTAGGCAATCGGTCCACCATCCTGAGCTTCAGGAGCGATATGTCCAACAACCAGACCATAAGTACCACCAGAGAAACGTCCGTCCGTCAAGAGGGCCACCTTATCTCCCTGACCTTTACCAACAATCATTGATGAAAGTGACAGCATCTCAGGCATACCAGGACCACCTTTAGGTCCAACGAAACGGACAACGACTACATCGCCATCAACGATTTCATCTGTCAAAACAGCCTGGATAGCATCTTCTTCTGAGTCAAAGACCTTAGCTGGTCCAACGTGACGGCGCACTTTAACACCTGATACTTTAGCAACCGCACCATCAGGGGCAAGGTTCCCGTTCAAGATGATAAGCGGACCATCCGCACGTTTAGGATTTTCAAGTGGCATGATGACTTTTTGACCTGGTGTGAGGTCTGCAAAGTCAGCTAAGTTTTCAGCTACAGTCTTACCAGTACATGTGATGCGATCTCCGTGAAGGAATCCATTTGCCAAGAGATATCTCATAACCGCAGGCACACCACCGACTTCATAGAGATCTTGGAAGACATACTGACCAGATGGTTTCAAGTCGGCCAAGTGAGGCACGCGCTCTTGGATCGTATTGAAGTCCTCAAGTGACAAGTCAACATTAGCCGCATGGGCAATAGCAAGCAAGTGAAGAGTGGCATTTGTAGAACCACCGAGAGCCATAGTCACAGTAATGGCATCTTCAAAGGCTTCACGAGTCAAGATATCTGATGGTTTGAGACCAAGTTCCAACATCTTAACAACAGCACGTCCTGCTGCTTCGATGTCTTCTTTCTTGTCAGCTGATTCAGCTGGGTGAGAGGATGAACCTGGCAAACTCATACCGAGAACTTCAATAGCTGTCGCCATGGTATTAGCAGTGTACATACCACCACAACCACCAGGGCCAGGGCAGGCATTACATTCAAGACGTTTCACATCCTCAGCCGTCATGTCACCGTGATTCCATTTTCCGATACCTTCAAAAACAGAAACCAAGTCGATGTCTTTGCCATCAAGATTTCCCGGTGCAATGGTTCCACCATAGGCGAAAATAGCTGGGATATCCATATTAGCAATAGCAATCATAGAACCAGGCATGTTCTTGTCACAGCCACCGATAGCGACAAAGGCATCGACGTTGTGACCACCCATCGCCGCCTCGATAGAGTCCGCGATGATATCACGAGATGTCAAAGAGAAACGCATACCAGGCGTTCCCATAGCAATCCCGTCCGCTACAGTGATAGTCCCAAACTGCACAGGCCAAGCACCTGCTGATTTGACACCCTCTTTAGCCAATTTCCCGAAATCATGCAAGTGAATGTTACATGGTGTATTTTCCGCCCAGGTCGAAATAACCCCTACAATCGGTGTTTCAAAGTCCTTATCTGTCATACCAGTCGCACGAAGCATGGCACGGTTTGGTGATTTTACCATGCTGTCATAAATGCTACTGCGGTGACGTTTATCTAATTCAGTCATTTGTTCCCTCCCATTTCAGTTTTTACTATTATAGCACATTTTAAAAGTAATGAACAGAAGAAAATTCTTGAATTTTCAGAAAATTCTATACATATATAAACATTTTAAATTAAAAACAACAAAGCGGATCAGGGCACTTTCTGATTACCAGAATATGCTTTTAATCCGCTTGCTTTAAATAACGTAATGTAATTTTTACAGAAGTTCTTTCAGATAAGTGTATTTAACATCTATCTTGCATTATAAAACTCTAGAACTTTCTCTTTTATATTCGATTCACTCAAACCATACTCATTAAGAAGATAATCCATTTTCCCTACTTGACCGAATCTTTCTTGAACACCCATCCGATGAATTTTTGTTATTCCATCATCAGAGAATAATTCACATAAAGCACTGCCAATTCCACCTATCTGATTGTGGTTTTCTACAGTAAATATAGTTTTTCCACTTAATATTGTTTTTATCTGTTCTGGTATCGGTTTGATTCTAAATAAATCTATCACACCTACTGAATAACCTAATTTAGACAGTTCATCCGCAACTCGAATACTTGGAGCAACCATTATGCCAGAAGCAACTATTACAACATCTTCACCGTGTCTTAACTCAATGTAGCCTTTAGAAAAATCTTCTCCACCTTGATATACAGCCTCTGGAGCTTTTCTAATTGTTCGAATATATTTTAGTCCTTTTAATTCTAATGTCTGGTTCAAGATTTCACGAAATTGGATATCATCAGTTGCTTCAAAAATGATTGATTTAGGAATTAAACGTAACAATCCAATTTCTTCAAATGGCATATGTGTTCCACCATTCATCTCTGCCGTTACTCCTGCATCTGAGCCAATTACAGTGGCATCCAATTGTGCGTACCCAAGAGAAATAAATAATTGATCAAATACTCTTCGTGAAGCAAAAGGGCCAAATGTATGAAGATAAGGTCTAAACCCCTGAATAGATAAACCTGCTGCAAGCCCGACCATTTCTGCTTCCATGATCCCAACATTCACATAACGGTCTCCAAAGTCCTTTTCAAGATTATTAGTAGCCATCGAACTTGACAAGTCTGCTTCTAAAACTACTATATCAGAATAACTTTGGTTAGCTTCTAGAAGGAAATCTCTATACACATGTCGTAATTCTTTCGTACTTCTCATCATTCTGTTTCCTCCAATTCCTGACTTAATCTTTCTACAACTGAAGTTAACATTTGTCTCTCCTCTACAGTAGGGCGAAGATGATGATTGGATTTCATTTCTTCCAGCTCTCGAACTCCTTGACCTTTAATAGTGTCTAATACAATACACTTAGGGGATGAATTATTTGACTGTTTTAATTGGATAATCCCTTCATAAATTTCTCTAATATCTGAACCATTGACCCTAATGGATTCAAACCCAAATGCTGAGAATTTTTCTACAAAATCACCTGGATTACAAATATCCTTTGTAAAACCATCTAATTGTTTTTTGTTATCGTCTACAAATACAATTAAATTAGATAACTGTTGATGAGAAGCAAACTGTATAGCCTCCCAACATTGTCCCTCATTTAACTCACCATCTCCAACAATAGCATAGGTGTAAAAGGGACTTTTTCTTATTCTCTGACCATATGCAAGTCCGGTTGCAACACTAATTCCCTGTCCTAAAGAGCCAGTTGTCATATCTATGCCCGGCGTTAGATTTCTATCAGGATGAGACGGTAATTTGGTTCCATTTGTATTTAAAGAATATAAGAATTCTTTGTCAAAGAAACCATTCAAATAGAGTGTGCTGTACAAAGCTGGTCCAGCATGTCCCTTGGATAAAACAAAATAATCTCTATCTCGTGACGCAAATATTTCTGGAGTCATCGGCATTATTTCACCATAAAGCACTGCTAAAACTTCTACTATAGACAGACTCCCTCCATAATGGCCGAATCCAAGATGATTCAATGTTCTAAGAGTATTTAATCGGATTTTTGTTGCAAATTTTCTTAACTCATCTTCTCTATTTTCACTTAAAATCATCCCTTATTCCTCCTTTGCAGATGGCTTTTTAATAAAGGATACTCCAAACATAACTGCTAGAATAAGAACAAGACCAATAACAATGCCTGCTTGTGAGCCAAATTGATTCAACATTCCTAAAATAATTCCTGATAGACCAAAATCTGCATCTGAGAAAGTTGACCCTTGGAAACCAAGTCCTCCCAAAACTGGCATTAAAAAGACTGGAAGAAAACTAATTAAAATACCTTGTAAAAATGCTCCAATAGTGGCTCCACGAACACCACCAGATGCATTCCCAATGACACCTGCAGTCGCTCCACAGAAGAAATGAGGCACAACGCCTGGTAAGATGACAACCGTTCCTGAAGCAATCATAATTGCCATACTTACTAAACCACCAACAAAACTAGAGATAAATCCAATTAGGACTGCATTAGGTGCATAAGTATAAACAATCGGACAATCCAAAGCAGGTTTTGAATTAGGTACAAGACGCTCTGAAATACCTTTAAAGGCTGGAACAATTTCACCCAAAATAAGGCGAACACCTGCTAAAATAACAAATACACCTGCTGCAAATTGACCTGCTAATTGTAAAGCATAAACTAGACCACTTGTACCATTACTGATTTCTTTTTCTATATATTCTGACCCTGCAAAGATAGCTACAATAATGTAAATAACTGCCATAGATAAAGTAATGCTAACAGTACTATCACGTAAAAAAGCTAAACTCTTTGGAAATTTAATGTCCTCTGTTGATTTTGATTTGTCACCGATAAGGCTACCAGTAAAACCACTCAACCAATATCCCAAAGAACTGAAATGACCTAAAGCCACCTTGTCATTTCCAGTTAATTGAACCATATATTTTTGCACAAATGCTGGGGAAATACTCATAATAATACCGAGCGCTAATCCACCTAGTAAGATAAGAGGCAAACTTGTAAAGCCAGCAACTGATAAAATGACCGCAATCATACACGCCATATATAGAGTGTGGTGCCCTGTTAAAAAGATATATTTGAATCGAGTAAAACGAGCAATTAAGATATTGAATACCATACCTGCAAACATAATCATTGCAGTAGCTGAGCCATATGTGGTTAAAGCTACAGCTACAATTGCTTCATTATTCGGTACAACTCCAGATAAATGAAAAGCATGTTCAAACATGGTACCAAATGGATTCAAAGAATTTTGTACAATTCCTGCACCACCAGATACAACTAAGAAACCAACAAAGGTCTTAATTCCACCTTTAATAATATCAGGTAATTTCTTCTTCTGAAGAACTAATCCTAAGATTGCAATTAAAGCTACTAAAATAGCTGGTGTACTAACAATATCCAATATGAACTTCATCATGACGCTAGCCTCCTAAATAAGTCCTTTTTCTTCACAAAGTTTAGTAATTAATTCTCGTAGTTCATCCATATCAATAATACTATTTAAGATACGAACATCTCCAAGATGACTAGCTGAATCAGCTAGATCACGACCCACAATCCAAATATCAGCTGCATTTGGATCTGCTCCACCTAAATCATAGTGTTCAACTTCTACATCTGAAACATTCAAATCACTCAATACAGATTCAATATTCATCTGTACCATAAAACTTGAACCTAATCCTGAACCACAAGCTGTACCAATTCTTAACATTATCTAATCCTCCTGTTTAATTATCATTTCAATGTCATCATAGTTTTTTGATGATATTAAAGTTTGAACATGATTTTTATCTCTTAAAATTGTTGTTAAATGTGACAAAGCCTTTAAATGACTCTCATTATCAATGGCTGCAATACAAATCAACAATCTTACCTCCTGTTCTGGATTATCCAATAAATAAATCGGTTCTTCCAAAACTAACATTGACATTCCTATTTCATTCACACCTTCATCTGGCCGAGCGTGAGGAATTGCTACTCCCTTCCCTAAATTAATAAAAGGCCCAAACTCTTCTACTTTTTGAATCATTGCCTCAGGGTAGTTCTCAGTTATCTTATGTTGATCCAAAAGCGGTTTAGCTGCTAAACGAATTGCCTCCTTCCATCCTAATTTTTCCGAACTAACCTGATAAGTTTCTTTTGTAATTAATTCTTCTAACAATGGTAACACTTCCTTTCTGTTCATTTCTTGATAGAGATACCTCTTTAATGCTAATTTTAACTCTAATTCTTGTGTGATTACACTATATCGTCTTACTATGCTAATTATCTGATTAAGCTCAATATCTCGATAACCTGTATCTGGGAAATCTTTTGATACCAATTCAACTAACTGTGTTGTTTGTTCTTCCGTCATCATAACAGAAACTAGATAATTTGGCTTCTCTGTATCCACCTTTATAGTAGAAAAAACCATATCATAGTCACTACTAGTTTTCGCATATAAATCATCAATCTTTGAGGTTCCTATAAACTCAATTTGAGGGAATAATGCTAATAGATTCTCTTTTATCATCAATGAAGAACTAATTCCATTAGGACAGATAATTGCTGCTTTATAACATTTTTGAGGCAAATTGTCTGCTTTCTTTAAATATCCTCCAAAATGGATAACAAAATATGCTGTTTCACTATCAGGTATGGGCTTGTCAATAGCGTCCATCAAGGGAGTCAAAGAATCTTTTACTAGTTCAAATAAATCAGGATAATGTTCTTTAACATGCAACACATATTCATTTGAGCTAGGTAAGCCGAACTTTAATCTATAGTAAGCCGGTATAAGGTGACGGCGAAGATTTTCTCTCAATACTTCTCTTTGTTTAAAATGTAACAAAGAAATATCTTCCATTCTACTTATAATAGCCTCTGTTAATTGATTAAAGTAAACCGGAGCAACATCTACTTCACCTTCAAAGCAACTTGATAATAAAACTGTGACATAGCGATAATCATCCTCTGAAAATACCGTATCTATAATTCCCAAATCAACTACTGTATCTAATAAAATAGTCGTTATATCTTGAATAATAGGAGATACTAGTGTCTCTGAAAGACATACTCTTTCAACATCCCTTTGATACCTACATATAATGAATACTAAACCGAAAAGGCAAACTTTTAATTGATTAACAATAGGTACTATCTGTAGCTTTTCATAATAATCTTTAACTACCTGATCAATCAAATCATAAGTTAATGAATACCCCCAACTGGATAAAACATAATCCAACCCCCAAATCCCTATGGAGGATTCCAGCAACTCACTAACCATTTGAAAAGCTAAACGGTGCTTATTCCACTCTGAACCGTGTAAAGTATAACCTTTTGCTCTACTGTACCCTAGCTCCAAATCATTATCTAACATAATCTTTCTTAATGATTGAATATCAGATAAGGTTGTATTCTTACTTACTTTCAAAAAGTCTTGGTAATGATTATTCGATATAAAATCTAATCGGCAAAAAGTGTAAAGATAGATTAAAGCTAAGCGAGTCGACTTTGGTAAAACCAATTCATCCGACTTAATAATATCTGTCAAAGACTGCTTCGTACGATTTGATAAACTATAGCGACCTTGTTTTTTATCCAGCACTATCCCTTTATTAGCTAGATAAGGCACTAAATAATCTATTCCTTCTTTGACTTCCTTTATAGGTAAGCTCACCTTAACAGATAATTCATATAATGATAGCTCACAATGATCCATCAAAGTCATCAAAATAACTAGTGCTCTATAATCAAACATTTCTCTTCCTTTCTAACTACAATTATAGTGTAAAAGTTATAAGAATAAAAGAGTATTTCAGCACAATATAATCTCACTTCCTATAAGTAATTATTGGGCTGAAACTTTTTAGTGATTATTTGTCAACTTTCTATTGACTTTTAAAAACAAAGTGATATCATTTAGGTTTTAGTAATATCAACTGAGTAATATCTTCTAATTTTTTCATCTTTTTTTGTCAAGTAACTTTACTTTACAAAAAAAATGTGTTATCCTAGTATGGTTGATGAAAATCAGTAGATTGAATCGAATATAAATACCTAAAGGAGAAATCAAAATGGCAGTACCTGCACGTCGCACTTCAAAAGCGAAGAAAAACAAACGTCGTACACACTACAAAGTAACAGCTCCATCTGTAAACTTTGACGAAACTACTGGAGATTACTCACGTTCTCACCGTGTATCACTTAAAGGATACTACAAAGGACGTAAAATCGCTAAAGCTGCATCAGCTGAATAATAGAAGGGAGATACCATGCGCGTAAATATTACACTTGAACACAAAGAATCTGGTGAACGCTTGTACCTTACTTCTAAAAACAAACGTAACACTCCAGACCGTCTTCAATTGAAGAAATACTCACCAAAACTTCGCAAACACGTTGTGTTTACAGAAGTTAAGTAAGCATTCAATACGAATCAATACAGAAGAAAAACGCTTAATCAGCGTTTTTTTCTTTTGTTAATTTCAGTACATTGCAACAAAAATCAACCGAATGACTACATTTTTGACTATATTTTTTGTGAAATAAATTAGAGGTTCGAATATATAGAAAAATCCAAAATCCCTTGCAAGCTATACTTACAGGGGACTTGTGTGTTATTCTTGTACTTCTTTCTGAGCAGCCTTGCCTTGGTCTAGAAGGGCTTGGACAATTTTCTCATCGCGTAGTTTGACAGAATCGTTGATCATTTCTGCGGACTTGACGATGGTTGTTTCTAGTTGGGCACGTTTCTGGCGTCCCAATTCAATGGCAGCAACGATACCTTGGTTTTGTGCAACCAGACTTTCAGCCAGTTTGGTAACAGATTCGACAGCGACTGTCGGGCTTTGGGCAATTCTTTCCATCTGCGGAATCACTTCCTTACTGGTTTCAGCTAGCATCTGAAGGGCAGCATTATTGGCATTGACAATGGCATCTGCCACGACACCTGATTTCATTGATTGTTGCAAAATACCAAGTTGGGCAATAGAAAGCTTCATTGTGGGAATCGTATTGCGACGAAGCATGCCCAATTTTTGGCGCATATCAGATGACACCTTCACAAGATTACGCATCTGAGGTGTTGTTGCCCAGGCAACATAGAGACGGCTGACATACTCAGTGTGTTGTTGTTCAAGGGTATTAACCACTTCAGCCATGCGGGCCAATTCTTGTGACTTGGTTTGGTATTCTACCGTACTTGTATCGAGTTGGTCAACTTGGGCCTTTAGTTCGGCAGCGCGCTTGCCAGCTTCTGTCTGGCTGGCTTCGATAAAGGAAATCACTCCCACTAGATTTTCAATGGATTTGGTATTGTCCTCAATCAACATCTCAGCAGAGACGATATTTCGAGCTAGCACATCTTCTTGCTTGACCACTGCAGCTGCCATACCATCAAGCTTTTGCTCTACTGTTTTTGAGTCAAAGTAAAATTCTTGTAGCGTATTTTTACTCTTGTTAAACAATCGTTGCAAAAAGTTTGGCTTCTCTTCTAACTCAGCAATTTCAGCGTTCTTGTATTTGACTACAAAGCCTTGCAACTCACGGTTGGTATTCTTGAGAAGATCATCTACTTGGGGAATTTGTAGTTTCTTTTGTTCTGACAAGATACGATTGACCGTATTGTTCACACCTTCGACAGCAGATTGTCCAAAATCTAAGAGAGCATTTTGATTGTTGACAAACTGGTCTACTAACTGGGGCACGTGCGCCTTGATTCCTTCTTGCTGCTCAGGGCTCAACTTTTCAAGGAAGGTCAAGGTCTTGTCCGAGCCAGTATTGGTCTCGATGATTTGGGTTGTTTTATCCACCTTAGCTACCGTATTATTGGCAATCTGGTCAATATCAAAATTAAATTCTGTCATGGTTACTCCTTTGTTTCTAACCTATTCTTTACGATCTTTTTCTAGGATACGCAGACTGATATCAAAATCACGCATATCTGTTTCATTGAGTTCTCTCAGGACTTGGTCCAGCTCAAGGTCAAATTGTTCGATAGCTGCTTTAGCTTGTTGCAAACGTTCTTCTGCCCGATTATAGTTCTTCGGATTAGCCTTAATCTTTAAATAGCCTTCTAAAATCGTTTGGAATTTCTCCATCTTCAAACTATGAATGGCCGTCAATTCTTCCTTATCCCCCTCAGCGGAGGTGGCAATCTTGTCTAAAATAGCCTGATGGTCAATGGCAATATTGGCCAAGGTCTGGGACAATTCTGGAGCTAATTCCTCTGGCTTCGCATTTTCAAGATCTACCTGACTTTCTCTATCCAAACGTTCTAGCTGAACATCGATGTTTGCCCTTACTGTACGAACCTTTTTGTCAATACGGTTGTAGACATCAGCATCGATATAGGATTTGAGACGATCCGCCTCCTGATGGATTTCCCTCAGTTCGATTAATACTTGATTGGCCAGACTCTTATAGGGCTCTGAACCGTTTTCTACTAAAGTTTCCTCTAGTTGCTGAATATCTTTGTCCGCCTGACGAATCCTAGCTTTTAAAAGCTCAATCCGGTCGTCTAGAGAACGATCCTGCAAAAGAGGATAGCGCCAACGTTTATAGAGACGATAACCACCGTATCCTAGCAGGACACAAGCCGCAAGTGGAAGAGCGTATTGAACCAAAAGGCCCAGTAAGAACAAGAAGCCCCAAAAATAGAGACAGCCTTTCCAAAAACCATTACCCGATTTCATAAACATTCCTTATTTTCAATTTATAAGTCTATTTTAGCACAAAAGAGCAAAATGATGGCGGAAATCCCCTAGAAAAGAGTTGATTTCTTTGCTGTAGAATGGAACTTGGTAGCGCGTGGGCTAATTTCAGTAAAGTGGACTCAAACCACAAACACACTCTGAGTAATATCAAAACAAAAGCTTGAAATATCGGAGGGGTTGTGTTAGAATGAAAGCATAAAGGGAAAATAATGCTTCTAGCATATATAACTAAAAAGCCCCACCGTGCCACCGATGGGGTTTTTTGCTACCCTCTAAAAGGGTTAAATGCTACTTGCTACGTCTCTTTATCCATAGCTTGAAAAGCTCAGATAGTACGTTAACAAGTAACGGAGCTAGAAAAAGGGAAAGTAACTCTAGCATACATAACACCTCCCTTCATTAAATTGAGGGGGACAAAATATTATATCATACCAGATTTATATCATCAATATCGCGTCATTCTTGGAATAGATAGACTTAGATACAAAAATAACCTTACTAACAAATCTCTAAGCAAACCCAGAAATCAACGTTTTAAGACAAAGCAAAAAGCCCACTGTTGTAGGCTTCTTACAATATAAAGTCTTATCTTAAAGCATTTTGTTGTAGAATAGATTTAGTATAAATTACACTTTGTTATGCTTTGTAAATGTTGATTCTGTAGTATTTTTAGAATTTACATATTAAATAAAATAGATTAAACTTTACTCCAAGGTGGACAAAAAGGAGTACAAATTTCATGGTGATGAGTTCAGTAGGCAAGTAAGAAGTACCGTTTAGGTGCTTTTTATTTTACTCTATTCATCTTATAGGTTAAGGGTATATATTTACATTTACTTTAGTTAAAAATTACTAGAAAACATTAACTAATGTATATAACTGTGGTATAATTAGGGTAGTGTTTAACAATATTTTAAACATAAATATAAAACAGGTGACATTTTATGAATAAAGGAAAAATTTTAAAGATAACTGAGAACACAGTGTACATAGGTTATGAAGATGGAAGTTTAAAGCAAATTCCTATTGAATCTTGTGACTTTGAGCCTAGAATGGGGGATTATGTAGAGGTTTATGGTGATATTGCTATAAAGGTTGAAGGTAGTAAAGAAAGTAGCCCAGTTAAAAAATCAAAGGCTAAAAAAATTTCATTAGTTAGCAAGATAAACATATTTTCCTCTATAGTTTTATTTCCTATCTCATTTAGTTTATTATATGATAGAGGAGTAATATTAGAAGCTACAATACTATCCCTTTTTGTAGTTTCACTGTTACTGATTGTATTAAATCTGATACTTCTTATTATTTCATCTATTAAGAAGAATAAGGTTAATAAAAAAAGCTCTATAACGTATTTGATTATAGCTATTATAATTCTTATTTTATCAACTGTATATGTAAGTAATAATGTCAGTCCAAATTCAAAGAAGACTGTATCACAGAGCACTTCTAAGCCCTCTACGTCGTCACCTAAGAATAGTTCTATAACTCAATCAAATGAAGATGATACTGAGAAAGCCACAGCTGATTTTAATAATTATTTAGAGAATAATTTAGGTGAAAAGATAGACTATAAAGGGGATATCACATTGATTAATGATGATGAAATTTATCTAGATACAGATAAAATCATTATTAATAATAAAAAATATGATTCCAAAGAATTTAAACATAGTCCTAAAATAAAGGCAGTTTATAAAGGGAAAGATATTTTTAGAGGTGGTCAATCTCTAGGTTTAAATGCAAAAGTTAAAAAGGAGTCAGGAAAACCACAACTTGAAATTTTTGATGTGTTCACAGTAGGGCAAACTTATGAACAATATATGCAAAAAGGGATAGAATTAAAAAGTAAATTTGAATTACGAGCAACTGTAAAAGAAGTTAATAAAATAAATAAGAGCGATAGCGATGTATTAACTTTATTGATTGTTGTAGAACCTCATTCAATTGATTTATTTGATGATGATAATGCACCATTCCAATTTGAAGATGGCAAAAAAATACACTTGGCTTTAACTGAGCAGACAGAAGAGGAATTTATTAAACAAAAAAGAGGGTTGAAATCAGGTGATGATATTAGAATTTATGGGATGTTAATGACAGATTCACTAGATTTGTTGTTAGCAAATCAAGGTGGAAGTTATTTAGACGTGAAAAGAACTAATTAGAAATAAGGTATGAGGTAATGAATACATATAAAGTTATTAAAATTGAAGGAACTCTAATCTATTTAGGTAAAGATGACGGAACTTTGCTAAAAGTTGAACAGACTTCTTTTAATTTTGTACCACAACTAGGGGATATAGTAGAGGTATATCAATCTGAAGGAACCTATATCATAACTAAAAAGTCTAGTGAAGTTCCCACAGAACAGAAAAAAGAAGAAAAAGGATATTGGACAGTTAGAAATATCAAGCGTTCTGCATGGTGTGGGGTTATTGCTATATTGGTATGGCACCCTGTTTTTGCTGTTATCCCCTCAGTAATGTATCGCCTTCTAAAAGAAAAAGGAGAGAAAGATAGTGCTACTTTGATATTAGGAGCAACAATATTTGCGACAATCTTAGCGATAATCGTTAGAGTACTTCTAACGCTCTGATAAGAGGTAACACGTTTTTTAAGAGAATAGATAAGCACTGGATAGTCAGATTCAGTGCTTTCTTTTTTCTTTTTGTTTTTTAATCGACCCCTTCAATAAAGAAAAATAATTCTCATTCCTTATCTAAATAATGTAACCTCTAATCCTCACATTATACAAAAAGTACAGATAATTTCTAATCGCCCGACCTACAGTTTACTATTAAAAATCACTTCGAGAGAGACTATAACAATTTTAAGCATGATGAAATAGTAATAGATACTAAAGCAACTATATATGGTTGGATAGATTTAGTATAAATTACACTTTAGTACTTTTTATCACTAACTATCTTGGCTTAATTCAAGTATCTCTATTACCTTATGAACAATCATCTTATGCTGTGGATGTTTCTGAATCTTCAATAACAGTTCCATCATCTCTGTATCTTGTGGTACAGAATAAGGTAAGAAAAAATCACTCAATGGAACTTCTAAAGCATCAACAATCTTCACAAAAGTTTCCAAAGAGATATTTCTGTGGTTATTCTCTATCTGACTGATATAAGGAACGCTTAGATTTGTTCTTTCTGCTAGTTCTTGCTGTGTAATCTTCTTTGAAACTCGTAAGTCTCGTATCTGATTACTTATAGTTTCTAATATATCATCCATTCCTTCACCCTCTATGTTAAATCTACTATCTATCTTATAGATTAAACAATTAGGTTTACATTCTCTATAGTTTAATATTTACTTAAAATATATTCTATTGTTAAAATTTGTGTGATATAATTATAACTATTAGGAAATATTTCTTTTATTTTATTAAATAAAGTTAAATATTAGGAGGTTATATATGCTTAAAAAGCTTAAGGAATTGAGCAAAGAACAAAAGATTATAGGTGGTATTGTACTATTGCTTATCCTCGTTTTGTTCTTCACACTATTAACTAGCGGTAGCACTAAACACTCACAAGTTCAAACTAAGGCTAGTGATTCTGTCAAACAGTCTTCACAAGTTAAACAGTCTAGTTCATCTTCCTCTACTTCATCATCCAGTAGTGAAACTAGCTCTAAAATAGAGAAATGGTCTCCAACTGGGCATATAGCCGTAGATGCTTATCTTAATACACCACAAATTAAAATCATACTGCGAGCCAAAGCACTGAGAGAGGTAGCACACAAACTCTCTAACACAGATAAACTCTACGAAGTTGAAGCTGAGGTAATTGGGATTGAAGAAAAAGATGAATACCGTGAGTACAACATAACAGGTAAGAAACTTCTTGTCCGTACACCTGAATCACTAGCTGTGAAAATGAATGAACTTATGGTCTATACAGGAAATACAGTATCTTTAGAAAAATATGATTCAATCGATAAAGGCTCGTTAGTAATCAGTGAAGTAAGAAAAACAGAAAAAGCACAAGAAGAGGAAAAAGCAAGTATTGAAGCCTCCAAATCAAAAGAGGAGGAAAGGAAAGCATCTTCACGAGTAAAAGAGCAAGAACAAGCCCCATCTCACACTACAACTACTCCTACACAATCGTCTACGCCTGCTCCACAATCAAATTTAAGACCGTTCAAAAACTGTAAGGAAGCACGAAAAGCAGGACGTGTAAACATACCTGCTAGTGACCCACAATATGGTCCATGGCTAGATAGAGACAAAGACGGATACGGATGTGATGAATAGTAAAAAAGTTCTTATTCTACTGTCACTACTACTTATTATAATTGTCACATTCACAGCATACTTAACCACTCTGCCACAGACAGACTACCAGATAGCTATAAACAGACTCCAAAAGATAAGTTTAGAGGCTGTAGAACAGAAAATACAACATCAAGAAAGCTTTTATCTATACACAGGGAGAGAAAGTTGTCCATACTGTCAAGAATTTGCTCCAAAGCTTGCGGAAGCAGTAGATAAAACTGAGACAACTGTGTATTACTTGGATAGTGAGCATATAGATAAGACTAGTTGGAATAACTTCAAAACAACTGTAGGATTCAAAACAATCCCCAATCTCACTTACTTCACAAATGGTACAGTATACGACATATTACCGAAAGCAAGTCAAGCTAGTGTTGAAGTGGTTGAATCATTTATAAGAAAGGAATAAATAATGAATACATACAAAATACTTAAGGACAATATTGAAACGATATATCTAGGTAAGGCTGATGGTAGTCTCCTAGAGATAGAAAGAAAATACTTTGATTTCCTCCCAGAGGTTGGAGAAGAGGTGGAAGTCTTTGGTACTGATGGAAACTACATCATTACTAGGAAACTTACAACAAATTCAAATAATCCAAATAATACTAAAACGTTGAAAATATGGGGATGGATTTGCACAGCAACTTCTCTACTATTTCTCCCTTTTATTTTTGGAGTAATAGGTATTGTTTTAGGATATCTCATCAGAAGCAGAGGTGATAAAGAACAAGGAACTGTTATAATGATTTGTGCAACTGGTGCTATGATTTTTGGAATGTGGTTAGGAGCCATTGTATGGGGGAGTATATAAATAATGAATAAAGGAAAAATTATTAAAATAATTGAAGATACTGCTTACATAGGTTATGAAGATGGAAGTTTAAAGCAAATTCCTATTGAATCTTGTGACTTTGAACCTACAATAGGGGATTATGTAGAGGTTTATGGTGATATTGTTATAAGGGTTGAAGGTAGTAAAGAAAGTACCCCAGTAAAAAAGCATAAATCTAGAAAAAGTAAGATAAAACCTATTTTAATAGCTCTTGTAGTTATTGTTTTGTCAGTTAGTGCATATTTTATAATGAATCAAATAACTACATCACAGAATACCTCTAGTTCTTCTAAGTCCTCTACGTCTTCATCTAAGAGTAGTTCTAGCTCTTCATCTCAAGAAAGTAGCTCTAGTTCTACAAAATCTTCGATATCAGGACTTGTTCCTAAGTCTTTATTAACAATCGACGATGAAGAAAGGATGGATAAGCAGAAATATACCTCGTCATTTGACTATGATAAATGGATTCATGATGAATTACCTCGCTATATGAAAATACGAGTTAGTGGGGAAGTTGTACAAGTAAAAGATTCAGAGGATAAAGGTACTGTAATACAAATTGTTTCAAATGAATTAGGTTCAGGATATGGGGAACCTATTACTGTTTTTATTCCTAACGGTTACTTATCAAGAGTCATAGTAGAAGGTGATAAATTAGTGTTGTATGGAAAAACTTATGGAGTTCTGCAGACTACAAAAGATAATTCTGTAATACTACGACCATTTATGATTGCTTATCTGCATGAAACAGATAATTAGGATAAGTTATGAAACGGTCTTCAAAGCCACAAAAACACAAAAACACTACCTCTTATGATTGCCTATATGTATGAAAACTAATACTACATGAAAAAGAAAATATATAACCAAATTATTCACATTTCAGATACACATGTTATCATTCGACTCCACACAAATGAGACTCTAAATGTTCCTATAAATGAGTTAACTTTTCATCCTAAAGTAAATGATATTGTTGAAGTTTATCAAAATCAGAATCACGTAGTAGTTTGTCCTCTACCACAGAGCAACAAGCTTTGGATTCTTATAACCTCAATTACACTTCTAATTCTTATCGTTATAGGAACTACTTTTTTACTCTTTAGACAGCCAGATAGGAATATAGAAACAGTAGATAATCAATCTTCACAACAAAGCTCCTCTACTACTTCTAGTTCCTCTGCATCATCCAGCTCTTCTTCCAGCACATCTACTACAATCTCTAGCTCAAATGAAGGTAATATCATAGATACGACAGCCGAAGAACTTCGAGATATGGAGAATGATGGTAGATTAAAAACTGGTCAACTATACCGCTTCACAGCAGAACTAACACGCCAAAAGTTTTGGGAAGCATACGTAGGACATTTTAAAGCTCTAGAAACATACCATACTATTTGGGTAAAAGCTAGTAATGCTCCTATGACTGGTGTACAAGTACAAATTAAGAAATCTATGATTGAGGGATGGCAAGAAGGAACAACCGTTACTTTCACAGTCAAAATCATGGAAGACTCTGAAAAATTTCAATTCTGGGTTGCTACTGATGCCACACTTATCACGACTCCCACAGAAGAAAAACACACAGAAAATACAACACAAGAAATTGATACACAGGCTATTCTACATGGAGACTATTCTAGCATAGCTGGTACTTGGAGGAATGAGTTAGGACATGAAATAGCATTTAATAAGAATGGTTTAATAAAAGGAGGACAGATAGCTAAATCAGGCATGGGAAGCGATGGACACATAGGTTTTAGTGTTAGCTCAGGACCTATAGGAGCTGCAATGGGAATATATCCCCCTGGAACAAGTATACCTATGAAACGATTTGAGAATAACCAAATAGTATCAATCGAAGACCCAACTGATAAAAGTAAAACTAGAATTATCATTACTCAAACACATCCATCTGATGAAAAAGCTGTCTACTACAAAATAGACTAAAACAACATTCCCTATACTTACAAAGTTTTTCTAGTTACCTGAAAATCCCTGCAATTACTCATTGCAGGGATTTTGTATATCCTTTATATCACATGAACCTCCTTCAGACAATTCCACACTACTAACACATTTTTGATATAGAGAGTTAATCGGTGAATAGCAAAATTCACATACATCCTTTACTATTCTATTTTTTAATCGACCCTTAGAAATCCCATTATCACGCGCATTACTAACCACAAACACAGAGAGAGAAATTGATACTATTGTACAGTAAAAACTGATAGTTGAATCAAGTCAACACTACAAAAACATGAAATCCTATAATGTAAAACATCTTTAAATAGCTATTTTTATTCTCTAATTTATCTCATAAGCATACGCCTTTATGCCGTGAAAGCAAATTGACAGTAAGTAGGCACAAAGTACTCTAAGAACGTCTCAGACGAAAGGCTTTAGTTTTTCGGATGGACAGTTCATTTGTACGAGAGTGCCTTGTTTCTTGCTGTCAATTAGACCATGGAATAAATTAGGCGTATTTGGTACTTAACAAAGTGTTTCACTCCTTTGCTTTCGCTCATGGCGAGCTAGTCGTTCACACTTTGTAGTAATGTAGCAAGACATTTCTCTACTTACCCTTATTATATAATTCTAACTATTTTTACAAGAATAATACTACAATACTACAAAAGGAGTAAATAACTAGTGTTATTAGCACTTTTGCCTGTAGTTACTCTGTAGCTTCTATACGTTTATAGACACGTGTTGGACTACATGTACTACAAGGTCGCTTATTCTGCACAGCTATAAAATCCTCACGATGGTCCAGTACATCACGAATTTTTGAAGCATGTTTGCTATTTCGTCCGCCACCTGTTTTTTCATCAAACAGTATGTAAGCTAGTTCACTTGTGTAAGTAACAGTAACTAAGTTTTCCCCAGTTGCATCCCAATACTCTCTTGTTTCTTTCTCATACCCTTTCCACATATTATAGTATTTCTTTCTTTCAGATAAGGTATAGCGATTCCAACAATCAGGTGCAGGAAACTCATCCAAGAACTCATTTATTAACTCCCTTTCCACATCCTCTTCTTTGAAATCAAATTGTATCTCTTCCAATTTTTCTGAAGTCGTTCTACTTGGAAACATAATTCCATATTGGTAGAATAGTAGTCTAGCTTCAGCAAGAATTTGCAAGAAGTAATCATCTGAAACATCCATTGGATGCTCTTCAACAACATTTTCTCCACAATTCAAAGGATAGAATCTTCTTTCAACTCCAAAATCCCCGAGAAATGCTTTAGAATTTCCAGTTGCAATAAATACATTATGTCTTAGTTGTCTTTTGTGTGTTTTATACAGTTCCCTATACGTATCGTGTGAAGCACCAAGAAATGCCTTAATTCTATTTATATCACTCTGCTTTAGCCCCTGTAACTCTGGAATTTCAACAACACATACATATTTAAGCATCCTATAGTCTTCTTGTGTTTTTCCAAATGAAATAGGAGTATCAGTAAAAGCATCAGGCAATAAACGACGAGCTACTGTGCTTTTTCCTATCCCTTGTGGACCAATCAACACAGGTACATTATCAAATTTTATACCTGGTTTATATACGCGTCCAATTAGACCTGTTAAAAACATCTGAGATACCTCACGTGTATATATACTATCCTCACACCCTAACAGTTTATGAAAGAAGTATTGCACACGAGATACTCCATCCCAGTCAAGACTTTCTATCCGTTCCTTTACAGGATTAAATATCCATCTACGTGCCACTTCTAATACAGCATCTTCAATATAATCCTTTTTAGGAGTAAAGTGAAACAATTTATCTATATATACCGAAAACAAAGAAGTGTCATCACTATCCCATTCTCCTTTCGGAGTTCCCCACGGAGTCTTATCTAGTTTTTCAACTGCTCCTGTGAACTCATTGTAACCTAATAATGTCATCTTAGATTCAAATGCTTCTAAGATAAGCACTACGTTTTGAGGTGAACTGACAGGTTTCCCTGAATTATTAAGATTAAATTTAGGCATGTCAAGAACTTTATCCTCTGTCTTCTGTTTTTTAAAAATGATTGTCATAAACAGCTCCTTCTGTTAGTAACATAATTACACTATATAGTGTAATTGATAGCAATTGAATCAAAGATTCAACATGGTTACAAGTACCTATGTGTTTCAAGTAATCATAGGAATTTTTAGCTATATGTATTATTTTTTCATACAATATAGTTACTCCCTTCTAGTAATTGAAAGGAACTTCATAACATCTGATTTCTTATAGAAAACTTTGCGAGTTCCTTCTATGGGTGGACAGTATCGGGTTAACCCCAAACGTTCCCATTCATGCAGAGTTACTAAACTAATACCTAGTTCTTTGATTAACTCTTTCTGTTGTATCAGGCCAACCGAGTCACTATGAGGTGAAAGCATTGCATGTGATAGATAATCATTTATTAAATGCTCAATCCTCTCCAACAATGCTAGTTCTGCTTCTTGAGATAATATCCCTTGTGGTATACTATACATATATCCTCCTTCTTTCCTATTTGTTCACAACTATCCTCTCATAACTAGTACAGCTTGCCTGTTAACCAAGTTAACTAGGTTAATTAACTTAGGTTATGTTTTGCATTTTATCAGTTTTTTATTTACATGTCAAGAGTTTTGTGCTAAAATATTACTAAAGTTATTAAACGGAGGTTAAATATGATAGGAGCATATCTAAAAAAATACCGTACAGAAGGTAACGTAACTACTAAGAGCCTTGCTGAAGAACTAAAAGTATCACAGTCTTATATCTCACAAATTGAAAATGAGAAAAAGATTCCCAGCGTAAATAAGCTCTTTAAAATCACTGAATCTATTGCTCTATGTTCTATAAAAGAAAAATGTGAACAAGATGGATTAAATTCCGTGGAGTACTATATAGAATGTCAAATATTAGCCAGCTCTTATATTAGTGAAATAATTAAAAATATTAATCTTGATTCAATCCATAATGATAAAGAAAAACAGATGTTAAAAGATTTAATAGAATTCAATGATAAAACATCATCTTTACCATGGGTATCCTCAACATACAAAGATATTAGCCACGATATTATCAATGGAGAAAATATTAAAATCAACCTTGATTATATCTTTAGAAAGAATGTAAAAATAACTATTGATGGTCAATCACTCACAACTGAAGACTTAACTGCTCTACAAATACTAATTGAAGGTATTCGTTCTAGACACAAATCATAATAACTTTTTTTCATAACCTTTTACAGCTTGCCTACTGATGTTAGAAAGGTTAAGAAATGAAAATAGCAGAAATCAAGAAACAAAACGGTGACACTGTATATCGTGCAAAAGTATACTTAGGAGTAGATAAACTCACAGGAAAAAAAATAAAGGCTAATCTGACAGCTAGAACTAAAACTGAATTGAAGAAAAGAGCTCAATTAGCTAAGACTGAATTCCAAAATAATGGCTTCACTAAAAAAGAAATAATCCCACTAACAAGCTATGAAGAAGTAGCTCAACTATGGTGGGAAAGCTATCAACACACAGTAAAACCAAATACGCAAGATTCAGTAAAGCGACTACTATCTAACCATGTAATTCCTTTATTTGGTTCTTATAGGTTAGATAAGTTAACTACTCCAACTATCCAACGCATTGTTAATCAACTAGCTCTACGTGCTAATAAACGAGAAGAAGGCGCATTTCTACACTATGATAAAATTCACGCGCTAAATAAACGTATACTACAATATGCTGTGACAATGCAGATTATTGATATGAATCCAGCTCGTGAAGTTATTCTTCCTCGTAAAATAAAAAAGGGTAGAAACAAAGTAAAACACTTTAATAACTTAGAGTTAAAGCAATTTCTCAGCTATTTAGAAGAGGCTAACTTAGCAATATATAGAAATATCTATGAAATTACTTTGTACAAGTTTCTTCTTGCTACTGGTTGCCGTATTAACGAAGCCTTAGCTCTACACTGGTCAGATATTGACCTACATAATGCAACTGTGAATATTACAAAGACACTAAATCATTTAGGTGAGATTAACAGCCCAAAGTCTGAGGCAAGTTATCGCACAATTGATATTGACCCACAAACTATAGAGGTCTTAAAAGTGTATCAAAAAAGACAAAGGCAAGAAGCTTGGAAACTTGGTCGAACTGAAACTGTTGTCTTCTCAGATTTTATTCATAAATACCCAAACAATAAAACACTAGCCACTCGTTTAAACACACGTTTCAAACATGCTGGTGTACCTAATATTGGATTCCACGGTTTTAGACACACACACGCTAGTCTCTTGCTAAACTCTGGAATACCATATAAAGAATTACAACACCGTCTAGGTCATTCTACACTAGCTATGACTATGGACACTTACAGTCATCTCTCCAAAGAAAAAGCAAAAACAGCCGTCTCATTTTATGAGAAAGCTGTAAGTTCATTGTGAAGGGGGACAAAAAGGGGGACAAACCCAGAAATCAACGTTTTAAGACAAAGCAAAAAGCCCACTGTTGTAGGCTTTCTGTAAGATATTTCTTAAAATTAAAGCATTTTGTTGTAGAATTCAACGACAAGTGCTTCGTTGATTTCTGGGTTGATTTCGTCGCGTTCTGGCAAGCGAGTCAATGAACCTTCCAATTTTTCAGCGTCGAATGATACGAATGCTGGACGTCCAAGAGTAGCTTCTACTGCTTCAAGGATTGCTGGAACTTTCAATGATTTCTCACGAACTGAGATCACTTGACCTGGAGTTACGCGGTATGATGGGATATCAACGCGTTTTCCGTCAACAAGGATGTGACCGTGGTTTACGAATTGACGAGCTTGACGACGAGTAGTCGCAAGACCAAGACGGTAAACAACGTTATCCAAACGACGCTCCAAAAGAAGCATGAAGTTGAAACCTAGGATTCCGCCTTTGATTTTTGTAGCTTGTACGAACAAGTTACGGAATTGTTTTTCACCTACACCGTAAGTGAAACGAAGTTTTTGTTTTTCAGCCAATTGCAAACCGTATTCTGACAATTTAGAACGGTTGTTTGGTCCGTGTTGTCCTGGTACGTAGTTACGACGTGCCAATTCTTTACCTGTACCTGTAAGTGAAAGGCCAAGGCGACGAGCTTGTTTCCAAGATGGTCCTGTATAACGTGACATGTGAATGTCCTCCTGATATAAATAATATTTCGGTGGAAATAGTCACTTAGAAAGCCCTGATTCGTGCAGATGCCCTTCGCCTAAACAGCCAAGGTTACTTATCATAAGACACCTGTTGACGAGCTTCATGCTTTCCTGCTGATATTTCACACAAAATCCATTCTACCATGAATTGCTAGATTTGTAAAGGGGTTTTAAGCTTTATTTTCATTGCCAGAGAGATTGAGAACAAGGGTAAAGGTGCTTCCTAGACCGTACTGGCTGCTGACTGTAATTTCTCCACCCAATTGATGGGCCAATTCACGCGCAATCGCAAGGCCTAAGCCATGACCACCTGTTTTCATGTTACGCGAAGTTTCTACACGATAAAGGCGTTTGAAAATATTCTCCAAATCCTCTGAGGCAATCCCCTGTCCCTCATCGGTCACACTGATTGAAAGCTGGTTCTTCTCCAGCTTAGCCACCACTTCCAACTTGGTTCCTGGTGCTGAGTATTTAAAAGCGTTATTGACCAGATTCACTAAGATGCGAGAAAGTTTGGCATAATCTCCCTCAATCCGGGCAGACTCTGGGATTACCTGCAAATGGACATCTCGTTCCTCCTGCTCAATCAAGAACTGAAATTCACTCATGCACTCAATCAAGAGCTGGTCCAGAAAAATACTGTCCTTGTTGGTCGTTTCCACCTGATTTCTAGCTGTATTTAGAGTCAAAAAATTCAACTCTTCAACCAGTTTATTGAGTCTTTCAGTCTGGCGTCCAATGGTTGCTAGATAATGATCCTGTTCTCCTTCCTTGATAACCCCATCCAAAATCCCTTCTACCGTCGCTTGGATTGAAGTGATGGGAGTCTTGATATCATGCGATAGCTGGGCAATCATCAAGCCCTTTTCACGTTCGCTTTCTTCCAAGGAATCAAAGGTCGCCTGCAAATCATGGGACATTTCATTGAAAGCTTGGCCTAATTGCTGAAATTCTACAGGGCCTTGAACCTCCAGATTTGATGGAAAGTCCTTGTCCGCTACCCGCTTGGCATGTTCCTTGAGTTTGCCCAATGAAGTAAAGACCGGCGATAGGAGAAAGAGACTAATCCCAGCACCGATAAAACTAGCCACGAGAGTCATACCCACTAGGAAATAAATCTCTCTTTCTTCAATTAGCATTCGCTGGATAGCCCAAAAAACCACGATAATCGTTAGGAGTGTTGAAATGACATACCCCACTAAAATATAACTTTTTAATTTCATTAACTACCTCGTGCTTTCTCAATTTTGTAGCCCAAGCCCCAGACGGTTTTGATGGTGGGTGTTTCTGAACTAGCATGTTTAGCCAACTCCTGTCGAAGAGCATGAATATGAACATTCAAGGTATTGGTGTCATCCACATAGTCTTCTTGCCAGACCTTTTCATAGAGGTCTGTCTTAGAGAAAACCCGCTCTGGATTGCTGGCTAAAAGCCATAGAAGTTCGAAGGATTTGACGGTCAAATCAAGCGCCACATCTCCAACTTGGACCTCATGGCTACCATGATTCATCCGTAAATCCCCGAGACTGACAACCTCTGTCTCACCTCCACGATGAAGGCGACGCAAGATATTGTGGACACGCAAAACCAGCTCACGAGGGCTAAATGGCTTGGCAATAAAGTCATCTGCCCCTAAGCTCAGTCCATAAATCTTGTCCTGCTCGCTAGTCTTAGCCGTGATAAAGAGAAAAGGCTGATCTGGAGATTGATACTGAACCTCACTAATCAAATCATAACCATCCATCCGAGGCATCATGATATCTGTAATAATCAAATCAATTGGTTTTCGCTTGAAGATTTCTAAGGCCTCTACTCCATCATGGGCCACCAAAACCTGATATCCTGCCTGAACCAGATAACGTTGATGAATATCTGTGATTTCTACCTCGTCGTCAACGAGTAAAATTGTCTTTCCCATCTGTCTCTCCTTTGAAAAAAACAGTGCTATACCACAATAGTATAACACTATTTTTATCTCTTTACGAACATTCTAAACGATATCTGGATTTTTCAAATCCTAGATAGAAAGTCTGTAGCTAGACTAGTCATTTTCCTCTTTTTTAGCTTTCAAACCGAGTCCACCTAGCAGGCCGGCCAAAGCTAATCCAAAGAATCCAAGAGTAGCCATTGATGTTTGGGCTTCACCAGTATATGGAAGCATGTCTTTTTGGTCTTTCATTTGATTAGCCATCATTGGACTTGATACCTTGTTATTAGATGCCATCTTGCCTTCATCAGACATTTGGCTTGAGGCTGCTGGAGCTTGATCTTGTTTCATGCTTGGTGTTGCCATAGGCTGGCTAGCATTCATGGTTTTGTCCTGCTCTTTGTTAGGCATCATCTTATCCTGACTAGCAGCTGGCATTTTAGATTTCACCTCATCTTGATTGGCACTAGGCATTTGAGCTTTCATATTCGATGCATCTTGATGACTATTCATCATTGGAGCTGGCATAGCTGAACCATTAGAAGATGGGACGAAACCTGACTGCATCGGAATCAGAGACTGATGTCCATTCAAGTTCACTGTCAAATCTTTAGTCGCTACGAGATTGCTCAAATCAGCCTTACCATCTTTCGCACCGTACACTTTGATAGTTGCCTTGTAGCTTTGAGTGCCGTTTTGTTTTAACAAATCAAGTAGCTCTTTGTCAGATTTTCCTTGGGTACCTGCCAAATCCACTTCGTAGAAGTAGAGACCTTTGCCCAATTTTTCTACTGGTGGAAGAGCAGGATTTTTAGCTGAACCGTTGTCTGACCATGGAGCCTTGTCGGATGCTTTCAAGATAAGGCGAGTCAACATACCATCACCAGCGAAGAATTCGTATGGGATAACTTGGTTGACACCGGCCGTGAACGGTCCAGGGAAATTAGCTTTATCTAGATAAGTGGCTGGGACGTCCACTGTGTCTTTGGTGTTGTCGGCCACGCCTTTTTGCACTTCAGCTGGAGTAGTCAAGCCATTCAAGTTGACATCCAAATCCTTTGTCGCTACAAGGTTAGTCAAATCAGCCTTGCCGTCTTTGGCACCGTATACCTTGATAGTTGCTTTATAGCTTTGAGTACCATTTTGTTTCAAGAGGTCTAGAAGCTCTTTATCAGATTTACCTTGAGTTCCTGCCAAATCCACTTCGTAGAAGTAGAGACCTTTGCCCAATTTTTCTACTGGTGGGAGAGCGGGATTTTTAGCTGAACCGTTGTCTGACCATGGAGCCTTGTCTGAGGCCTTCAAGATAAGGCGTGTCAACATGCCATCACCAGCGAAGAATTCGTATGGAATGACTTGGTTGACACCAGCTGTGAACGGTCCAGGGAAGTTAGCTTTGTCTAGGTAAGTAGCTGGAACGTCTACTGTGTCCTTCGTGTTGTCAGTCACGCCTTTTTGAACTTCAGCTGGAGTGGTTGCTGGTTGAGCCTCACTTGCTTCACGGTCTTGTCCAGAGACTGCAGGAGCAGGATTTGTCGCAGGTTTAACCGCATCTTCTGTTTCTTTCTTAGATTCTGGTTTTACTTGCACTTCTTCTTTTGGTGCTACTACTTGGTCTTTAGCAGCCACATCCGCTTTCTCTGGAGAGTTTGTAGTATCCAAGCTTGCTTTAGGTGCTGAGTCTACCTGCTCTGATGGAAGAGCGGTATCGACTGCTTCTTTGAGAAGTTCTACTGGTAAGTCACTCTTTTCACTCACCGAAGTAGCATCTGGTACAACTTGAGCAGGGGTCGGATTGACCACATCGGCACGTACAGAACTTGGTTGACCAACTAGGACAAAAAAGCCACTGGCTACAACAACTGAGGCAACACCGACACTGAGACGGCGAATAGACCAACGAGTATATCTTTGATTTGGATTGAATTTCATAGGATTCTCCTTAGAGTTTTTCTTTATTTGATGACTCTAGTATAATCTCCTAAAATTAAAAAGGATTAAGAAAAAGTTAAAATTTTTCTTAAATCCCTCTTATAAAATACTTATATTAATTAAATCCATAAACAGACTTGGTGATTTGATAGACGACATTGGAAAGTTTGCGAGCTGGCAAGACCGAATGTTTGGTCAAACGGCTGAGCATGGTCTTACGAATAGCCTGAAAGACCTCTGGATTTTCCTGCTGAATATAGGTCCACAGCTCCCGTTTTTTGGCAAGATGCTCTGCTGTGCCTGCTCGGTTGAGCAAGGCACTGGAAATCACCGTCGTGATTTCAATATGATTCAACAGATATTCTCGCATTTTTGGATGACTCACTTGGGACAAATCAAGCTGGTCTACCAAGAGTCGATTGACCTTTAGTTGCTGGTCAATGCGCTTAATCATCACTTGCTCATTGACAGACTGGTCCTCACGCCCAATCAAATAACGATAGAAATCAACAGGCAGATAGTACATGGTCTTGACCTGCTGAAGGGGGGTAAAGACAAAAAGATTATCGACATAAAAAGTATGCTCAGGCAGTTGGAACTGGCTCGCTCTCAACAAATCTGTCCGATAAATCAGCGAGTGCATCATGATATACTGGCCTTTTGAGAAATTTCCGACCTGGTCCCAACCAAAAATCTGCTGAATAGGCAAGACGGACTCATAACTCATACTCTTCTTACGAGACTGACCTTCCTTTTCATAGACAAAATTGGTCACAAAGGCATCCACCTCTTGCCCTTCACTCTCTAGTTCCTGCAAGGTTTCCAAAATTTTCAGATAGGCACGAGGATCCACCCAGTCATCACTATCAACTACTTTAAAATAGCGCCCAGAAGCCTCTGCCAAACCACGATTGACAGCACCACCATGGCCCTTATTTTCCTGATAAATGGCTCTAACGATGTTAGGATACTTGCTGGCTAAACGCTCAGCGATTTCCTGAGTCTGGTCCTGAGACCCATCATTGATAATCAAAATCTCAACTTGCTCACCACCAATCACTAGCGACTCCACACAGTAATGAAGATAGGCTGCGGCATTATAGCTAGGGATGGCGATAGACAATAACTTCATGATCTACTCCTTTAGGGGACTGATTTTTTCTTATACTCAATGAAAATCAAAGAGCAAACTAGGAAACTAGCCGCAGGTTGCTCAAAGCACTGCTTTGAGGTTGCAGATAAGACTGACGAAGTCAGCTCAAAATACTGTTTTGAGGTTGTGGATAGAACTGACGAAGTCAGTAACCATACCTACAGCAAGGCGACGTTGACGTGGTTTGAAGAGATTTTCGAAGAGTATTACTCTCTCTTGTCACTTCTTTCTATTCTACCATAAAGTCCAGCTTCTGAAGGACTTTTACTAGAATACAAGGGTTGCTATCTCTATTTGCTATTTTGAACATCAAAAAAGAGGGGATTTCCCTCCTTACGAATTTAATTCTGCTAAGTCATCTAGATACTGGTTGTTAATGACCGCCAAGATATAGGTATCTGCCTTCAAGAGATCATTAGGGCCAAATTGAACATCCAAGGGTGAATTTTCTTGTTCACGAAATCCTAGGACATTGAGGTTATATTTGCCACGTAAATCTAGCTGGCTCAGGCTTTGACCTGCCCAAACACTAGGAATTTTCATCTCCACGATGGAGACATTTTTATCCAGCTGAAAGACATCAACATTGTTATGAAAGAGAATGGTCTGCGCTAGGGACTGCCCCATCTCATACTCAGGCGAAATCACCGAGTCGGCACCGATTTTTTCCAGTACCTTCTTGGCTGTCTGGCTTTTGACCTTGGCAATAACCCTTGGTACACCCAAACTCTTACAATGCATCACTGCAAGCACACTCGACTCCAGATTTTCCCCTGTTGCCACTACAACCGTATCACAGGTATCAATTCCTGCAGTTCTGAGGAGTTCCTCGTCTGTAATATCGCCCACAACTCCACGCGCCAAAACTGGCTCAAATTGATTGATACGCTCGGCGTGGTCGTCAATAGCAATGATATTCATATCTTGCTTGGCAAGGGCCATCAGGACACTACTCCCGAAAATCCCCAAGCCTAAAATTCCAATCGTACGATCTGACATCATTCTTCCTTTCTTATCCAATACTAATATCTGCTTTCATATACTGAATCAAATCTTTCTTATCAGGCTGGTAATCCGCTAGACTAACCAGCAAGGTCAAGGGACCAATACGGCCAATAAACATGAGCACCATGACAATGCTGAGAGCTAGCTTGCCCAATTCTGGCGTCAGATTTGCCGTTACCCCAACTGTCGCAAGGGCTGAAATGGTCTCAAACATGAGGTAGATAAATCGCGGTGTTCCTTCTGCCGTAATCCCCAACAACATCAAGCCCAACAAAAAGGTCATCAAAAAGATAATGAAGACACTAAAGGATTTTTGGACTGTTCGAGCCTCAATGGTTCTCTGCGCAACATTGGCATGAGGTAAGCCCAGCAATTCACTACGAGCAAAGACCAACAAGACAAAGAAAGTCGTAATCTTGAGACCCCCAGCCGTCCCTCCAGGCGCTCCTCCGAGAAACATCTGTAGGATATAGATAAACAAGGTCACAGGCCGAGCTTGAGTGTAATCAATAGAAGCAAAGCCAGCTGTTCTCATGCTGACGGCTTGGAAAAAGCTAACCAGCACTTTCTCTGGAACGCTGAGATTGCCAATAGTTCCTGGATTGTGCCACTCCGTAAAGAGGGTGGATACTGTCCCAAACAGCAAGATCCCTGCAGTCAAGAAGAGAACCAGTTTGGTGTGGAAACGCAGACGGCGTTTTTTCTTCTTATCAAACTGGGTTGCCAAGTCAAACCAGACCATAAAGCCAAGACCACCTGTGATAATCAAGCCAGCAATGACCAGATTGATCAAGGGATCCGTCTGAAAAGCCACTAAACTGCTACTTCCAAAATTATCAAAACCAGCATTACAAAAGGCTGAAATAGCTAAAAAGATGGAGGTGAAAATACCCCGTCCCCAGCCGAACTCAGGAATAAAACGGAAAGTAAGTAGAAAGGCACCCAAGCCCTCCACCAGAAAAGTCGTCAAAAAGATGGACCGCATAAAGGCCTTCAGCGACCGAGTTTCCCCGTAACTAAAACTCTCCTGAATGGTTTCACGACTGCGAAGACTGAGCTTTTGCTTCCCCTGAATATAAAAGACCCCGATAAAGGTCATGAGCCCCAGACCACCAATCTGTATCAAGAGCATACAAATCAACTGCCCCCAGACATTATAGGTCGTAGCCACTGGTTGCGTAAAAAGGCCAGTCACACAGACCATGGACACCGTCGTAAAAAGATGGTCAAAATAAGTGGCCTGAGAACCATTTGCCTGAACAAAAGGCAAACTCAAAAGAAGAGAGCCTATAAGAATAACTCCAGCGAAACTTAAAAAGATGCGACGAGCTGGCGAAAGTCCGCCCAAGGACCTTTCAATTTTTTTCACAAATAATTTGAATAACATACATCCATTGTACCATAAAAAGAGGGAGAGTAGCTATATCTGAGAAGTTATCTCAAGGCAGAGTTCCAAGGCCTTCTCAAAAGCTTCTGAACCCCAGTCACGACTATCGTACTGGTCCAAGTCTGCTAAGGAATCAGCTGTAAACAACAACTCTCCCCAGAGAACCCCACGCAGTTGGGCTACTGCTGCAAGCGCAGAACACTCCATCTCCACAACAGCACAGCCTTCTTCCTTGCGATAAGCCACCTTTTCAGCCGTTTCTCGGTAAAAACCGTCTGTCGTCCAGGTCATGACTTCTTCATAGGGAATCCCTTTGGCTTCCAACACTCGCTCAATAGCAGCAGTAGCCTCTGGCTGAATTTCCATATAGCGAGAAGGTGCCACATAGTGATAGCTAGCACCTTCGTCTCGTAAAGCCCGAACAGGGACTAGAAAGGCATTTTCTTCTATATCAGCCAGTACACCACAGGTTCCAGTGGAAATAATCTGCTCCACACCATATCCAATCAACCAATCCATAAACTGGGCTGCTGGAGCTGAACCAACAGGAGCCTGAGCCAGACAGACCTCCTTGCCCTTGTAGCTCATGACGTAGACTGGATAGGTCTTGGTGGCAGAAAGGAATTCGCCGACACAGTCCGCCCCTACTTCCCTCGCATAACGGTCAATCTCCTCTTCTAAAAAAGCATAGACACACTTCTTTGGCAAGTGCAAGTCTAGCCCCTCGTGATTGGGCATGATAACCGCACGAGGATTATCATCAAACTCTAAAATAGGAATCGCATGTTTCTGAATCATGACCCACCTCCTCTAATTTTGTACTATTGTATCAAAAGCTGACTGAGTGTCAAGGAGGAGGCTGATAAATTGAGGAGAAAAAAGCATCCCAGTTACGAGATGCTTTTAAATTAATCAATGAAGCAAACTTTCTAAGAGATAGAGTAGGTAAATGTAGTCTGAGTAAAAGATGATGAAACCTACAAAAAAGAAACAACCTCCGCTGTTCCTTTTTACTTCTATTTCACAGATATCTCCTTAATCACACGCGCAGGATTACCAGCTAGGACAACGTTGTCGCCAAAGGACTTAGTGATTACAGCCCCTGCTCCAGCAACAACATTATTACCCAATGTCACTCCAGGAAGGACAATGACACCACCTCCAGCCCAGAAATTGTCTCCGATAGTAATAGGCTTGCCGTATTCCACACCTGAATTACGTTCCTGCGGGTCCAATGGATGGAGGGGAGTCAAGAACTGACAGTTGGGACCAATCATCGCATTGTCCCCGATGCGAATCGGACAAACATCCAGCATGGTCAAGTTCCAATTAGAATAAAAATTTTCCCCTAGATGAATATTGACCCCATAATCAACCACCAGGCGTGGACTGACAAAGATATTTTGTCCAGTCGAGCCGAACCAAGCCTTGATGATTTCGACTCCCTTCAAGGGATCTTCTTCCTTGTTAAAGGCAGACTGTTTTTGGCGAGAAGCCTGAGCCAAGGCCCGCAATTCTGGGTCCGATGGACGGTAAACCTCTCCCGCTATCATTTTCTGGTATTCACTGGTCATTGTATTCTTCTCCTTGTTCCCTACTATCATATCAAATTTTCTACATATCTGACTAGGATAAGGGGTGCTTTCTACAGTTTATGCTCTGATTTTCATCACAGCCTGTCTATCTTGCTAAACGAATACGGGTCACGATTCCATCTGGGTCTGTGATTTCCAACTGGCTCGATGTCAGCCATTTGATTGGTGCATCAACTTCTTGTGCTCGCTGGGCAATCGTTAACAGTTCTTCTTTATGTGCGACTTCGATAACATAATAAGCCAAACCTGGCAAGTCTTGCTTACGCAGAGCCAGACCTTTTCCTCCCCATTCATTGACTGCTAAATGATGATGGTAGTCTCCATCTGCAATCCAACTAGCGCTAGGCACACTGAATTTATCCTCTAGTCCTAACACCTTTTGATAAAACTGGCTGGACTTTCGACTATCCTTGACGGACAGATGGATATGCCCCATTCTCGTACCTTCTGCTAGGATAAAGGGCTCTACTCTTTCCCCCAACTCATAGATATCCTTTGCCGCAAGGGCCTCCGTCACTCCGATAATGCGTCCATCTTCTCGAATATCCCATGTGGAAACCGGCTTATCTCGATAGAGTTCAATGCCATTTCCCTCCAAATCCTCCAAATAAAGGGCCTCACTGTAACCGTGGTCTGCACCGCCGACAAGAGAAATCTGTAAATCTGTCAGGTGTTTTAAGACATCTGCCAAAGCCTTGCGTGTCGGCAAAAGAATAGCCAGATGGTAAAGACCATAATGTTCCCTTACTTCATCGCTCTCTTGCGCTTGAATCAAGTGTACCAAGGCTTTTCCTCCAAGTCCCAGAATGACCTCTGTCTCAGTTTGAGATAAGATTTCTAAACCAATAACTTGCTGATAAAAGGCTGTTTGACTCGCCAAATCCTTTACATTCAAAACTGCCTCTGCCAAATAAATGTGGCTCTTGTATTCATAGGTCATAAATGGTTCTCTTCTCTCGTTGTAATTCTTTTCATTACAACTATTATATAATTTCCATCAAGAAAGTCAAGCCAGACAACTTATAGATTATGATTCTGTAATCTTGTCTATATGGGATTAGAACGAGAAAATCTACAGAGAATTTAATCAAACCATTGAAAAATTTTAACCAGCTCTAAGATGACTCTCATCTCAACCTCAACAGAAAAGGAGCGGATATGATATCCTACTCCTTATTCTTGTCAGAAAATCTAATTAGAATTAGTCTTCTTTTTTCTTGCGAGCAACAAGTCCAAATCCGCTCAAGACACCTAAAAGTCCAAGCGCTGCAAGGCTAGCATTGTCTGCTGTACCAGTGTTTGGAAGCTCTGCTTGTCCTGTTTGAGGTAACTCTTTCCCATATTCTGAATGTTCCCCATGAGATGACTTGTCCTCTTCTTGGGTAACCGCTTCATCTTGATGAGAACCTTCTTGTTTTGTAGGTTCATCAATCTTAACAGAATTTGACTGAAGGTATTCTTGATTCTGTGGTTTCGTTACATCATCACCTATTAACTCAGTATACAAATGGGTAACAATGCCATCTTTTTCATGGGTCATTGTATATCGATATTTCTTACCATTTTTCGAAATGATATCAGATTTAGGAGCCAATTTACCAATTTGAATTGGAACAAGTTCTTCATTCGATTCAATAATAATATGACGAGTAATCAATAATGGAGCTACAGGACGAATCGCTGGTTCTCCCTTCTCGCTTACAACTCCTTCTGGTAATTCCGGCTGTACTTCTGGTTCACCTTTTTCACTAAAGAATTCTACAAAGTCATAAATAACTGTTTTTTCATTTTCATCAACTGTACCTATTTCAGGCGCTGAAGTAGCACGATGTCCTTTGTAAAAATAAGACTTACCATCTTTTTGAAGTATTGTTCCCACTTTAGGAGCAGTAGACGTATATTCATCTCCTATAGAAGCATCTTGTGTTAGTAGTTTTCCTGCTGCTATTTCAGTAGTTGTCCCTTCCAACATGTATTTCTCAAATACATTTCCACCAGTTGCTAGTTTATAGACATAGGTAATTTCAGTAGTTCCTGAAACAACTTTTCCTGTCTCAGCCGGAGAGCCTGTTTTCAGTCCTACTAGTTTATATTTTTTACCATCTTTGGTGATTTCTTGTAGTTTTACCGTTGTAGCATCATATGAAACCTCTTTGTTTGTTGTCGTTGGTGTTCCTACTACTACTTTTTGATTATCCTTATTTAAGTAATATTTAGTTTCTGTAGAAGATATCACTGCATCTTTAACAACATCTGTACTTTCTTTAATAGAAGTTCCATCCGCTAATTCATACTTAACAATGACACTACCTTTACTTTCAGTTGTCTCTGTTTCTTCCTTGGCGTAGATATTTTTGATATTTGTTAACTTATCACTAATATGATAGGCACGAGTTGGTTGGTATAAGTCGTAATAATGAATTTCACTATAAATAGGCTCAGATATTGACGCATGTTGTTCATATTTAGTAGGTGCGGCAATTCTATATCGAACTCCATCTTTTTCATATTCTTTATATAATTGGCCTAATCCATATTGGTATCTAGTATCTTCACTATAATATTTCGCACCAAAATAGCCAAATCTATAAGCTAAATAAGTTTTCTTTGGTTGATTAGAATCATGATCTTCACTAGGATAATAATAATCTGTACTCTTATCTCCTAGTTTAAAATCCACATTTACTTCAAACACATTTTTTACAAAATTGGCATTTGTTGGAACTTGGTCGACATACTGAATTGCTTTATGAGTCTCTTTAAACTTCGTGACATTTGCTTTTTCACTCTCGTAGTTAGCAGTCTCTTTAAAGTCTTCAATATTTCCAACAAATTTTGGTTCCACTTTATCTCGAGAATTTTTCCATCCTACTGTAATTTCTTTTTCGCCAAATGTTTCCTTTAACTTGGCAATATATTTTGTCACATCGTGATACTCGACAAATTGCCCGTTTTCTCTTATATAACCATTAAACTCTTGATGCACAGAATGAGTTGGGCGATTCTTTTTATCAACTGCACTTTTATTTATTAATGTAATCTTATAGATTTCTTCCCATGTCTTTTCTTTTTTAGGGTTAGTGACATCTTCGTCTTTTAAATCTCTTAATCTCTCATCTAAAAGATTATTTAAGCCTTCCTCTAATGCTTTCTCATTAAAAAATGCACCCGCCGTATACGCTTCTTGTTCCGTTGCTGTAGAAACAGATTCTTTTAATGCTACCTCATTTTTTTCAACAACTAATATAGTATCTCCTTCCTTAATTCCACCATCAGTTGTTATATTTTCTTTTGTAAAATCTTTAGCATCATTTTCACCTTGTTTAAATGTTTCAACAGCCCAAGAATCATTGGCTGTAGTTGGTTTTGTGGCTAAAACATACTTCCCATATTTTCCTTCATCAGTTTCAGAAACTAACCAAACTCGACTACCTTCTTTAATATTGTTATAGCGAATACTTCCATCTTCATTATGCAAGTTTCCAGGATTTGCATGTACTGTAATATCATTGAAAGTTGTTTCCTTAGTAGTCCCCTCATGTTTATCTACTTCTGTATCAATCTTATGATATTTTTCTCCGTTCTTTTCTAAAACTTTATCAGCTTCTTTGATTTTACTTAAAACATCATTAGTTAAATTTGCTACATTTCCTTCATAACGTTTGCCAAAAAGTCCACGAATTTTATAATCCATAGTAGTACTAGAAAGGTGTTTATCACCAACAGGAATTTCTACATCAGATTCTTCTTTCAGCACTTCGCCTTCTTTTGTGACATAAGAAATTTTTGAATCCTTAAAGTTATCTTCTCCTTGTTTTTTTATAGTTTCCTTTTCAACTCTGTCTAAATTATATTTGGCTCTACCTTCATTCTCGCGATGATTTCTTTCATATCCATCTTCTGTCCCCGTTGCATGATAATTCAAACCATCAAACACATGCATTTTTGGCATTGTATAGCTACCAGTACCATTACTCAACGTTTCCATTTCCACGCTATCTTTTGCAGGTGTTACTGTAGTTTTATTAGCTGTATTTGCAGTTTCTTCAGCCAATACCGGACTAGCTCCAACAACCATCATCCCTAATAAGACAGACGCTGCACCAATTCCTTTGTATTTACGTAATGAATATTTTTGAATTGTATCTTTTTTCATAAGGTCTTTTCTCTTTTATTTCTTTCTACTCATTATAAAAATTTATACTAACTATACTAGTATATCACTCTTAGTTTCCTTTATCAAACAATTATACATAAAGGAAATTAAAAAAAATAGATAATAAGATATCCAATAAAATCTCATTATCTATTTCATTTTTAGGCGTTCATGAGTGATAAATATCTCTTAGAAACTTGTTCTTTTGAATAGCGATTCACAAACTTACTTGTATTTTCTAGCTCGATTTCTTTATCAGTCTCATATAAACACTTGATAAGATGCGCTAAATCCTCTGGTGTATCATATAAGCAAATATCTGAGTTCTTAGATGCATAATATTGATGAGCAATTTCAACATTAGAAAGCAAGGGAATCAATCCAAAACTCATGGCTTCAACGCAGGCATTGGCAAATAATTCCTTTTGGGAAGTTGAAATATAGCCATCATGTTCCCAATAAGGTACCTCATCTACATATCCAACAACATGAATGGTAGATGGCAAAGTCGGATACTCTTTCTTCAATTTGTCAATATCTCCACCATATAAGAATACCTCTACAGGTAGGTCTTCTTGTTCTAACTTCCTAAAGGCTTCTATAATCCATTCTACCCTTTTTACCTTACTCATATTCCCTACATAACAATAGGAACTAGGCTTTCTTCTTTGTAATACTACTGAGGAAACTTGAGGTGCAAAAATCGGTGGCATAAATTGTGCGTGATACCCTAAATCTTGCAAGATTGATGTTAATACTTCTGACGCTACTAAATATCTAGTTTTTCTTCTTAGATTATGAGCTGGATTTAGCAATACATTATCATGGATATATTCCCAATAGAGACGGTTTGTATTTTCTACAAAGCGCCATAATTTGGGAGTCACCACGTTATGTTGATCTCGAATTAAGATGTCTTTCTTATCTGTAAGACTGATTAATACCTGAATCAATAAGTCTTCATAGGTTAACCATTCTCCATCTTTATAATATAAATAATTGTCCTCCATCATATAAATGGGACTTGGTTCTTCTCTTGGCTTATAGTACCGTGCCCGCATTGCTGTCGAACCATCTCGATTTAACCATTCCAGTTCTTCTTTTTTATTTTTCTTTAAATATAATCCGGAAGTAAAATATAGGGTTTCATCTTCTAATTCAATGCTAGCCACAAATCCATTAACAACAGTCATTTTTCCATTAGGATACCTATCAATGATATCAGAAGGGCGAATACTTAATTCATCATGACCAATATCTGATTGATAATGGCTTACACTCACTAATTCATCCCTTTCAAAACCTATTTGTTCATAGCCAGCCTTCCAATCGGGTCGAACTTGAGGATGGGTTAAAATATATAGATGTCCCCAACCTAAATAATCTGCAATTTTCTTTCTAGACAATTGGGATGATTCAAAGCCATATTTTCTAACCTCTCTTTGCCAGAGCCCTGGATGTATTGTAACCATTTTAGTCATAACAATCTCCTATCATATACGGTAACCTTTGCGACTCATTTATCTGTACTTGTTTGTCAGAAAGATTTACTAATCTGAATTATATCATATGAATCATACTTTTACTAGATTCTATCAATATACCCAACATCTACTTAATACCCCAATAAAAAATCCAAGCTAGTGCATGGATTTACATTTCCTAATATATATATTTATGCTACCAGCCAAGTGAAACCCTTTCAAACTGACAACCTAAGCGTCGCAATTCTTTTTGACGGTCCTCATAGTAGGGGAGGGAAATACCTGTGATGGTCACATGGGGCAGGTCTTGTAAGTGGAGGCTGACTGATGAAGTAAAATGATAGACCTGGACGAACTCGTATTCTTGAAAGAGTTGGGCTAGGACATCTTCAAAGATCAGCTCCGTCTCCAAGTAAGTCACGTTTGGAATAGTGAAGGTTTCCTTGGGATGAGGCAGATAGAGGTCAATGGCTAAGGCCTTGGCATAGGTACTAATAAAGCGGATGGAGATTTGGTCATCCTCTTCAGAGAACTTTTGACCCAACAAGACCTTAACCGTCTTACCATTTGAAACGGGTGCTTGGGGCAGGTCAAAAAAATGCTCCAGATAAACAAGCTTTTCTCTAGCTACGACATGGTAGTCGCTGCGATAGAGAGTAAAGTGCTTTTCCGTCCGCTCAATCAAGTCATCTCTAGTCAAACCCAAAGGCCCCACCTGACTGGGTTGAAGAGGGAGAGCATACATTCCCAAAGGGTAAATATCCGCATAGCCATCATCAAAACTCATGAGGTGTTGGTAGTTTGAACTAGCAACCAAGTCCAGAATCAAGCTATTGTCAAAGCTAGCATAAAAGATGGTGTCATAGTCGCCGGCCAGCTCCTGACAAATCTGAGCCAAGTCCTCTGCATCCTGAGGATAGTGAACATGGTCAAAATCCTTTGCATAATGCTCCTGACGGGCATTTTTGACAGGACTGACATAAAGTCTGACAAAGTCCTGATTAGGATAGAGTCCCTTGATATGCTGGGCAATCTTGGCCTGCAAGGGCGTTGTGGCAATGATGAGGTGTTTCATCTCTTTGATTCTCCTAGGTGGTGATGTTGCAGCAAGGTCTCAACGACTTCAAAGTCCAAGGCATCGTCGATATCATAAGAATAGAGTTTGGGCATTTCATAGGCTACTGTCTTATCTGTGTAAAAGGTCTCATCTCGTAGGTAAAGGTCCTTGCGAGAAATCCAAATACTACCGTTGGGATAGTAATAGACAGGCTCTTTCTGCCGAGCATAGTGCTTGGAAACCTGAGGCGGACGGATAAATGACGACTCCGCTAACTGCAAGTAAAGACTACGACTCTTGTCTGCCTTAACACAGGAAATCAGATGGTCGGCCCCAGACTGACAGTAGAGTTGATAGGACTCGACGAGGTGCTCCACCTCTCTCAAGGGTGAGGTCACCTGTAGATTCACAAAGACCTGACCTTCCTCAAAGGGCTGTAAAAAGTCTCGTAAGGTCTCTAAGCTAGAGGTTGTTGATAGGGCCAATTCTTTTGGTCTATGGACATAACAAATCTCTGGATAAGCTTGACGACAGAGTTCTAGATAGGCGAGTGAGTCTGAGGAGACCCAGATGTCACTAAATAGCTTGGAGGCTAGAGCGACTTCTATGGTATAGAAAACCAAGGGTTTACCTGCAAGAGGTTTGATATTTTTATCCACTAAGCCGCGTGAACCCGAACGAATCAAAATGACGGCTATGGGTTTAGATTTTGCTTTCATATAGTCTTCCTTTAGTTTTCTATTGTATTGGACTAGTAAGAAAAGCTAGATTGATCAACTTACAACATCCTAGAAGTTCCTATCTAATAGTTCTCTATATATTTGAGCTACTTTTTCCAGAGAATAGCGAGAGGCTAAGGCTAGATTTTTTTCATTCGATAGATAAAAATCAAGCTCTTCCATCTCTTCTATCATTTGGATCAATTGTCCCTTATTCTGGAAGAGGCGGATGGCATTGGACTGGCTAGCATAGAAACGATGGGCTATCTCCACATCTGATAATAAGGCTAACAAACCTTGACTCAAGGCTTCAACACAGGCATTGGCAAATAACTCTGTATAACTAGCTGACAGGTAGCACTGGTGGAGATGATAAGGAACCTCCTCTACCAATCCTTTGAAATGAATGGTTGGCGGAATATCATATTGATTCTGTAATTCTGCTAGACGTTCCTCTGAGCCGCCATAAAAGGTAATCTGGGCCTTAGAGCCACGTTTGTAGAGTTCGATAAAGGCTTCAATGACAAGTTCAACGTTCTTTCCTTCTCCCATATGATCCACTAGGCAATAGTCCAAAACAGGTCCAATTTTTCTTAGCTGACCTAATTTTTCTGTAAACATTGGTGGTAAAAACTTGGTGTCATACCCTTGTTTCGCCAAAGTATCAGTCAACACTTCACTGGCGACTAGATATTTGTTTGCCTTGCGCAGATTGGCGAGGCGTAAGTCTCGCATGACATTTTCATGGACGACTTCATAGTAATTTTTGTCCGTGTTTTCCATGTAACGCCAGAGGCTGGGTTTGGGAACGATTTGTTGGTCACGGATAAAGAGATCTGTCTGTTTTGCACATCTGAATAGGAACTTAACCAACAAGTCCTCTTCAGAACGGATTTCTCCTCCTATGCGGTAGATATACTCTGGATAAAAGATGGTTACAGGAGAGGGGTCTTTGAAGGGATCGATAAACTTGGGTACTCTCATGGATTTCCTTGGCTGGATGAATGGTGACAATTCTCGACATGATGTAGACTCTTTCTCTCTTATTTTCTGCTTATAAAGGAAAAACCACCCTCACAAAAAGGCGAGGGTGGTTCATCCGTTACAATGCTTGGGGATTTCCTAGCAAGTTCCCCCTCAAAAGGACTTTATGCTATTCTATCACAAAGACTGACCATCTGCAAGATAGACTGGATTAGACAGGATAGCTTGGGGGAGTTTTCTTATTGTTTATAAATCGATTCTCTGAAATCATCTGTGCTACGTAGGTAGGCATTGAAGATTTTTTGTTTACAACTTTCAAGAAAATAGAGAAGGCAAACTAGCCTTCCCCATTTTAAGGTTATATAATTTTACAACTTCCTTATAAAAAGCTATTGAAACAGACTATTTGTTCACTAGTTGCCTAGTTTACCCATTCACCATTTCCATTTACTTTATAACCGTCTGGTGTTGTTGTGCTCACAGCCAAAGCTCCAGAATCGTAGGCATAGTACCAGTGCGGTCCAACTTTAAACCAACCTGTCTTCATGATACCTGCTTCGTCAAGATAATACCAAGTACCATTTTCCTTGTACCAGCCTGTCTTCATAGCTCCTGAGCCATCAAAGTAGAACCATCTATTTCCGTCTGTACCCCAGCCTGTAAACATAGCACCTGAGCTACTCAAGTAATACCAGCTACCATCTACTTTTACAAATCCAGTTTGCATGACACCTAGGTCATCCAAGTAGTACCATTTACCATCCGTTTTCACCCAGCCTGTCTTCAGATCACCAGACTCATAGAAATACCATTTTCCATTAGATTGCACCCAACCAGATTGGTCTGAACTAGAAGTTCTAAATTCTTTCAGCGCTTTTTCTACAACGACTGCTTTACTTTTAACTGTTGAAAGGTTTGAGGAGGTCACTTCTGTATACTGAATAGCAGGACCATATCCACCAGCCAATTCCTCTGAAGAAGCATCATCACCTAAAGCTAGAGAAATCGTTGCTACTTTCTGAGAACTAGCTGCATTTTTAAAAGCAGCGAGCCCCACATAGGTAAATTTAGAATTGATCAAAGCCTCATAATAACCTGTAAATTCTTTAGATGTTCCACCCTTCTTTTTCGCTACATAATTTGCCTTCTCAGCATGCCAATTTTCAATTGCTTTTAGAAAACCTTCATAGTTCACATCTAAAGCTTCTCCTCTTATACTATTACTAGATGGAAAAGCAGTCCAGATTTCTTTCGTAGAAAGACGCTCAGGTTTCAGAGTTACTGACACCTCAGTAGCTCGTACAAAAGCAGTTTTCTCAAGATCAGTAGACCATTTGATAGGAACATACTTATCTACCAAACCTTCATCAGCTGCTTCCTTACGAATCTTATTAATCGCATCCAAAATAGTTTGTTTATTTGGGGTTAAAAATTCTCCCTTAATCCCAACCAAAACATTGCCACTAGAGGGATTTAGCACTTCTGAGCTCAAGACATTTTCATTTCTACCATCTGCAGATTGTGTTGCCACCAATCTGTCATTGGCAAAAACATCATTTGTCAAAACTGCTCCAGCTAAAGTCAAAGCCAAGGCGCTAGCAAATACAATTTTCTTCATTTTTTCTCCTTTTATCCTATAGATAGGACAGGTATTTTCAATATTAAATTATATCATATTTTCCTACTCTTTGCCCATTTCTACTAATGTTATAAGACAAATGCTATTGATCCGAAAAGTAGAAATTCCCATCCTTTTATTTCACAACAAGCTCATAACGTGTCTTGCTTGTAAAGGTTTGACCGGCTTTGAGAATGACTTGGTCTTTGAGGTCACTGTGAATGGCATCTGGTAAAGCTTGCGCTTCAAGGGCAATCCCATTGTGCTGTACCATTGGCTGACCTCCTATGATGACACTCTCATCCACAAAGTTTGCTGTGTAGACTACAAAGCAAGGAGCTTCTGTCTTGAAAAGCAGGAAGCGACCTGAATTTTGGTCATAAAGGAAACCAGCATTGTCATGACCTGCAGGAAGAGCGAATGGATGATCCAAACCTGATACCAGCTGGATTTGCTCATCTTCTTCTGCAAAGATATCCTTCAACAAGGCACCATTGTAGATGTGTTTGACCACATCACGGTCGGCTTCTGGAGTTTTGGCAGGAACACCGTCGGGAGCGATTGGGTAAATGCCCTCTGTGTTTAGTTGAAAGACATGACGGTCAATCGTCTGCGTGAAATCACCAGACAAGTTGAAATAGCTGTGGTTTGTTGGATTGACCAGCGTATCCTGATCAGTTGTTACCTTGTATCCGATTTCGTAGGCACCAGTTTCTTCCAAGTTGTAGCTGATCCAGATTTTAAGATTGCCAGGAAATCCTCCTGTCCCATCTGTACGCTCTGTGTAGAGGATTAAGCCATGGTCGCTCACTTCAACTAGTTCAAACAAGCTGGAATCCCAACCAGTTGAACCACTGTGGTTACAGTTGCTAGCGTTGTTGACTTCAAGATTATAGGTCTGGTCATTGAGCTCAAATGTTGCACCTGCAATGCGGCCCGCTACAGGACCTACACTTGCTCCATGCTTGGGACTATTGCCTACATAGCTATCAAAATCATCAAAGCCCAAGATCACATTGGCAAAATTCCCAGCCTTGTCAGGCGTGACATAGCGCAAGATGGTCGCACCATAAGTCATAACTTCAAGCTGGTAACCACCATCAGTCTCAAAGCGATAAGCCAAGACATCCTTGCCCTCATGATTTCCAAATACACGCTCTGTGTATGCTTTCATTCTTCTCTCCTTTGATCCATTTCTCTTAAGTAAACAAACCATAGAAAGTGTAGTCACCATCTATGGTTGTAGTTTCTATTTTCAGAATCCTTTGTCAGAAAACCTTAAGTATCTTCTTAACAAAAGGGGTTCTTCTATACTTGTTTTATGCTTCCACACGTTCAGTCCATGAAGTCGCTGTTGTTTGAAGAACCTTGTTGAGTTCGTCAATGTTCTCAAATCCAGTTGTACGCAACCACTCACGAGCTGCTGCTTCACCGTCTTTGATGTAGGCTTCAACTGATCCAGCCCAGGTTGCACGGCCGCAAAGAACACCGTTGAAGTTTGCGCCTGATTCGTGGGCAAAGACAAGCGTTTCTTGGAAGAGTTTAGCTGATACACCCGCACTCAAGTAGATGTAAGGAAGATTTGTTGCTTCGTCTTGAGCTTTGAAGAAGGCTGCTGCTTCTTCGCGTGTATGAACGACTTCTCCATCACCAAAGCCTTCAACGTATTTCACATTGACTGGAACTTCCACTTTCAAAACATCGATGTTGAAGCGTGGGTCTGAGAAGACTTTCATAGCACCGATAACCTTGTGTGGCTTCACTTTTGCGTATTCTGCTGAACCTGCGTCAGCGATTTTTTCATCGTAAGCCAAGATTTCAAGGAAGAATGGAATGTCTTCCGCCACACACTCAGAACCGATGCGTTCGATGTAGGCTTGTTTTTCTTGGTTGAGTTCGTCAGCGCTGTCTACGTCATAGTAAAGCAAGAACTTAACAGCATCTGCACCTTGTTCCTTGATACGTTTTGCAGACCAAACGTCCAAGCAGTCTGGCAAGCGTTTGGTGCTTGTTGTATCGTATCCTGTTTTCTCATAAGCAAGGAGAAGACCAGCATTGGCATCAAGCGCTTTTGTAGCTGGAAGTCCGTACTCAGGGTCAAGGAGCATTGATGATGCGTATTTGGTCAATTCATCTGCAACCAATACTTTAAGTTCTTCCATTTGAGCGACTGTTGGCTCTTCCGTTTGGTATTGAGCCATGAGGCGTTTCAAAGCACCACGTTGGTCAAAGGCAAGAGCTGAGATAATGCCGTTCTCGTCAGAGAGTTTTTGCAAGCAAGCTACTTTATTAGGACTTAATTGTAATTTACTCATAGATACTTCCTTATTTCTGATAGTCATGAATGATAACACCTTGTACCACACGGTTTACTGTACCTGTAGGAGACGGTGTATCTGGTTTGTTTTCCACTTTGAGCGAAGTCAAAAGGGCAAAGAGTTGGGCATAAACGATGTAAGGGAAGACATAGTAAATATCGTTCAAGACACCGCCACAACCAAGGGCTACTTCTTTGACATTTTCAAGACCAAAGGCTTGATCACTCAAGAGCACAACACGACGAGCAATGTGATCACCAGCAACTTCACGAACCAAGTCCAAGTCGTACTTGCGAGTGTAGTCTGACGTTGTGCCAAAGATCAAAACAACTGTATCTTCATTGATAAGAGATTTTGGACCGTGACGGAAGCCGACTGGACTTTCATACATAGTCGCCACCTGACCAGCTGTTAATTCCAAAATCTTGAGCTGAGCTTCATGAGCAAGTCCAAAGAAAGGACCAGCGCCCAGGTAGATAACACGGTTAAAGTCGAGGTCAACCAGTTCTTTAACATCTGCTGCATTGTCTAGAACTTTACGCGCAAGGCTAGTCACAACTTCAAAACGTTGAGCTTTCACAGCAAATTCTGTAGGATCAAAGACCAAGAGAGCTGTCAACATCATAGACGTAAAGCTAGAAGTCATGGCAAATCCAGCGTCATTGGAAGCAGCCGGTTGCAAGAGCAAAAGATTGCGGTCATCGCCATGAGCTTGAAGAGCCAATTTCCCTTCTGCAGCACATGTAATGGTCACTTGATAGAGGTCATCAACCAAGGCTTTAGCCAAATCAACGGTTGCCACACTTTCAGGTGAATTACCGCTACGAGCAAAGGATACAAGGACAGTTGCCACATCTTTTTTCAGATAGGTTTCTGGATTGGCAACAATATCTGTTGTCGCAATAGAATTGAAATTCCATTTGCGCTCGTCATAGACTTCCTTAAAGTAAGGCACCAAGGTATCTCCCACATAAGCAGAAGTCCCAGCACCTGTCAAGATAACCTTAATATAGTCATGTCTATCAGCGATATCTTGCAGAAAGGCTGCAATTTCTTCACATTTCGCTTGATAGGCTTCAAAAGCTTCTTTCCATACATCAGGCTGTTGGTAGATTTCACGAGTCGTGATTTCTGCACCCAGTTCAAGTAATTCTTCTTTTGTGTAATTTAGCATAGAGTTCCTCTAATCTATTGTTGTTTCATTCCTATTGAAAATATGGGAATGGGAGTGACTCCCATTCCCATGTATATTCTATATAAGATGTTCTAACGATTTTCACGTTATCACATCGTATACTCAATGAAAATCAAAGAGCAAACTAGGAAGCTAGCCGCAGGCTGCTCAAAGCACTGCTTTGAGGTTGTAGATAGAACTGACGAAGTCAGTAACATATACCTACGGCAAGGCGACGCTGACGTGGTTTGAATTTGATTTTCGAAGAGTATTATTCATCTTCGTCATCATCGAAGCCCGCTAACAGATCGTTGACTTTTACAATGCTTTCTGCAGCTCGGCTCTTGTAGTCCGCATCTGCGCCTGTAAGGCTGGCATTGATAAATTCAATCACCATTGGAAGATTCATTCCTGCGTAGAGTTCAATGTCGCGACCTTCCATGATCAAACGGCTTACCACGTTACATGGTGTACCACCGAGAAGGTCCGCAAAGACTAGGAAATCATCCAATCCTTCGATAGCAGCTTCAAATTTTGCAGTAAATTCTTCTGGACCATCTTCTGGAAGAAGGGCCACTGCATGAATGTTGTCCTGTGGACCCATGATCATTTCTGTGCTACCTTTAAGTTCTTCACAGAAACGACCATGACTCACCAAAATTAATGATTTACTCATAAATTATGCGCCCATTCCAAGCAAGAATTTACCGATGAATGAAAGACCTACTGCAAGAACGATAATGATACCGATCGCTTTAGTAGAGTTCATACCTTTCTTACCAAGCAACCAGAAGATAAAGGCAGTAAAGATTGCTGGAAGCAAACGTGGGAAGATTGAGTTCAAGATGTCTTGGAAGTCAATCATCTTTTCACCGATTGGCAATTTGTAAGAAATCTCAAAGTTGATCATTGTTGCTACAAGAGCACCCATCATGAAGACACCAAGTACAGATGCAGCGTCAATCAAAGCTGTCAAAGTACTTTGCATGTTGTTGATAAGGTTAACCCCTTCTTTGTAGGCAAATTCCAATTGTTTCCAACGGAAGATGTCATAAGCAACTGCAACTGCGATCCAAAGGAAGATACCCCATGGTTGGCCAGCGATAGCCATAGTTGCTGCGATAGATCCCATGATAGCAGGTACAAGTGAACCAAAGATTGTATCTCCAAGAGGAGCAAATGGTCCCATCAAACCTGTCTTGATACCGTTAACGGCATCTTTTGAACCCACACCATCTTTTTCTTCCATGGCAAGGTCAAAACCAGCGATAATAGTGTGGAAGAATGGTGAAGTATTGAAGAATTGAGTATGAACTTTCATCATTTCTTTCAATTCAGGAGTTCCATCCCCATACATTTTACGTAATTGTGGCAAGATCATGTAAAGGTAACCAGAAGCTTGCATACGTTCGTAGTTCCAACCTAATTGGAAAGTAAACAAGCTACGTTTGTTGATTTGATTAAAATCTTCTTTTGTTAGTTTGTAATTAGAATTCGTCATCTTCGATTTCCCCACTTTCTGATGGTGTAGAAGGTGCTGCTACAGCAACTTTTTGGCTGTTCTTGAAGTGAACAACTGCAAGGAAGATACCCACGATAGAGATACCGATCATAGACAATCCTTTGAAGTTGTTAACAAAGCCAATTTTTTCAGCAACTTCAGCAGGAAGAGTGCCAATGATTCCAGCAACTGCTCCACCAAGACTTGTTACGTTTGAGTAAAGAACAGTCAACATAGCTGTCAAACCGAATCCCATAGCAAGGTAGTGAAGGTTACGTTTAACTGGAAGGTAACGAAGCAAGATAGCGAATCCAAGACCTGGAAGCATACGACCTGCAAGAGTCAAACCGTCTGCAACCCATTGGTATTCTTTAACAAGGTTTACAACACCTTGTACGAATTCTCCACCGAAAGCAAGGGCGAAGAATACTGGAAGGGCACGAGAAAGAGCCCATGGAATCGCACCAAGTAGGTAGTTGCGTTCGATACCTTTGTAGTCAAAGCGTTCGATCGCAGCATCAATACGGTGTGCAAAGAAAGTAGTTGTCATACGTCCAAGAACGTCGAAGTATGTCAAAAGTGCTGCTACTGGTACAGCGATTGTTGTAATCGCAAGATCTGTATCAATACCTTGAGAGATAGAGAATGCTGTTGCAAGAACCGCACCAGAAGTTGCGTCGATACGAGAAGCACCACCAAAGGTACCAACCCCGAGAACGAACAACTGCAAGCTACCACCGATAAACAAACCAGTTGTCACATCTCCCATGATCAAACCAGTAATGAAACCAGCGAATACAGGGGAACCTGCAGATGAAACGATTGTCAACTCATCACAGATTTGATAAGCTGAGTACAAAGTGAGAAGTAAAATTTGCCACCATTGTATCATAACAATGACCTCCTAAAAATTTTTTCCTATTTTAATAAGCTCAAAAAGTCTGAAACTGGATCATTTGGAACCATTTGAGCAGTGAGTTTCACACCTTTTTCTGCTAGTTTGTGGAAATCTTCCACATCCTTGTCTACCACGTTGATAGAACGTGTGATAGAGCGAGTTTCTGGTGTTTGAGACATATTGCCGACGTTGAGTGTTTCAAGCGGAACACCTGCTTCGACCAAACCAAGGAAACGGTCTGGTTTACGTGCAACGATAAAGAGACGTTGGCTATCGTATTTACCAGCAAGGATATTTGCTGCTGCTTTCTCAACTGGCAAGATACTGAGTTTCACACCTGGTGGTGTCGCAAGTTTCAAACCACTCTTTTCAATATCGTTGTTAACAACTTCGTCGTCTACAACCATAATGCGTGAAACATTTAGTTTTCCAGCCCAAAGATTGGCTACTTGACCGTGGATCAAACGTCCATCGATACGGCATCCTACAATTGTCATAAGTTTTCCCCCTTTATGTGTTTTAGTGTAGGTTTACGAGTTAAATGAATCTCTTCTTTATATTCGCCCTCAGTTTCAAAGATGATGATGCGGTTAGCACCTTCCTTGAGATAGCTATGAGGGATATAAAGTGAGAGGGTCGGGCCGACGTTCCAGAAACGTCCTAAGTGACGCCCGTTGACAAAGGCAACTCCCTTACCAAACTCAGACAAGTCTAAGTAGGTATCCTTCGGCTCTTCGACCGTAAAGTCGAAAGCGTAAAAGGCTGGCTGTCCTTCTGTCCATCCTTTTGAAAAATCAATTTTCTCAGGATTATCCAGTGGCAGTGGATATTGTTTCCAATTCAGTAAGAAATGTAGATCCTTGCAGACACCTGTACGAATTCCTTTACGTTGCGTATCTGCCAAGAACTTATGACCGTAGTTGACACGCCCCATATTTTCGATCAAGATGTCAATTTCTGAAAAGCCTTCTCGATTGCCCTGACAGTAGATATCTTCACCTATCTCTGTCTGGTATTGAGTAGCAATCCATTGACCATCTACAAAGAGCTGAGCTCGGTCACGTCCATCGATGATACGGAGACGTTCTTCTTCTGCATCCCAACTTGCCTCATTGCGGTAGAGAAGGTAGCCATAACTTTGACCAAGTTCTTCCATCGCTTTTGGATAGAGGCTTTCAGTAGGACTAGAGAGACTATCCAGAGTTTCAAACAAGGAAACTTTTTCGACCAATGGAATGGACCCTATCTCCATGCTTTCCTTATAGAGTGGTTCCAACTGTGGATAATCTGGGAAGTGGGTTGCCATCATCTTCTTGACTGCTAAGTATTTAGCAGTTGGATTTCCTTCTTCATCCAGAAGGGCATCGTAATCATAAGATGTAACTTGTGGCAAATCCAAGGTTCCTCGAGCCGAGCAACCATTCATGAAGCCAAAGTTTGTACCACCATGGAACATGTAAAGATTGATGGAACCTTGTTCCAAAACCTCTCGAACTGCATCTGCCAATTCTTTGGGATCCCGTGTGATAATCGGTTCTTTCCAACGATTGAACCAGCCATCCCAGAACTCCATACACATGAGCGGCCATTTCTTGCCATGTTCATCAAAGAATTCCTGCATCTGTGAAAAGTTGTACGGAGCTTTAGAACCAAAGTTTCCTGTTACAAAGAGGTCATCTTCGATTAAGGTTCCAGCTTTCAGAGTAGCTCTCCATGGACCATCTGATGTAAAGAGAGGACAGGTTACGCCACGCTCTTCCATCAACTGTCGAATTGCTCTTAGGTAAGCCTTATCTTCGCCATAAGAACCATACTCATTTTCAACCTGCATCATAAGGATATTGCCACCATTGTCCAACAAATGTGGCACCAACCGTGACAAGAGCTGGTCATAGTAGCGACCGACAGCTTCAATATAAGCAGGATCTGAGGAACGAAGCCTCATATCTTTGGTTAAAAGCCAAGCTGGTAAGCCACCGAATTCCCACTCCGCACAGATGAAGGGAGAGGGACGAACGATAGCGTAGAGACCCAAATCTTGTGCTGTCTGAAGAAATCGCTCCAAATCCAGAGCTCCTTCAAAGTGAAACTCACCCTCACGAGGCTCGTGTAAATTCCAGGCCACATAAGTCTCTACTGTATTAAAACCAAGAGCCTTCAAGTTATAGAGCGAATGATACCAATCTTCTGGAGGAACCCTAAAATAATGAATGGCGCCAGATAAAATCTTAAATGATTTTCCATCGAGATAAAAATCATCCCGTATCTCAAATCGTGTCATATTCTTACCTTCTGACAATAAAGTTTACGCTTTCATTTGTTGATATAGTAAATATAACTCAATATCTTACATTTGTCAATAGGTTTTCACGATTTTTTTCATTTTTACTAATTTTTACAAAAAAACTTATAAAACCTTACTATCTCAAGAAATAATTTCATCTTAATTGACATGTATAAATATGTAAGAAATTCTATTAATTTCTATGTAAATTAACCTTATAGCCTATTATTCTAATTTTTTTATTCAAAAGGCTACTATTCTTTCCAGTTTTATGGTAAAATCTTTAACTGAGAAGGAAAATCGAGGTGAAAATATGGCAATTCCAAAGTATCAATATATTAAAGATGAGTTAAAGAACAAAATCATTTCTGGTCAATTTGCCAGTGGAGATAAATTCTACACTGAAGCTGAATTGATTGCAATGTATGATGTGAGTTCTATCACAGTTGTCCGCGCCTTAAACGACCTTGCCAAGGATGGCTATATTGTCCGTCAACAAGGAAAGGGTACATTCGTTTCACGCGCACGTAAACACAAACTCGTAGAGTTTTCAGATGTAGAAGTTTTTGAAACTAAAGATGATAAAGTTACCGTCCTTTCTATTGAGCGTGGAAACAAACTAGGCTACTTAGAAAAACTTGGACTACGCGGAGATCAGTTCTACTACAAGATTGAACGCGTACGCGAAACAGGTGGTGTTGTGTACATCTACCATACATCTTACATCCCAGAACAATACGTCAACGCAAATTATCCAAATCTTGAATATTATAGCTCTATCTATAACCGTTTCAAATTGGATTACCACATTCACATGAATGATGAACATTTTGAAGAAATCAATGAAATAGCATTTCCAACTCCAGAACATGTGGCTTCGGTCCTCGGAGTCGATGAACAATTCCCAACCGTTTTACAAACCAAGACTACTAAACTAGAGTCTACTGGTCAAGTTCTCGCATACAGCGAAACATATAAACGAGCAGATTACTACAAAATCAAATTCATTTCATGTGACCGTGATCACTAAGAAGAAAGTCTAAGCCTAATCGCTTGGGCTTTTTCTATGCTTATTATATGACATTAAAAATGTATTTTCTATATGTCAATTAAGATAGACTAAATTTGTTTAAATTTTACTAAAATATAGGTAATTTTTATCAAAAGTACTTGAAGACAAAATAAAAATCGAAGTTCTTCTACTCCTATAAATAGAGTAATAGAAATTCGATTTTTATTCTAATTATCCTAAACCAAGACGTTCAAAGATATCATCCACTCGTTTAGTGTAATAAAGAGGGTTGAAAATTTCGTCGATTTCTTCTTGTGTGAGGCGTGATGTTACTTCTGAATCTGCTTCAAGAAGTGGTTTGAAGTCCACTTGATTGTCCCAAGAGTAAGCTGTTTTTGGTTGCACCAAGTCATAGGCTTGCTCACGGGTCATGCCTTTTTCAATCAAGGTCAACATAGCGCGTTGGCTGAAAATCAAACCAAATGTCGAGTTCATGTTGCGGATCATGTTTTCTGGGAAGACTGTCAAGTTTTTGACGATATTTCCAAAACGGTTGAGCATGTAGTCAATCAAAATGGTCGTATCTGGTGTGATGATGCGCTCAGCTGATGAGTGAGAGATATCACGTTCGTGCCAGAGAGCAACATTCTCATAGGCCGTAATCATGTGACCACGAATAACACGCGCAAGACCCGTCATGTTCTCAGAACCGATAGGGTTGCGTTTGTGAGGCATTGCTGAAGACCCTTTTTGCCCTTTAGCAAAGAACTCTTCCACTTCACGTTGCTCAGACTTTTGAAGACCACGGATCTCCGTTGCCATACGCTCGATAGAAGTCGCGATGCTGGCAAGAACCGCAAAGTACTCAGCGTGAAGGTCACGAGGAAGCACCTGTGTAGAGATTTCTTGAGCACGAATACCCAATTTGTCGCAGACATATTGCTCTACGAATGGTGGGATGTTGGCAAAGTTACCAACCGCACCAGAAATCTTGCCAGCTTCCACTCCGGCAGCCGCATGCTCGAAACGCTCGATGTTGCGCTTCATTTCGCTGTACCAAGTTGCCAATTTAAGACCAAAAGTTGTCGGCTCAGCGTGTACCCCGTGGGTACGACCCATCATGATGGTGAACTTGTGCTCCTTAGCCTTATCAGCGATGATGTTGGTGAAATTTTCAAGGTCACGACGGATAATGTCGTTGGCCTGCTTATAAAGGTAACCGTAGGCCGTATCCACCACGTCGGTAGAAGTCAAACCATAGTGAACCCACTTGCGCTCTTCACCAAGAGTCTCAGAAACCGCACGTGTGAAGGCTACCACATCGTGACGAGTCTCCTGCTCAATCTCCAGAATACGGTCGATGTCAAAGTCTGCTTTTTCGCGAATCAAAGCCACATCTTCCTTAGGGATTTCTCCCAACTCAGCCCATGCCTCGTCAGCCAAGATTTCCACCTCAAGCCAAGCACGGTATTTATTTTCTTCACTCCAAATATTCGCCATCTCAGGGCGAGAGTAACGGTTGATCATGTTGTTTCTCCTAACTATAATTCAAAAGGTTCTACAGGAACCGAGTTTTCATCAATCTTTATATTAGCGTAATGGTGAAAAACATCTTCTTGGTATACCTTCTCAATTTGTAAACTAAAAGTATAAAAGTATTTATTTTTCAGCAAATCAAAGAATTCAATACTTATCGTTACTAACTTTGGTATGCCTTTATTTACATAATCCACCTCCTCTTTACTCAATACAAAATCTAGTAATATATCCAATTCCAAACAACTTTCTTTTTGCACAAGACAGGCTTTATAGAATTGTTCAGCATTTAAAATACCCTCCGTAAAGAGATTGCCAACTTTAATATTACTTAGTATTGCATTATTAGAACTAACATTTGAAATACAGAGTAAAAATCTAGATTGTAAATAAACATATTTTGAAGTCTGTGTAGATAAATTGTCTAGCTCATTAGACAATTTATCTATTCCCACTTTTGGGCTACCATCATTGTAGTCTTTAAATTTCTCAAATAATGAAATATTATTTTCTTGAAATCTTTTAAAATTCGTCTCATCTCTAAGTATAATTTGATTTTTAGAAAAATCACCTTTATTTTCTAGATTTTTACTTGAAAATCTTAATATAGGCCTGTAACTTATTTTATTATCCCTTCGAGATTTTTCCGATTCAAAATCTAAAGTCAACTTAATCCCTATAATGGTAACAAAACTACCAACTAAACTACCATAAAAAGATAACCAATCATAGTCTCTAGTTAAACCTAAGTTCTGATTAGATAAATCAAAAACTATGGGGATTGAAATTAAAACTATGAAAAGTAAAAAGTACCGTTTATTATTTTTCAACATATAATTTTGTACCTTGTATTATCAGTATTCAAGAATGAGATTATCTACCAATCAATCCCTTTCCCTAACTCCTCAACCTCATCTGGCACATCACTAAACAAAGTCACATGTCCCATCTTGCGGTTGTGCTTCGCTTCTATTTTACCATACATGTGGAGGTGGGCGCTTGGATTTTCTGTCACATATTGCTCAGCAGCCTCGACATGCTGGCCGAGAACATTGAGCATGACGGCTGGGGCATGTAGTTTGATGGCTGGCAATGGTGCTCCGAGAACACCTAGAATATGGGCATTAAACTGAGAGAAGTCACAGGCTTCGATTGAGTAGTGTCCTGAATTGTGTGGACGCGGGGCAATCTCATTGACAATGATGTCATCAGCCGTCGCAAACATTTCCACACAGAGGGTTCCAGACAACTTGAGCTGTTCTGCGATTCGCACTGCCATTGCTTTAGCCTTGTCAGCTAAACTTGCTGAAATGCGAGCAGGCACGATAGTCTTAGACAAGATGTTGTTGCGGTGGATATTTTCCTGAACTGGGAAAACCGTCACGTCCTTGCCATTTCCTGATACGATGATAGAAATTTCAAGGTCAAAATTGACAAATTCTTCCAAGACACAGTCAGCTGAATCAGCTAGTGTATAAGCTTCTTCTAAATCTTCTTCTGAACGAATAACCTTTTGTCCATGCCCATCGTAGCCACCAGTTGCCGTCTTGAGGACATAGTTTTTAGACAGGTCGATATTAGCCAAGTCATTGCTAGAATTTACGACTTTGTAAGGAGCAACAGTTACTTGAGCCTTGTTTGACAAAAAGTCCTTTTCAAAAATACGATTTTGGGAAATGCGGAGTAGGTCCGTCCCTTGAGGAAGTTGTCCCTCCTTGATGACAGCATCCAAACCGTCAGCATCGACATTTTCAAACTCATAAGTCAGAATATCGCAAAGTTCCGCCAACTGACGAAGGGCGTCTACGTCGTCGTAAGGGGCCACAATGATTTCCGCCACACGAGAGGCCGGGCAATCCGCCGCAGGATCGAGCGCGATAACCTTGTGGCCCATGTAGATAGCAGAAATAGCCATCATTTGACCCAGCTGGCCACCACCGATAATTCCGATTGTTTTAGATGAGCTCATTTGTAGACTCCTCTGCGATTTTTCCTTGTTCTTCAGCAAAGTTGGCAAGTGCATCCGCAATGGACTTATCTTCTACAGAGAGGAGACGGAGGGCAAAGAGAGCCGCATTTGTCGCACCTGCTTCACCAATAGCCATAGTTGCGACTGGTACTCCACCTGGCATCTGAACGATGGAATAGAGTGAATCCACGCCACTAAGGGCACGAGATTTGACTGGCACGCCGATGACTGGAAGGGTTGTTTTGGCAGCTACCATTCCTGGCAAGTGGGCTGCGCCTCCAGCACCTGCGATGATGACCTTGATACCACGGCTACGAGCCTCTTCGGCATGCTTGAACATAAGGTCTGGTGTGCGGTGGGCAGAGACAACTTTCTTTTCGTAAGCTACACCGAAGCGGTCTAGGACTTCTGCTGTTTTTTGCATGGTTGCCCAGTCGGATTTTGAGCCCATGATGATGGAAATTACTGGTTTAGTCATGATTCTTCCTCCAACTAATTCAATGTGTTATATAATTTCGAAAGTTGTTTTTGTAAACTTTCTTTAAACAAAACATCAAATTTGATACTCTTTTCATTGAATACTTGTCTGAACTCTTCGTACTCAACAGGATCTTCAATTATAGAGTCTCTATTTTTAATATACTCAATTATAAATTCAGTTAACTCGTTATATGGTTCATCTATTCTAAATTCTTCATCAAGTAAAAATTTTATAGTATCATATTGCTTTCTTGAATACATAACAGTTTCGGGTGGATTATTTATGTCTAATTTAGAAAATTCTTCAAGATAGGATTGATAAAAATCATAAAGTTTCTCATACCTAAATATTATAATTTTATCTGACCTATCTTTGTAGAATGATTTCATTGAAAACATTGCTTGACAAATAGCAATTAGAGCAGTTAAAAAACTAGTGATAATTGCTATATTTTCTGTCGAAAAATTCATGAAAAATCTCTTTTCTGGTTTATTTTATCGCCTTGCTTCCGATATCTGTTCGGTAGAAAAGCCCTTCTGTTTTTTGTTGGGCGAGTTCTTGGTAGATGGTGTCTTGAGCTTCTTTGACGGTGTCTGCTGTGGTGACGAGCATATAGACACGTCCACCGTTTGAGAGCAGTGTTCTGCTATTTTCCGCAAACTTAGCACCTGCATAGTAGGTGATGATGTCGCCTTCTGTCTTGGTTGGCAATTCAACACCCTTTTCATATTCTAGCGGGTAACCGTTGGATGCGACAACCACACCCAAAGTCACACCCTTGTCCGTCCAAGTGATGGCTGGTTCTTTACCTTCCAAAATATCAGTAATATTTTGTGCAAAATCAGAGGTCAGACGAGGCAAGATAATCTGAGTTTCTGGATCTCCGAAGCGAGCATTAAACTCGATGACCTTAGGTCCATCCGCTGTCAAGATAAGCCCCGCATAAAGAACACCCAGATAAGGACGACCTTCCTTAATCATCCCCTCTAGGACTGGCTTGACAATCGTGTCAACCGCTGTTTCAACCACACTCTGTGGTAAGTGTGGAACTGGCGCATAGGCACCCATACCACCCGTGTTAGGCCCTTTGTCGCCATCGTAGGCACGTTTGTGGTCCTGAGCTGTTGGCATAATGTAGAACTTGTCCCCATTGACAAAGGCAAAGAGGGAGAACTCCTCCCCATCAAGGAATTCCTCAATAACTACACGCGCACCTGAGTCACCAAATTTATTGTCCAAAAGCATCTCATGAGCGGCTTCGACCGCTTGCTCGACTGTCTCAGCAACGACGACACCCTTCCCAAGCGCCAAGCCATCCGCCTTGACTACGATAGGCGCACCCTGCTTTTCGATATAGGCCTTAGCTTCCTCGAAATCTGAGAATGTGCCATAGGCTGCTGTCGGAACGCCGTATTTGACCATGATTTCCTTGGCAAAATCCTTGGACCACTCCAGCTCAGCTGCCAATCTTGTCGGACCAAAGGCTTTGAGACCAGCTGCATGGAAATCATCCACGATACCAGCCGCAAGGGCGTCATCTGGACCGATAAAGGTCCAAGCAATATCGTTGGTTTTTGCAAACTCAATCAATTTAGAATGTTCGGAAATAGAGATATTTACCAATTCCAAGTCATCCAAAGTCATCCCATCATTCCCAGGAGCTACAAATACTTTTTCAACGTCTTTTGACTCAAGCAACTTCTTAGCAATCGCATGTTCACGACCACCCGAACCGACAACAAGCAGTTTCATTTCCCAACCTCTTTTGCGAATTATTTACTAATATTATAACACAAACGTTCGTTTTAATCTTGTTTCATTAAGCATTTTTAAGCAAAAAAGGAAAGAAACTGTTTTCTTCCCTTTAGTGTTCTTAATGTCTAAAATGTCTCACGCCTGTGAAGACCATGGTCAAGCCGTATTTATCCGCAGCTTCGATAGATTCTTGGTCACGGACGGAGCCATATCATAATTTCATATATTCAAAAATACTATACATATATTACGTAATAAATATTTGCTAATATAAAAAATTTTTATCATAAAAACATACTACATCATTTTTTAATTTGTCTCTAACTAACTTTTTAATATGACAATCCAATTTATTGAAACTGCCTTTAATAGTATGCAAAATATAATATGAACCTTGCAATTTAGCTTGGTAGGACATATATATTAGCGTTGACCAAACTTCAGCTACTAATTCTTCACATAACTTATGCTCTGTGGCCAACAAAAATAATTCACTGACCAAAATATTTTGATCTTCTTTATTTTTTTCATTTATATATATATCGTTTCTACCTCGTAGCATCTCACAGTAACCACAAATATATTCAAAAAATGTCTGTGAATCTTCCCTATTAAAATAGTCAGTAACAATCCTTGAAGATAAAATTTTTCTGATAGCCCTTTCAAATTCTGCATCTTCTGCTTCATGAAGCTGTATAATTATTGTTTGCCAAAAAAGTTCTTGATCCACTTCCTCTATACGATTGATATAATCAATTGCAATAAACATATTTTTACTTACTTGATTTCTCCCAAGCATTTCACTTTGTAAAATAGCTTGTAAAAAATCATCAACTCTTTTATATCTATTTTCAATATTATCATGAGTTGCCTTTTTAATAATTCTAGATAATTCTCTATCTATCTCCAACCCTAATATTTCAACAGTATAGTTTACTAACTCGCCTAAACTATATATATCCAATCGTATATCATCTGTGACTTCTCCCTTAATCAACTCTTTAGCAGAGAATCTATCATCTCCCATACCATATTTTGTGAGATGAAAATCATTAGATAAATCCTTGCTCAATCCAAAATCAGAAATGACTACTATCTCCTCCAATTCATCTATCAAAATATTTTCAGGTTTTAAATCTCTATGAATTATGTTGTTATCGTGTAAGAATGTTAAAGCATTACAAATTTGTTGAAAAACTTTTAGAGGAAATAAACCTTTATCTTTTTCTTTTAGTAGGTAGGTTTTATAATTATATTCATAATGACGCATTGTATATCTATACAATTCTTTATCATGATCTATTATTTTGATTATATTTTCATGTTCTACTTTATTGATATTATCAATTTCTGCAATAAATCTCCTTTTAGAATTCTCATCTTTCTTATATAAACGTTTTTCAACTATATTACAATCTCCGGAAAGTTTATAAACTTTACAAAATCCTCCTTTCCCGATTAAAAATTCTGGTACTGTAAGCTCTCTTCTGCTACTAGGCCTAGTAAGTTTATCTCTTAACATACTATTCCCCCATTATCAGGCAATCAAATTTAGGTACACTTCCATACTTTCCAACAAGGTACTCCTTCATAATATCCTTGTCAAATCTTACCTTGTATTCTTCTAAAGAGTACATGTGTGAAGCATTTTCTTCTTTATCAACAAACCAAATCTGATCACGACGTAATAATGATAAATCAAGTAATCTATCTTCATGAGTTGTCACTATCAATTGAATCAAATTATTTTCAAGAGATTTTCTTATAAATTCATAAGTCAAATTAGGATGGAAACTTCTATCAATTTCATCAATAATAAATACCTTATTTTCTACAGTATTTAAGACCCCGTAAATCTTAATTAAACGTCTTGTTCCATCAGATTCCTCACGAAAAGCAAATTTGGCATTCGTCCCATCGTGTATAAAATATAATCTCTCGATAACTATTTCATAATCGTCATTTACCGAGAAAAAGTATATATTTTCTTCGGTTTGAACAAGATTAATAATTTTTTTCGAATCTTTATTTTTATTAACTTCAATTACTCTACTAATAATTGACTCTAATACCCTGTCATCTGGGATTTCGTCAATATCTGCTTTAGTTATTTCCTCACGCTCAATAGCATTGATACCTGTAGAAAAAGAATGTAAAAATCTTGCCAATTTGTCTGTGTCTTCCTGCTTTAAAAAAACTTCTGCACTTCTACTTACTTCTCCTTCTGGTTCAATAATTTCCAATGTTTGTAAAAACCACTCGTAAGCTTTGTATACATCTATAGAATAATCAATCTTCCGTTCAGGATTATTTATATATTTCAAAAATAGTGAATTAGATTTTTGTGCATCAGATATATATATATCAAATCTAGGAATATCTTTTTCTAATAATCCCCAGTTTTCTATTGAAAAATGATTTTTATCAAATGGTTTAGAATAATCTATATTGAATAGCGCTAAATCATCTCCCCCTTCATTTCTGTACAACCACTCCTCTTTTAAACTTAAATTGAATAAGTTAACTGAAAAACCATATGTGTAAATTTTATTATCTGATATGAAATCAAATTCAAATTTTGTATCTTTCAATTTAAAACTATCTTGAGCTTTGAAATAACTGTCCTTCAACAAATTTTTTCTTAATTCATTTTTTGACGACAAAATAAATGTTCTTGCAAATGTTAATGCATTTATAAAATTTGATTTCCCTGACGCATTAGCACCATAAATTGCAGAAAAATTTAATAACGATAGATTTTCACTAATTTGTTTCTTATACTTTCTGTGACTTCTAACCTTACTTGCAATCATTGAAAAATCGGTCAAATTTTTATATGATAAAAAGTTTTCAAATCGGAAATTAATCAGCATATCACGCCTCCAACTAAATGTGAAATTTTCACCTAATTATATCATCATTTTTAAAACATGTAAAACAATAACAAAAAATCCTTTCTTTTTTGTGAAATTTTCACTTTTTATAATTGTGTTAGTTATATATTACTTCAAATCTCATACTAATTTCTTAAAATTCTTGAGAGGTATTAAAAAACATCTAATCTGGAATTCCGTTTTAAAAGTCAGATACGATAATTCTAACTTTTAAAAATTGATACTTTTCGATTAGATGTTACTCTTCTTAATGTCTAAAATGTCTCACGCCTGTGAAGACCATGGTCAAGCCATATTTATCCGCAGCTTCGATGGATTCTTGGTCACGGACGGATCCACCTGGCTGGATGATAGCCTTGATACCTGCTTTGGCGATTTCTTCCACGTTATCCGCAAATGGGAAGAAGGCATCGGAAGCAAGGACGGCACCGTCAAGACGGTCTTTAGCTTGATCAATAGCGATGCGAACAGAAGCCACACGATTAGTCTGACCAGGACCAACACCCAATGTCATGTGGTCGTTAGTCACGATGATTCCGTTTGATTTGACATACTTGGTAGCCTTCCACGCAAACTCAAGAGCTGTCGCTTCTGTCTCAGTTGGTTGGCGTTTGGTCACCACTTGCCAATCGGCTGGGCTTTCCTTGACAACATCCTGATTTTGAACGAGGAGACCACCGACCACACCTGTGTATTCTGCTTCTGCTTCACTGGCATCTTGTGCGTCAAATGGCAAGGCAAGGATACGCAAGTTTTTCTTTTTATTGGTCAAAATAGCTAACGCCTCATCCGTATAGCTTGGTGCTATGATGATTTCAAGGAAAACACCGTGCATCTTCTCAGCTGTCGCAGCATCCACCTCACGGTTAAGAACGACAATTCCACCAAAGATAGACACTGGATCAGACTCATAAGCGTAGTCCCAAGCAGTCTCGATGTCATCAGCTTGACCAATTCCACATGGATTCATGTGTTTGAGAGCCACAACGGTTGGACGATCTTTGAAGTCACGGATGATACGAATGGCAGCATCCGCATCACGGATGTTATTGAATGACAATTCCTTACCGTTAAGCTGTTTGGCTGAAGCAATCGAGTAGTCAGTCGGCAAAGCTTTCTGGTAAAAGTCTGCATCTTGTTGAGGGTTTTCACCGTAACGCATGGCTTGCTTGAGGTCATAGGTTAAAGTGAGCTTTTCAGGCTTACTTTCTCCGACTTGAGCTGTGAAATACTCTGCAATCAAGGCGTCATAAGCTGCTGTGTGACGGAAAACCTTGGCTGCCAAACGTTGGCGAGTTTCGTAACTTGTTTCGCCGTTAGCTGCCAATTGTCCCAAAACCACAGCATAGTCAGCTGGATCTACCACAACTGTTACGCTAGCATGATTTTTCGCAGCTGAGCGAAGCATAGATGGCCCACCGATATCGATGTTCTCCACCGCATCAGCATAAGTCACATCTGGTTTGAGGATCGTTTCCTTGAAAGGATAAAGGTTGACCACTACAAGGTCGATAAGCTCAATTTGGTTCTCCTTGGCTGCTTCCAAGTGGCTATCCAAATCACGACGAGCGAGGAGCCCACCGTGGATATTTGGATGAAGGGTCTTAACACGGCCATCCATCATCTCTGGGAAGCCCGTCACATCATCGATCGCAATGGTCTCCACCCCAGCATTGTCAAGGGCAGCCTTTGTCCCACCTGTCGAGATAATATCCCAACCGAGTTTTTTAAGTTCTTGGGCAAATTCAACAATGCCCTCTTTGTTTGAAACACTGATTAAAGCTTTTTTCGTCATTCTATTCCTCTTTCTTTAGGTCCAAGCGCATAGCGACTTCATTATTTTCTTCTATAAATCCTGTTTCCTGAAAACCCAAACTAGTCAACAGGCGCTTCATTTTTTCATTTCCAACCACATAATCTGCGATAATATGATTGCAAGCGCTATCCATCTGAGCCTTTTTGATTAGAACTTCCACAGCTTTTCGTCCATAACCTCTTCCTTGGTACTGCTGGCCAATCATTATCCGCCAGATAAAGTATTCCGCTTCATCCTTATCTATTTCCAACAGGAGAAAACCAACTACAAGCTCATTCCAATAAATTGCCATTGGAAACACATCCCCATTCTCTCGGTAGAGCCATGCGTCAGCTAAAGAGCGTACATTTGGAGACACGAAACGTGCTCGTTCATCAGCTTCAGATATTTTCAAATCCAGCACTGCCTGAAAACTGCTCTCATCTACTAATTTTATCTCAATCATTTTTTCTCCTAGCAATATTGCAAAATCAAAACTTGATTTACTTCTTATCTTCTACCCACCCCTAAACTCTCCAACACTTGAGGATAGAGCTGATACTCTGCTTCATGAATACGTTCTTCAAAGCTGGCTATGGTATCATCAGCCAGCCGTGGTACACGCACTTGTTTGATGACCTTACCTGTATCCACTCCGGAATCCACCCAGTGAATGGTCACACCAGACTGATCCACGTCAGCATTCCAAGCATCCTCAATCCCATGAGCTCCTGGAAATTCTGGCAAGTAGGCTGGATGAATGTTGATAATCCGACCTTCATAAGCTGCTAGTAAAGTAGGCCCAACAATTTTCATGTAGCCTGCTAGACAAACCCAGTCAATCTGGTGCTCTTCCAAGAGTTCGACAAGGGCTGCTTCGTAGTCTGCCTTGTTGTCAAACTCCTTGAGTTCAAAAGCATAGGACAGAACGCCGAGCTTGTCTGCACGTTCGAGCACATAGGCGTCACGATGGTCTGAAAAGACAAACTCTACTGGAAATTGTTCCGCTATCACCTGAAAATTTGAGCCATTACCAGAGGCAAAAACCGCTATTTTTTTCATTTGATGATGACACTTTCGTTTTCTTTCTTGACGATACGACCAATTTCATAGACTGGTTCATCCAACAATTCCTTGATACGACTTACATTTTCAGGGCTAACTGCTAGCATAAGTCCCACACCCATATTGAAGATTTCAAACATTTCTTCGTGTTTGATCTGACCGTATTTCTCAAGGGCTTTGAAAATCGGAAGCACTGGAACTTTGCTTTCATCAATTTCAGCAGCTAGGTCATCCGCAAACATACGAGGGACATTTTCGATAAAGCCACCACCTGTGATATGGGCAATGCCGTTGACCAACCCTTCCTTTATGAGTGGTAAGACAGCCTTGACATAGATACGAGTTGGCTCAAGAAGAACTTCCTTGAGTTGCTTGCCTTCCAATTCTGGCAAGATTTCCTCACCTGTGTAATCCGCAAAGACACGACGGACAAGAGAGTAACCATTGGAATGAATCCCACTTGAAGCAAGTCCGAGAAGAATATCTCCTTCTGCCACCTTTGAACCGTCAATGATTTGAGATTTTTCAGCCACACCGACCGCAAAACCAGCCAAGTCATAGTCATCTTCGCCGTACATGCCAGGCATTTCAGCTGTTTCCCCACCGATGAGGGCAGCCCCTGCCTGCACACAACCTTCTGCTACACCAGCAACTACTTGCTCTAGTTTAGCTGGCTCATTCTTCCCTGTCGCTACGTAGTCAAGGAAATAGAGTGGCTCCGCACCTGCAGCAATGATATCATTGACACACATGGCCACACAGTCCTGACCGATGGTATCGTGCTTGTCGTACTTGATAGCCAGCATGAGCTTGGTTCCGACACCATCAGTTCCTGAAATCAAGACGGGTTCTTTAACCCCAGTCTTTGAAAGGTCAAACATACCACCAAAGCCACCCAGTGCTCCCATGACACCTGCACGCTCCGTACGAGCCACGTGCTTTTTGATCCGTTCAACAACTTCATAACCCGCTTCAACATCCACACCAGATTGAGCGTACGCATTTTTATTTGCCATTTTATTTTTCCTTTTCTTTTTTTGGGAAAGACTGCGACGTATTTTTAGATAAACAATTATTTTATCTAAAAATACTAGTCAGGTCTCTAGCTTTGGTCCCATAGGAGAAAGCGTCTACTGACAAATGCTTTAGCTTTTAGTCAGTAGTGAGACGTGGGGCATAAGCATTCTTATTTGTCATCTATTTGTTACTTTTTTTTAATGGAAAATCTGTCATCTATTTGTAAAAACTGGTCTTTTCTTCCAAACTTCTACGATAATCTTCTTCATAGTCATAGAGAGGTGTTGGGTAGTCACCGTCAAAGTAAGCGACACAGAGACCGCCATTTGGCGCATCTGTTTCAATCCCAATCGACTCAATCAAACCTTCAACAGAAAGGTATGTCAGACTGTCCGCTCCAATGATTTGACGAGTTTCTTCGACCGTATGATTGGCCGCAATCAGCTCCTGACGGGTCTGGATATCAATCCCGTAGAAGCATGGATAAGCTAGCGCTGGACTACCAATGGCAACGTGAACCTCAGTCGCACCCGCTTCTTTCAAGAGTTGAACGATCCGACGAGAGGTTGTTCCACGTACAATAGAGTCATCAATCATAACCACACGCTTGCCTTTTACAACGCCTGAAACAGCAGAGAGTTTCATCCGCACCCCTTGCTCCCGTAATTCTTGAGTCGGTTGGATAAAGGTACGTTGGGTGTATTGGTTCTTGATGAGGCCCATTTCATTTGGTAGCCCGGACTCTTCAGAAAATCCCATAGCCGCGCTAAGGGAAGAATTGGGCACACCGACCACGATATCCGCCTCATGCTTGAATTCACGCGCCAATTGGGCACCCATACGTTTGCGAGCCGTATGGACATTGACACCATGAATGTTAGAATCAGGGCGAGCAAAATAGATATACTCCATAGAACAGATTGCTAACTGAGTATCATCTGTATAGCTATCATACTGGATTCCCTTGTCATCAATGATCACAATCTCACCTGGCTTCAAATCACGAATCCACTCTGCACCAATAACCTCAAAAGCACAGGTTTCAGATGAAACAACCACTGCTCCGTTGGCCATTTTCCCGATAGAAAGCGGACGGAAACCATTGGGGTCAAGAGCAGCAATTAACTTATCTTCAAACAGCAAGATATAGGCAAAGCCACCTTTAACTAGACTGAGCGCCTCCTTGATTTTGCCCATCAGGCTAGGATTATGACTGCGACGAATGAGGTGGGCCAAGATTTCCGAGTCCGAAGTCGCGCTGAAAATCGCTCCTCTTTGTTCTAGTTCTTTCTTGAGAGAGGCTGCATTGGTCAGATTTCCATTATGAGCCAAACCAAACTGCATATCGTGAAAACGAAAAAGGAAAGGCTGGATATTATCTACAGAAGCTTCGCCAGCAGTCGCGTAACGCACATGCCCAATCGCACCAGTCCCCGTCAATTTATCTAAGTTAGCAGGGTTTCTGAAGACTTCTGATAGAAGACCCATATCGCGATGCCGCTTTAATTTCCCTTGGTCATTGGAAAGGATTCCTGCCCCCTCTTGACCACGGTGCTGAAGACTATGGAGACCAAAATAGGTCAATTTAGCAGCATCTGGATGTCCCCAGATACCGAAAACACCGCATTCTTCATTAAGAGATTTTACTTCGTATGTCATTTTATATACCTAATTTTTATTTGTGTAGCACCAAGAGCTAAATCTACATGACTTTTACATTACTGATACTATCTATTAAAACATCTGCAAGTCTTATTTTCCAGTAAAGTATTTAACCGCCGACGCGAACAGGTGCTGGTCTTTATTTCCTGGGATGTTTTGGAAGAGACCGTCTTCATAACGTTCTGAGTGTCCCATCTTACCGATGATTTGACCATCCTTGCTAGTAATTCCTTCGATGGCATTTACAGAACCATTAGGATTGTACTTAGAGTCCATGCTTGGTTTTCCGTCAAAGTCAACGTATTGGCTGAAAATTTGTCCATTGTCACGGAGTTCCGCAAATTCCTCAGCTGTCACGACAAATTTCCCTTCACCGTGCGAAACAGGAATAGCGTGGATATCACCCACCTGCACGCCAGCCAACCATGGTGAGTTGGTATTGGCAATCCGAGTTTCTACCATCTTGGCCACGTGTTGGTTGGCATCATTGTAGAAGAGGGTTGGACTCGTACTGCTGGCATCCTCGAAGTTTCCGTATGGAAGAAGACCTGATTTGACCAAGGCCTGGAACCCATTACAGATACCAATAATCAAGCCACCACGAGCGATAAAGCTATCAATCGCTACACGCACTTTTTCATTAAGCAAAATATTGACGATAAACTTAGCTGAGCCATCTGGTTCATCCGCAGCTGAGAAACCACCGGCAAAGAAGAGAATGTTGGCCTTGTCGATATTGTCAACCATAGTTTCAACTGACTTGACAATGGCTTCTCCATTCAAGGTCGCAAATGGCACTAAGTTGACATCTGCACCTTCTTTTTCGAAGGCCTTGGCTGAATCATATTCTGAGTTGGTTCCTGGGAAGACTGGGATGTAAACCACAGGTTTTTCAACTCTTTCTTTAGCTTTGATAACTGCGTCAGAAGCGACAGCTGGAACTTCTTCCAGTTCTTTGGCTTGTGCAAATTCTGTTGGGTAAACTTCTTCCAGTTTCCCTTGGAAGGCACTGTCAAGTTTCTGTCCATCTAGCTTCACACCGTTGACAGTCAGTGTAAAATCTGCGCTCGTTTGCCCGATTTTCTCCACTCCAGCGAGTTCTTCAGGAGACGTAAAGACAAATCCGCCTAATTGAGCTGTCAAGGCTGTCTCAAGCTCAGGCAAGGTCACCTCTGCACCGATATGGTTTCCAAAGGTAGCAAGTGCCAAACTTTCAAGCACACCACCATATTTGACCGCTGATGCAGATGTCACTTTATGGTCAGCTTGGATGGCTTCAAACTGAGCAAAATTTGACTTAATTAAGTCAAAATCAATTTCTGCAGAGAGGGCTTGACCTGGGATATAGTAGACATTTTCACCAGCAGTCTTGAACTCTGGCGAAAGCACCTTACGGCTATCTGCCGTCGTCACCCCAAAAGCTACCAAGGTTGGTGGCACTGTCAATTCTTCAAAAGTACCAGACATGGAGTCCTTCCCACCAATAGATGGCAAACCAAGTTGAATTTGTGCTTCGATTGAACCTAGAAGAGCTGCTACTGGCTGACCAAAACGCTCAGCTTGTTTATCCATGCGCTCGAAATACTCTTGGTAAGAGAAACGAGCCTTAGACCAGTTGGCACCAGCAGCCACCAAACGAGCAGTTGCTTCGATCACCGCATAGGCAGCACCGTGGTATGGAGACCATTCAGCTACATATGGGTTGAATCCTTGAGCCATGACTGACGCAGTATGAGTCACACCGTGTTGAACTGGTAATTTCTGCACAGATGCCTCAGTTGGTGTGAGTTGGTGACGACCACCAAGTGGGTGATTGACCGTTGAGCGTCCAACAGAGCAGTCAAAGATAGTCTGTAATCCTTTTTGACTCGCATGGTTGAGGTCAGATAGAACCGTAAGGGTATCTGCTTCAAGTGTGTCAGCAGATGTTTGACGTTCTTCTGGAAGCTTGACATCCTTGTCCACCACCTTTGCATCAACGACCACGCGCACACCATTGGTATCAAGGAAACGACGTTCTAAGTCGACAATTGTTTCACCATTCCAGTGCATGACTAGATTTGGTTTTTCAGTAACTGTCGCAACCACAACAGCATCAATATTTTCTTTGTTACATTCTTCAACAAAAGCAGCTACGTCTTCAGGACGAACCACGACCGCCATCCGTTCTTGAGATTCAGAGATAGCAATTTCTGTTCCATTCAAGCCTTGGTATTTAAGAGGCACTTTATTAAGGTCGATTTCAAGACCGTCTGCCAATTCACCGATAGCCACACAGACACCACCAGCACCAAAATCATTTGATTTTTTGATAAGACGAGTCACATCGCCATTACGGAACAGACGTTGAATCTTGCGTTCTTCGATAGCATTCCCTTTTTGAACTTCAGCTCCAGCAGTTTCCACGGACTCAACTGTTTGAACCTTAGAAGAACCTGTCGCACCACCGACACCATCACGTCCAGTCTTACCACCAAGTAGGATAATCACATCTCCCGCTTCCGGTTTTTCACGGACCACATTTTCCTTAGGAGCCGCACCAACAACAGCACCTAGCTCCATACGCTTAGCAACGAAACCTGGGTGGAAGTATTCACGAACGTAGGTTGTTGCAAGTCCAATCTGGTTACCGTATGAAGAATAACCATGGGCCGCTGTTTTAGAAATGACTTGTTGTGGTAATTTCCCAGCACGCGTTTCCGAAATCGGTGCGGTAATATCACCCGCACCTGAGATACGCATAGCTTGGTAAACATATGAGCGACCTGACAATGGGTCACGAATGGCTCCACCGATACAAGTAGCCGCCCCACCAAATGGCTCAATCTCAGTTGGGTGATTATGGGTTTCGTTTTTAAACATGAGGAGCCATGGTTCTTTCACACCATCAACGTCCACTTCGATTTCAACTGAGCAAGCATTGATTTCGTCTGACACTTCCATATCATCCAAACGTCCATTAGCACGCTCATAACGACCGAAAATAGTCGCCATATCCATCAAGGTTTGCGGTTTTTCCGTACGTCCCAACTCATCACGCATGGCAATATACTTGTCATAGGTCGCCTGCAATTGCTTTTGGAATTTAGAAGCTGAGAAGTCGATGTGTTTCAACTCTGTCTCGAAAGTTGTGTGACGGCAGTGGTCAGACCAGTAAGTGTCCAAAACCTTGAGTTCCGTTTCAGTTGGCACGCGCCCTATTGACTTGAAGTAGTCTTGAATAAAGAGCAAATCATCCACTTCCATTGCCATGCCCTGCTCGGCCTTGTAGCGGGCAAAGTCCTCTGCTGTATAGCTTTCAAAGAAAGTTAATTTCGGAATGGTCTTATCTGACTCAGAAAATTCCTGCTTGGCAATCCTTGTCGTGATATCCTTGAAACGAGAATCAACTGGATTAAGCAGGTAGTTTTTGACCGCTTCTAACTCAGCCGCATCAATATCTTTATTAACCAAGTAAAGTTGGGCTGTATTGACTATTACATCACTCGAACTTCCCAGCAAAAGCAAGGCTTCCTGTGACGAAGCTGCACGTTGGTCAAATTGCCCTGGTAGGCTTTCAATGGCAAAGAAAGCATAGTTGGCAAGATCCGCTTGCACAGCCGCTTCGTCCAAGACATGGTCTGTCACCTGCTCAGAGAAGATGTGTTTCTCTGCAGGCGCAAACAAGTCCTCTGCCAAGTTAAAGACATCATACACTTGCACAATGCGAATGCTTTTCAAGCTTGAAAGCCCCAAGTTATGCTGGAGTTCTCTTACCAAACTCTCTGACTTGACCTGAAAATCAGCCTTTTTTTCAACAAAAATACGTTTATCCATCAATTCTTATTCCTTTATTTCAGCTCTTGCAATATCCCCAACGACCTTGAGGTTGTTATTTCAATTCCTGCAACTTTTCCCAAACAATCTCATAAACATCTGTTAATTCACCTAGACCCCTACGGAGTGAAAAGGTCTGGGGGACCTTTTCAGCCTGAGTCCTTTTAGTTGAGAGACAAAGGTTTTCCGTTGCAAACAGATTACTTCAAACCTTGCAACTTCTCCCAGACCACTTCATAAACGTCTGTTAGCTCTCCCAATCCTCTACGGAAAACATCCTTATCCATGTGGTTGCCATCTGCATCCCACAAACGGCAGTTATCTGGTGAAAATTCGTCTGCCAAGATAATCTTGCCATCCTTATCAAAACCGAACTCTAGCTTAAAGTCAATCAACTTAAGCCCAATCTCAGCAAACCAAGTTTTCAAAAGTTCATTGATTCGACGAGTTTCTTCCTTCAAGTAGGCAATCTGCTGGTCATCCGCAATCTTTAGGAATTTCACATGCTCGTCATTGATAAATGGATCATCCAAATCATCATTTTTATAGTAAAATTCGACAATCGGAGTTTCAAATGCAACACCTTCGTCTACACCAAAACGTTTTGAAAAGGAACCAGCAGTATAGTTTCGGAGCACGACTTCCAAAGGAATAATCTTAACCTTTTTATTAAGTTGTTCCGTGTCTGAAAGCTTCTCCACAAAGTGAGTCGCCACACCAGCCGCATTTAATTTCTCAAAAATAAAAGATGAGATCTGATTATTCAACACTCCCTTACCTGCAATCTGCTCCTTCTTGACACCATTGAAAGCAGTCGCCTGGTCCTTGTAAGTTGAAATAATAAGATTTTCATCCTCAGTTGTATAGATATCTTTAGCTTTTCCCGAATAGATTAATTGTTTTGACATTTTAAAGTTCGCCTTTCGTATTACTTGAGCACATTCTACCATAAAAAACCTAAAATTACAAGAATTTAACCGAATAAATAGTAGATGTGTTTCAAAAATCATAAAGAAAAAAACTGCAAGAAGAATCTTTCTCACAGTTTAAAAATCATTTAACTCTAAAAATACGAACATTACTCTTTGTTCAAAAATTGATCCAAATAATAACGTAGATAACTTTTCTTGCCCGTAATCATCTGCAGGCGACCTTCCACCCCATATCGAAGTTTTTCAGCCTGATCAGAAGTTAGATCAGTCTCCACCTCAATTTTAAAGAAATTTCCTTTCTCAGTCTTAGTGGCTGTCGCATCAATACTTGTAATAGTCGAATCTAGGAAAAGTTGATTCTTGGCATCATGAGTCGTCGTATAGCGAACAGAATCACCAATCTTGATCCTTGCTACATCTTTTGAACTAAGATAGGCTGTAAGTTTAGCTTTCCCTTCTTTCTCCAAGGACGGATAGAGTTGGGCTAGTAGGGCACCTTCTGCTACCATGTTAGAATCACTGGTCTCAGGATTAAGATGAAGCACCCCATCCTCACTCGCCGTAATTTTCCCCTTTTCTAAAAGATTTCCCTGAACCTTCTTACCCGATTCTGCCTCCAAAATTTTCTGGTCTAGAAGGGTCAATTCCTGACCAACCTTAGACAAATGTTGGGATTTAAGGGACTCTAATTGACTGCTTAAGCCTGACGCGTAGGCTTGTTGGGCACCCGAACCTGCATACTGAACACGGTAAGTAGCAAGACTAGATTCTAACTGAGAAAGCTGTGCTTCTACCTGCGAAATTGCCTGAGCCTTAGCTTGCTGATTTTCCTCGCCCTGAGACTTGTAGGACTGGTAGAGAGAGTAGGCTAGATTCTGACTGGCCAAGGAAGTGCCTGTTTCAATAGCTGACTTAGCTGTCTGGTAATCGCGAATTTTAGCCTCTGTTTGGCTGATAAGGTTGCCGATTTCAGCTTGGGTTTGACTAGCTGCTGCATTCTGGGACGCGATGGTCTCATTTTGTTGCGATGTACTAGCCCTAAGACTGCCTGCTTGACTGATGTAGTCGCGAAAGGTGGCTTGGTAGCCAAACTTATCCTCCTCTGGAAAGTAATCCGTCCCTTCTTGCAGGCTCTTTTGCAAATACTCCAATTGCTTTTTTTGATCCTTGAGCATATCCAACTGACTGGCATAAGACTCCGCTTGGACACCCTCTGCCCCTTCTTGATATTGAACCAACAGTTCTCCCTTTTTAACCAGCTTATTTTCTTCCAAATGATTGACAAGAATACGATTGTTGCTAGTTGACTGGATATTTGCAAGGATACGACTAGGCTCGACAGTAGCTCTAGTAGACAAACTCATCTCCTTCTCTGCCAAAGTTACAAAGCCAAGTAAAAACACGAGCAGAAGGGACATGGGTACAATCACCCGACTGGAAAAATTATGGTAACGTCGATTATAAAACTCCGCACTTTCTAAAAATTCTGATTTCATCCTCTCCTCTTTCTAGCTATTCACCAAATGGGCATAAAAGCCACCCCGTGCAAGCAAATCAGCATGCTTTCCTTCTTCGACAATCTTGCCCTGATCCAAGACAACAACTTTCTCTGTCCGCTCAGCAATGGTCAAGCGGTGAGCGATGAAAATCAAGGTCTTGTCTAAAGCCATAAGATTATCGACAATTCGCTTCTCTGTCAGAATATCCAAACTGCTGGTCGCCTCATCCAAAATCAAAACAGGTGCATCTGTCAAGAGAGCACGCGCCAGAGCGATTCTCTGACGTTGGCCACCTGAAATCCCTGCCCCATCCGAAGTCAATTCTGTTTGGTAATTCAGTGGCATGCGCTCAATATCCTCCCGAATCTCTGCCAATTCAACCGCCCGTAAGATATCCTCTTGAGTCGTCCCTTCCTTGGCTCCAAGGAGAAGATTCTCCAAAATCGTTCCGTTAAAGACATAAGGCTGTTGAGGCAGATAGTTGATGTACTGGCGCAAGGCCTTTTTATCAATCTGATTGAGATTGACACCACCCAGACTAATCTCTCCCTGACTTGGATCATAAAAATTAACCATCATCTTGGCCAATGTCGTCTTACCTGACCCTGAAATCCCCACAAAAGCCACCTTAGAACCCTGCGGAATAGTCAAATTGATATCCGACAAGACGTCTCGACCATAGCCATACTTATAGTAAACCTGCTTGAAAGTCATCTCTCCCTTCATCAAGCTCAGATCCCCAACTGTTTTCTTCTCCTCAAACTCAGAAGCTACCAGATAAACCTCATTCAGACGGTTATTGGCGACCTGCGCTGTCTGAAGTTTGGTTTGCAGGTTGATGATATTTTCCAAAGGATTTGTAAAGTAAACTAGCAAGGTATTATAGGTAATCAACTGCCCCAAACTCATCTTGCCATCCATGACCAGAACAGCCCCCATCCAGAGAATGCCGACATTGAGCAAGAGATGGGCAACTTTTTTCAGAGCCTTTTGCTGACTCTCTGCTCGACTATAGGTAAAGGATTTTTTCAGATAATCCACAAATTCCTTGTCAATTTTTTGGTAACGCTGACTCTCACTGGTCAAGGACTTGATAGTTTCAATACCATTGATGTCCTCAATGATAGAAGAAGACAGAACCGCATTGGCTTCCATGGTATCCCGATTCATCTTTTCAAACGGCTTCATAAAAGCAAAGATAATCACTGTGTAGATAGGTAGTGCCAATAAGGTCATGAAAAAGAGATTGGTATTTTGCGAAAATAAAACAAGGGAAATAATGACAACCGTTGACACATCTAGGAAAATCGAAAGAATGGTCGAAGCCAGCGCATCGATGATACTATTAGCATCCGTGAAACGAGACACGATTTCCCCTGTCCTGCGTGTCGCAAAAAAGGACATAGGCAGGTGAAAAACATGCTTGATATAGGACAAAATCACATCAATAGACAAGCGTTGCCCCAAAACAAGTAAGAGATACTCCTGAGCATAAGACAAGATCTGCTGGAGAATATAAACAATGACCAAACCAATAGAAATAATCCCCAGCGTCGAACGCATCTGATCTGGCACATAGGTATCAATGATAGACTGCAGATAATAAGAACCCACAATGTTAATCAAGGTCACCAAGAGGGTCGCCAAAACGATATTAGCAATCAAGCCACGCTGCTTCACTAATATAGGGATAAAAGAGAGCAGACCATTCTTTTGATCCTTATGAGGCTTATAGTCTGGACTCGGTGCCATAAAAAGAGTCACTCCTGTCCATTCTTCCGCAAAACGCTCACGTGGCAGTTTAGTCAACTTCACCCCAGGATCTGGATCAGCAATATGAATGCTATCCTTATCCTGCCCAGTCACCACATAGTAGTGGAGCAATTTCCCTTCCTTAAGCACATGGGCAACAAAAGGAAAAGTCAAATCTGGCAAGTCAAAGAGTGTCATATCCGCCTTGATCGCTCGCGTCTCAAAGCCAATCTCCTCTGCCACCTTGACCAAGCCCAAAGCCGTCGTCCCATCCATGGTCGTCTTGGCCAATTCTCGCAAGTGAGCCAAAGAATAATAGCTACCATAGTAGCCAAAAACCATGGCTAATGAAGCTACACCGCAGTCCATCTGATCCACCTGCGGACGATAGTGACGTTTCCCAAATTTCATATTCATCTCCTTTTTCCTAAACTCATCTGATAATATCTATCTTACCCCAATTCCCAAACAAAAACTGGACTTCTTCCCCAAATGCGCCTATCTACCTCCCAACTGCACTTTTGGGATAAAAAAATAGGCAGAACAAACGTCCTACCTAAAATATATATTTATTTATTTTTCTTCCCAATTCTTTTGTCAATCATGTATAAAACGATAATCGAAAACAGAGGTGGTACAATATAACTCTTTTCACTCATTGTCAGCTGAAATCCCAGAGTTGCTAGTATCTTAAAGATGAAAATATTCATTAAAAATAAAAAAACAAATACTAAAAAATATTTTAAAATCTTATTCATTTTTTTCTTCAACTCTCCTAATTTCTATACCTATTTTATCAAAAAATACATGTAAAACTCCAAATAAACAGCTCAACTACACTTTTTTGGCAAAAAATAGGCAGAACAAACGTCCTACCTACTAAAAATATGCTATTGAAAGGAAAATGATGTTTTTACTGACACCCTAGGCAAGCTTGGGACAAATAAATCATTGGTAGTAACATTTACAACATCCTATTCATTACTTCAATTACTAATGTCCCTGCTATTTCTAAGCCACCTCTGGTATAATCTATTCCTAGTCAGAATAGATAACACCGTTCTAAATTACGATTCATAGTTACTCCTTTTTTTTGATTCGTTACTATAAGACACCTATTCCCTATAGAGCGTCTACCGCTTCAAATCTATCTATTCTTTTTTTCTTTACTTCTGTATAAAAGAATGAAGACCATCATAAATAATGCAACCGTGGGTATATTAAAATTATCAAACCAAGTAGGTAAAGATACTTTATTTATGTCAGCCACTAATCTGATGATGATATAAGACATTGAACTAAGTAATACCATGATTTCAGGCAAAACTTTCAATACTGATTTAACGAATTTCATATTAAACTCCAATGTGGTGCATTCTTAGATTCTACTCTAACCATTTTCAGCGAAGACTAACAAGTCATTCTTAACTGCTCACTCTACTTGCTTTTTATTGGCCTTATATCCTAGATAAAAGAGCCCAAATAAAACAGGGTAAATTTCTGGATAAAATAGGGTATTGGTTGGATTTCTCAAAATCAAATACGTTGCGATGTAGATTATGAGCGATACGATAAAATAACCCTCAGCGAAGCCTAATAAAAATGTTTTCAAGCTAGACTCCTATTTACCTGACAAGAATGGCGGAAAAACGCTACCATTCTCATTCACAAAATCCTTTTGATTCATGTTCTTCATTTATAGTTTTGATTATTTTTTGACAAATCTTTGCGAAAAATACCAAAATATCCTGCGAAAAGCAAACCAACTAAAGTCCATTGCCAATTAAAGGATACTAACGAACCTGTACGAATCACATGAAGCGCGACATTAAGAGTTATTCCCAACAAAGGACATATCGTGGCTAATTTAGGTAACAATGTATTGAGATTAAGATTGCGACTGTTCATTATCTAACGCCCACGACGAGCCAAATCTGAACCAAATGTGTAACCAGCCCCAAATGCGCCAAATGCAATAGCACTTAGGCCAAATATAATCGAAATAGGTTCAATTCCTCCTTCAATTACTTGCAAATCTTTCTCATCAACTACTTGAAATTTATCCATTCTTTTCTCCTTTACTTCTATATAATAAAATGAATACCATTAAAAACAATGAAATTGTTGGTATATTAAAATCATCAAACCATGTAGGTAAGGGTAGCTTATTCACATCAGCTACCAACCTGATAATTGTATAAGATATTGAACTAAGTAATACCATAAGCTCAGGCCAAATCTTCAGCATTAATTTAACAAATCTCATATATAAATCCAAAATTATGGTCGATTAGCATAATATCCTGCAGCTATGCCTGCACCTGCTGAAGCTGTAGCAAGCGCAGCTACACCTCCAATTAATTTCCAACTAATAACTACACCACCAATAATAATTGGTGCAATTCCCCCATCTACATTCATCAACTCTTCTTCTGTAAGAGCTACAAAGTTCTGTTCCATTTTGTCAAAATTTGTCATCTTTTTCTCCTCTTATTCTATTTTTTCTAAATCTTATCCTCTAAAAAATGGAGTTCCAATAAATACACTACGTAACAATAGACCTGTAATTAAACCCCGTTGATAACTTTCCTTGCTACCACCCACCAGCAAGGCTAAGTCGCTTTCCTTTAATACTTCAATAGTACACTTATCATTCATTTCATTCATCGCTTATCCCCTAAAAACCTAAACCTCTACGAAATCCAACGTACCAATCTGCAAGTGTCTTCGTCCAATTTTCTCCACCTTGAATATCGGTCAATTCTTCCGAAGTCAGCTCAACAAATCCATAATAATGTTCTTTCATTATTTTATTCCTTTCTTTTTTCCCTCTCACTTATCTATTCGAAAAACAATCCGAAAATGAACAACTAAATTAAATTTTATTTAAAAAATAATTTAATGAACCACGGATACAAGATTGGTAGATACATAAACCAGGCTCCTTTCCTTTTCCTCTTACTTATCTATTCGAAAAACAATTCGAAAATAAACAACTAAATCAAATTTTATTTAAAAAATAATTTAATAAACCACGGATACAAGATTGGTAGATACATGAACTAGGCTCCTTTCCTTTTCCTCTTACTTATCTATTCGAAAAAGAAGTCAAAAAAATAAGAATATCAGAAAATTTTCCGACATTCTTATTGATAATTTGATTCAAGTCTAACAGATATTAGACATTGAGATGTTTTTTAAGGGTTCTTCTGGCTGTTCGTGATACGGGGAAGTGCAAGCCTTCTAACAAGGTCACTTCTGTGGCAGTCATCTCCTCAATAGCCTGTAAACTGACCAACGTATTGCGATTGGCATAGACAAAGTAATCTTTTTCAGCCTTAGCAGCGATATCCTTGAGACTGCCGTAAATGGTCTTGATAGAATGATTGGCATAATAGACCTTGATACGATGGGATTCCACTGAAGTTTCAAAGGCTAAAATCTCATGGTAAGGCAGAGTAAAACCCCGTCTTCCCTCAAAACTATAGGTGAAGAGACACATATTTTCCCTCTTATCCACTGCTAATACATAGTCCAAACAGCGCTCCAGCTGATAACGGTAATCCTCCTCAGACTGATCCTTGGAAATAAAATCCAAGGCAGACAAGTGGTAGCTAAAAGCTAGAGGCAAGGCCTCCGAGTGCGTAGACACAAAGACAATGCTTGTAAAAGGATCCTGCTCCCGAACCTGTTGAGCAACCTGAAAGCCCCGTTCACGCTCTCCATCAATCTCTAAATCCAATAAATAGAGCTGGTAATTGTCAAAATACTGAGAATACTTTTCAACATCTCCATAGTTTTTGGCAATATCAATCTCCAATCTTAAATTACGAGAGCGACCGATATCTAGTAAAGTCTGCTCTATCCGTCCCTGCTGGACTCTATCGTCTTCCAAAACTAAAATTCTCATTCCTCTCCCCCTCGTTTCTCATTCTTAAATGGCAATTCTAAATCTTGTCTAAAGGTCGTCTCTCCTAGTTGGGTATCTAAGTTTAAATCATAATGAAAAACCATATCCTCCAAGGTCGCTAAGCCCAGTCCACTGTGGCTTCCCTTGGTCGAATAACCCTTTTGACTGAGAATGCTGGGATTCAGTTCTTCTTTCTTACGAGTGTTTTCAATGATAAAACGAACACTCCTATCACCTGCCAACAAAGCAACCCGAATCTGCGGATTTTCAGCCTCACTGGCTGCCTCTAAGGCATTTGTAGTGAGGATAGAGAGGATACGGATAGCCTCCAACATCGGCAATGTCAGCTCTTCAACAACCCCCACCGTCTCCAAACTAAAATGAATTCCCTGCTTATCTGCCACAATCATGGCTTTGGCCAAGGTATTACGAATGGCTATGTCATGAATATTGTGAAGATTAAAGGCTGTGTAATCTGCCTTTCTCAGCTTTTCATTTGTCTTTAGAAAAACATCTTGATAAATGGTAGACACCTCAGCCATGTCTTGATTGGCTATGGCAGGCTCCATGCTGGCGACAATTCCTGCAAAATCATGACGGAAACCTCGAACTTCATCATAGAGATGACCTAGCTTATCCACTATTCCTTGCAAGGAACGATTTTCATCTTCCTGTCTCTGAATGGTTTGCTCATCACGATAAACCTGCTCCAAATGCTTGATGTAAAAGAGCCAAGAGAAAAAGAGAATGAAAATCAGGAGAGAAATGGTCGTGTCAAAACGAACATAGAAAGGATTACATCCTCCAGACATGATGGATGAAAACAGTCTGAAACCAAACAATAAGGATAAGATCCACATACTTTTCGTCACTAACGATTGAAATTTATCTAAAAATAATATATTGAGATCAATTCCCCATCGTCTTAAAATGACAACAGACAAAAACAACGAAATCAAACTAAATACAGAATTAAATCCACTATGCAAGAAATCAGATAGTTCAGAGTAGTCAAATATCAATCGTATTATAAATGTCAAAATCAAATATCGAATACTTTGATAAAACATAAATAGATAAAGGGCAAGAAAGAGAGCTTCCTTCTTCTTTTTCTTTAACACAATCCAAAATATTATATAAAAGAATAATAAATTGCCAACATGCAAGAAACTCGGAAAAACGAAGGTAGCAAATAGCTGAAAAACTACCCAAAGAAATATAGAGCGTTTGTCATAAAATGCTTTAGAGAGTTGACTACCTAGATAAATCGGAGGAGCTAAAATATTGATTAAAATCAATATAAACACTAAAAATTCAAGTAATATAATCATAAATCTGTTTAGTTAACACATTTTAATCAAAATACTATCTTGGCTCTGGGAGTAGATGTAGCCAATGGTAAATATCTTCAAAAATCCCTCCACCATTCACTTCCTCCAATACCTCTGGGGTTAACTCTTCAAATTGCTCCAATTCTACAAATATATTTTTCATTTCCATGACAGACTCCTTTTCATTATTTTATAGATAACTCTATCCCCTGCTCCATCTACAAAAGGCTTTAGTTTCCTTTTAAAATACAAGAAATCTAAAGCCTCCTGAAAATGGTATATTGGTTAGAGTGTTAACAATTAGTTGTGAAGATATTATTTTTATTTAACCACGACCACTTTATAATATTCGTTTGAGTGTGGAGATTCAATTTTAATTTTTTCACCATATAAACCATCAATTTCTTTATCAAGGAAATTTGAAACTCCTGATGGCAAGCGTTTCATCTTAAGAATTTCACCAGATTGATCCGCATAGGCTAGGATATGATGGTGTGTAGTGGTTGCTCCATCATCAATTAATACAAAGTAACCTGTTTTGAGCTTACCTTGCTCATTTTCTAAATAGTATAGTTTATTGTTATTGATTGTAAAGTTAGTAGCTCCAAGACGAAGTCGTGCACCTGGATTTTCTAAATAGACATCATTGCCAACTTTTTTAATCTCTGAATAGGTTGTCATTGCTGGGATATTAACCACACGATGTCCATTTTCATCAAAGTAGTAACGATTTGGTAAGTTTTGGAAGTTCTGTACAACTGCCTTAGAATCAATTTCTTGTCCTTCATCTTTATTATCTACCAGAGCTAAGGTTGTATTTGAAACCTCATCCCCATATTTGTCGGAAAACTTCTTGAACTCTGGTCTGATATACCAAGCATTTTTTTCAATAATAACATCGTCACCTTTAGCATTTAGCAAATATTCTTGCCCATCTCCAAGTTTGACAATATCATGAATATTGTATCCAGAATCTTTTCTATTTGCTAGATAACCATCCTTACCAATGACATAACTTTCCCCATCGCTTGCTGGAACAGCTCTATCTGCTACCATAGCACCTGATTTTTCAAAGTAAGACCATTGACCATTTGCAGTCGCCCATCCTGTTGCCATAGCGCCACTGTCTTTGAGGTAATACCATGTAGACCCTTCTTTGTACCAACCTGTACGCATAGCACCACTATTTGCAAGTGAGTACCAGGTGCTACCTTCCTTGTACCAGCCAGTACGCATAGCGCCACTATCTGCGAGCGAATACCAAGTGTTACCGTCTTTGAGCCAGCCTGTCTGCATTTTACCAGTGCTGTCGAAGTGGTACCAAGAGCCAGCATTTTGTACCCATTTGTTTTTAGCGAGACTACCATCTTGTGAAAGATTCCAGTCAGCACCATTTTTAACCCAAGTATCTGCAGCTTGTGCTTGATTGATTGACAAAAGAAGACCAGCACCTGCAAGCAAACCAAGTGTAAGTAGTTTAGATTTTTTCATAGCCATTTCCTCCTATTCTATAGCGAAATGAACATGACTTCCTAGTAAACAAAGCTGTTCGCTTTTTCGTTTTACTCTGTCAGACGTCTTATTTCACAACAGAAACATTTCCTGTCTTACTATCGATTTTAACAGTTTGACCGTAAAAACCGTCAATTTCTTTATTAAGATAATCTGAAATTCCTGTTGGCAATCGTTTCATTTTAAGAATTTCACCAGATTGGTCTGCATAAACAAGAATATGATAGTGATGATAGCTTGGTCTATCATCAATCAATGCAAAATAACCTGTTTTGAGTTTGCCATTATCACCATCTAAATAGTATAGTTTATTATTATTGATTGTGAAGCTGGTAGCTCCAAGAAGAAGTCGTGCACCCGGATTTTCTAGATAGACATCATTTCCAACTTTTTTAATCTCTGAATAGGTGGTCATTTCTGGTAAATTTGTTACGCGACGACCATCTGCCCCAAAGTAATACCTGTTTGATATGTTTTGGAAATTTTTCACGACAGCTTTAGGATTAATTTCTTGTCCTTCTTCCGTATTATCTACTAAAGCCAACATCGTATTGGAAACTTTATCTCCATATTTATCAGAAAACTTCTTAAATTCAGGTTTTATGTACCAAGCATTTTTTTCAACAATGACTCCATCTTTTCTAGGAATAAGATGATAATCATACCCATCAGACAAAGTAACAATATTGGTGATAATTGTATCATCCGCTTGAGATTGTTCAACCTGACTTGGGAGTTTGGTTAACATATAACCATCCTTACCAATGACATAACTTTCCCCATCGCTGGCTGGAACAGCTCTATCTGCTACCATAGCACCTGATTTTTCAAAGTAAGACCATTGACCATTTGCAGTCGCCCATCCTGTTGCCATAGCGCCACTGTCTTTGAGGTAATACCATGTAGACCCTTCTTTGTACCAACCTGTGCGCATAGCACCACTATTTGCGAGTGAGTACCAGGTGTTACCTTCCTTGTACCAGCCTGTGCGCATAGCACCACTATCTGCTAGTGAATACCAGGTATTACCATCTTTGAGCCATCCTGTCTGCATTTTACCAGAACCGTCAAAATGGTACCAAGAGCCAGCATTTTGCACCCATTTGTTTTTAGCGAGGCTGCCATCTTGAGAAAGATTCCAGTCAGAACCATTTTTAACCCAAGTATCTGCAGCCTGTACTTGATTGATAGACAATAGTAGGCCAGCACCTGCAAGCAAACCAAGTGTGAGTAGTTTAGATTTTTTCATAGCCATTTCCTCCTAAAATAGATAAATCCAAAGTAAGAAAATCCAATAGAAACGAAGTCAAAATAGATGTCAGGTTCATGAATCTGAACCACAAGAACTCCTAACATTTCCACGAACATAAGATAGAGACTAGTTTATCAAAAGTACATAGCCATCACCTTCTCCCAACTATAAAATAAATCCTTTTTTATATCTACATTATAGTCCTGGAAAAAAGGAAAGTCAATTAAAATTGTGATTATACTAACATTTTTATTCTACAAAAATCAATCTATCTCTTCTTTTGATCTTCATTTCTTATCTCCTTTTTGGAGATTGATTTTTCTGATTTTATTATATCCCTTATTTGTCCCCATATCTCTTCTGTCCCTAGAAAGACTAAATCTGTTCCTAAACGGTCACTTGAACCAAAGAAAAATTCCAAAGCAAATGCCTTGGAACTTCTTATCTTTATTTTGCTTGAATGATTTTAACCACATCTCCTACACTTTGGAGTTGGTCAATTTCCTCATCGCTGATTTCGATATTAAATTCATCTTCCAGTGTCAAGATAAACTCCATCAAGTCAACTGAGTCGGCATCCAAATCGTCTTTCAGACTCAAGGATTCTGTCACGACAAAGTCCTCTCCCTGTCGCTCTTGGATAATGGTCACAATACGGTCAAAAATTTCTTTTTCTGTCATCTCTTTTATTCTCCTGAAAATTCACGCGCAGTTTGGGTAACTACGTCTGTTTCTAGCATGGTACGAATCTGACGAATCGTACTGTACACAGCCTTGGCATCGCTGGAGCCATGAGTCTTGACAACAGGTGCCTTAACACCAAACAAGACCGCTCCACCAACATCTGAGTAGTTGAGCTGTTTTTTCAAACCTCTGAGGCTATCCTTGAGAAGGAGTGCGCCTAGTTTCGCTCGAAGACCACCACCTGTAATAGCTGTCTTGAGCAAGCCCATGATTCCCATGGCTGTCCCTTCAATGGATTTGAGCACAGCGTTTCCCGTGAAACCATCTGCCACAACAACATCTGCAACGCCATTCATCAAATCACGCGCTTCCACGTTTCCGATAAAGTTTAAACTTTCATCAGCCGCCAGTAATTCATAGGTTTCCTTACGAAGCGGGTCGCCCTTACTATTCTCTGTTCCGTTATTGAGCAAGCCAACGCGTGGTTGCGCAATTCCACGGACATTTTTAGCATAGAAGGAACCTAGAACCGCATATTGATGGAGGTGCTGGGCTGTATTTTCCGCATTGGCACCGAGGTCCAGCATGTCAAAACCTCTCCCATCTACAGTCGGCAAAGTCGACATAAGCCCAGGACGATCGATATTCTTGATACGACCCACGATGAAAAATCCTGCTGCTAGTAAAGCACCTGTATTCCCAGCTGAGAGAACAGCATCTGCCTCTCCATCTTTGACAGCCTTGGCCGCCAAGACCATACTGGCATTTTTCTTCTTCCGAATAGCTCTCGTAGGTTCATCGTCCGAATCAATCTTCTCATCCGTATGGATAATGCTGACGCGCTCTGTCGCTGTTAGATATTGCTTGATTTTAGCTTCATCTCCGTAGAGTTGAACCTCGATATCTGAAAAGTCAGCTAGGGCTTGATTGACACCCTCAACGATGGCTTGGGGTGCGTAATCGCCCCCCATGGCATCTACTGCGATTTTTTTCATTTCTTTTCCTCTTTTAGTAATTGTCCCCAGTCTGATAGGGAATCAATAAATTTCTTTGATTTTAGGTGAATCCCAACGTACTCTTCGTAGAGTTGATCCATAAATTGGCGTAGTTCTTTCTTGATTTCAGGCTTGAGCGAAATGGTCTCCAAGGTCTCAAAATTAATAGCTTGAAACTGATTGAGCAGATAGGGGATATTGGGATTGAGATGGCAACGTCTCTCATCTTCATGATAATGCTCTGGACAGAGGCAGGCTCCATATTTGAAAGAAAAGTCAAAAGCCTGACCGACCCGATGGCAGAATACACACTCATTAAAATTGAGGCTGATCCCAAATCTGGTCAAGATTTGAATTTCAAAAATATTGGTCAAAACCTGATAATCCAAGCCTGCCTCCATCAACTCCAAAGTCTTTTGCAAAAAAGCAAACAAGGGAGCATCCTGCTGATTGTCCTGCAAACTAGCATCTGCAAGAGCCGCTACATAGGTCGCATAGGCCATGACAAAGAGATCGCTATTAATATTGGGAAAAGTCATCACCTCATGATAGTCCTCGATGTAACTAAGCCCATCATCATTGATTCGTAAGAGAAATCGAGCCAGAACCAAGGGCTGAATAACCGGCGCCAGCTTAGACTGGCCAGCATGTTTAACGAAAAACATGCGCTTGCCAGCCTGCTCAGTAAAAATCTTGACGAGCTTATCATCCTCACGAAAATTGCGATTGTAGAGCACCAAGCCTTGACTCGTGATAGACTGAATCATGATTCTCTCATGTACTCCTCAAGTCGTTTCATGGCTTCTTTGATAGTCTCCATGCTGGCTGCATAAGATAGGCGAACATAACCTTCACCATAACGCCCAAAGGCTGCTCCAGGGATAAAGGCAACAGCCTTCTTCTGAGCAAAATCCTTCAGAAAAGCAAAGGAATCTTGATTGTAGCCAGCTGGAATCTTAGCAAAGATATAGAAGGCACCGTCTGGTTTGATAATCTCAAAACCAAGAGCAGTCATTTTCTCGATAATATAATCTCGACGCTGGATGTATTCCTTCTTCATAGGCTCCGCATCGTTTTTACCAGCTGTAAGGGCTTCTACCGCAGCATGTTGCGCCATGGTATTTGCGGCAGTCACCAAGTACTGGTGACTCTTGATCAACTGGGCTGTAAAGGCTGCAGGAGCGAAAATCAGACCCAAACGCCAACCCGTCATAGCATGCGACTTCGATAAACCATTGATAATAATTGCCTGATCTCTCAACATAGTTCCCAGAGATACATGGGCTTCCCCTGTATAGGTCAATTCTGAGTAAACCTCATCACAGACAACAAAAATTTCGTACTTGCGTAAAACAGCTGCCAAGTCTTCCAACTGCTCCCGACTATAGGTAATTCCTGTCGGGTTGGCTGGATAGTTGAGAATAACCGCCTTGAGCTTGTCACCCTGCTCCAAAATAGCCTTTTCCAACATCTCAGGAGTCAAGACAAAACCATTTTCAGTCGTGTCAATCTCGACAATCTCTGCCCCAACCAGATTGACAATCGGTTCATAACCTGGATAGGCAGGAGCTGGCAAGAGCACCTTATCTCCCTCTTCCAAAATAGCTGTCAAAGTGGCAGATAAAGCCTCTGTCGCCCCAATTGTAACCAAGATTTCATTTTCAGGAGCATAGTCCAGTTGGTACTTTTCCTTAACAAAGTCACTAGCCGCCTGACGTAGAGTCAGCAGACCACTCATCCCTGTATAGTAGGATTGATTCTGATCAATCGCTCGCTTGGCCGCCTCCTTGATATGATCTGGCGTTGTAAAATCAGGCTCCCCCAAGGTCAAACGCAAGACCCCAGGAATCTCCGAAATAGCCTGGTCAAATTGACGAATCAACGAAACTTGAATCTTATCTAACTGTTTATTAAAGCGCTTAGTTAAGTCCATAGATACCTCCTACTTTCAAAACGTATCTCTATTATACTACAAAAGCCCCCCGACCGCAAAAATACATTAGAGAATAGCTTTCCACTTTCTATTTTACTTTTCCTCTTTACAGGTCTATAATGGTAATAGATTCTATTTGGAGGTTTTTATGTCATTTCTATCAAAAAATGGAGCAGGCATCTTGGCCTGCCTTCTCATTTCCATCCTATCTTGGTACTTAGGCGGATTCTTCCCTGTGATTGGCGCGCCTGTTTTTGCGATTTTTATGGGCATGCTTCTCCATCCCTTTCTATCGTCATATAAACAACTGGATGCGGGATTGACCTTTAGTTCCAAGAAATTGCTCCAGTATGCCGTTATCTTGCTTGGTTTTGGTCTCAATATCTCGCAAGTCTTCGCAGTCGGACAATCTTCACTCCCTGTCATCCTGTCCACCATTTCAATAGCCTTGATTGTTGCCTACCTCTTCCAGCGTTTCTTTGCACTGGACACAAAACTGGCTACCTTGATTGGAGTAGGTTCTTCTATCTGTGGGGGCTCTGCCATTGCAGCAACAGCGCCTGTTATTCACGCCAATGAAAAGGAAGTCGCCCAAGCCATCTCCGTTATCTTTTTCTTCAATGTCTTGGCTGCACTCATCTTTCCAACGCTAGGTACCTGGCTTCACTTATCCAATGAAGGCTTCGCCCTCTTTGCAGGGACTGCGGTCAATGATACTTCCTCTGTAACCGCCACAGCCAGCGCCTGGGACAGTCTCTACCAGACTAATACCCTCGAATCTGCAACCATTGTCAAACTCACACGTACTCTAGCTATTATCCCCATCACTCTCTTTCTCTCCTACTGGCAAAGCCGCGAGCAAAAAAATAAGCAAGGCTTACAACTGAAAAAAGTCTTCCCACTTTTTATCCTTTACTTTATCCTTGCCTCTCTCCTCACTACACTACTCACCTCTCTAGGTGTGTCCAGTAGTTTCTTTACCCCACTCAAACAACTCTCCAAATTCCTCATTATCATGGCCATGAGTGCCATCGGTCTCAAAACCAATCTGGTCGCTATGGTCAAATCCAGCGGAAAATCCATTGTTCTCGGAGCCATCTGCTGGATTGCCATCATCCTCACCAGTCTTGGTATGCAGACCCTTATCGGCATTTTCTAATACTCTTCGAAAATCTCTTCAAACCACGTCAACGTCGCCTTTCCGTAGGTATGGTTACTGACTTCGTCAGTTCTATCCACAACCTCAAAACAGTTTTTTGAGCAACCTGCGACTAGTTTCCTAGTTTGCTCTTTGATTTTCATTGAGTATAACACAAAAGGTAGCCCATCAGCTACCTTTTTCTTATGCTTCCTCAATCAAGCGTGTGTGTTCTCTCTTAATACAACGATTCATCACGATATCATCACATCCACCAGCACGCAAGATTTCTTCCGCTTCTAGACTTTCAAGTCCTAGCTGTGCCCAAAAAATCTTAGCATCAGCCTTAAGAAAATCACGCGCCACATCAGGCAGAAACTCACTGCGCCGGTAAACATTGACAATATCTACATGAAAAGGAATCTCTGCTAGGCTTGCATAAGCCTTTTCACCCAAGATTTCGCCACCTGCCGCCTTGGGATTGACTGGGATAATTTTATAACCCCGAGCCTGCATTTCCTTGGTCACTCGATTGCTAGTTGTTTCCTCACGGTCAGACAAGCCCACCACAGCAAGGGTTTTACTCGTTGCGAGATACTGACGAATCACGCCATCACTTGGATTAATAAATTCTTGACTCATAGAAATCCTCCTTTTTCATCAGTATAGCACAATTTGAAAAGGCTTGCATAATTCTACTACAAAAAGGAGGACTAGCCCCCTTTTTATTTAGCCTCGTACCAGGTTGCCCCTTCATTTTCATCTGCGATAAGGGGAACACTGAGTTGAATGGCTTCTTCCATGGTTTGTTTGACCAATTTTTTCATATCTGCCAGCTCCGATTTAGGAACTTCAAGGACGATTTCATCGTGCACTTGTAACAGCATCTTAGTCTGATAACCACCTGCAACCAAGGCTTTATCCAGCTGAATCATAGCAATCTTGAGAATATCTGCCGCCGACCCCTGGATAGGAGAGTTGATAGCTGTCCGCTCTGCAAAACCACGAATATTGAAGTTGCGCGAATTGATATCTGGCAACTCACGACGACGCTTGAAAAGTGTCTCTACATAGCCCTTATCACGCGCCTCACGCACCACTTCATCCATGTAGTTTTTAATACCTGGAAAACGTTCAAAGTAGGTATCAATGTAGGCTTTGGCTTCCTTACGGCTAATGCCCAAATTATTAGACAAGCCAAAGTCTGAAATCCCGTAAACCACTCCAAAGTTGACAGCCTTGGCATTGCGACGGTCGTTTGCAGTCACATCCTCAGGACGCTCAATGCCAAAGACCCGCATGGCTGTCGAAGTATGAATATCTGCCCCCTCTTGGAAGGCCTTAATCAAGTGCTCATCCTTAGAGATATGCGCCAAAACGCGCAATTCAATCTGCGAGTAGTCCGAGCTGAGTAGCACACTATCCTCCCACTCAGGCACAAAAGCCTTACGAATGAGACGGCCCTGCTCCAAACGCACAGGAATATTTTGCAAGTTTGGATCCACACTAGACAGACGCCCAGTCTGAGTCAAATCCTGCACATAGCGAGTATGAATCTTGCCATCAGCCAAAATCCAGTCCTGCAAGCCAATTACATAAGTCGATTGAATCTTAGCAATCTGACGATAGTCTAGGATTTTCTTAACAATCGGAGCAATAGGAGCCAGGCGCTCCAAGACATCCACCGCTGTCGAGTATCCAGTCTTAGTTTTCTTAGTGTATTCTAGAGGTAGCCCCAATTTTTCAAAGAGAAGCACGCCCAACTGCTTAGGCGAGTTAATATTAAACTCCTCACCAGCCAGTTCGTAAATCTCCTGAGTCAGTTTTTCAATAACAAGCTCATTTTCAGCCTGCATCTCAAGCAAGGTCTCTTTCTTGACCGTAATCCCAGCAATTTCCATCTTGGCAAGGACAAAAGCCAGAGGTTGCTCCATATCATAAAGAAGCTCTAATTGCCCATTTTCACTGAGTTTTTCAAGCAAAATAGGCTCAGTCTCAACCAAAACAGCAAGCTTACGCGCCAAATGTTCCAAGAATTTCTCGCGTTCAGGAATGGCCTTCTTGACTCCCTTACCATAGAAAGTCTCATCATCAACCAAGTAAGTCTGACCATAAAGACTAGCGATGGTCGCAATTTCATTGTCCTCCACAGTCGAAAGGAGATATTTAGCCAAACGACTGTCAAAAGCAGGCGCCTGCAAATCCACACCCAAACGATGCAAGAGAACTTTAGCTTTCTTAAAGTCATACACCCTCAAAGGTGTTTTTTCTAGAAAATCTTTGAAAATAGGCTCTTGCAAAAGTTCAAGCTTGTCTGTAGCATAGAGCTTATCCCCACAAGACCAAGCAAAACCAACCAAATCATCCGTATGGTAATTCTCACCAAAAAGCTCAAAGTGAAAGATAGCTTCTTCACTCAGCATATCTTGACTGACTTGCTCAACGATAGTAAAGTCCAAACTTTCAGCAACATCAGCTGACGACACATTTAAAGCCTGTTTGAGCTGTTTGAAGCCCATCTCATCGTAGAATTTCCCAAGACTTTCCACATCTGGACCACTATAAACCAAATCCTTCAACCCAATCTCAATCGGTGCCTTGGTATCAATGGTCGCCAGTGTTTTCGACAAAAAGGCCTGTTCCTTATCATTGATGAGATTGTCCTTCATCTTAGAAGCCTTCATCCCATCGATATTTTCATAAATTCCCTCAAGCGAGCCATGCTCCAGCAAGAGCTTGATACCCGTCTTTTCACCAATTTTGGTAACCCCAGGGATATTATCCGACTTATCACCCATGAGCGCCTTGAGATCGATAAACTGAGCCGGTGTAATGCTCATCTTTTCCATGAGATATTCTGGCGTAAAAGCCTCAAACTCAGCCACACCTTTCTTGGAAATTTCAACCACCGTATGCTCATCCGTCAGCTGAATCAAATCCTTGTCCCCACTGACAATGGTAATATCAAAACCATCCTGCTCTGCTAGTTTATCCAGTGTCCCAATAATGTCATCCGCCTCATACTGGGCCAACTCATAGTGACGAATCCCCATATGATCTAGCAACTCACGAATAAAAGGAAACTGCTCCCGAAACTCATCTGGAGTCTTAGCCCGACCTCCCTTATAGTCCGCATACATCTCAGTACGGAAGGTGGTCTTTCCCGCATCAAAGGCCACCAAAATATGACTAGGCTCAACCCGCTCCAATAAATGACTCAACATCAACTGGAAACCATAAATCGCATTGGTATGCAAACCAGCCGCATTCTTAAAACGGTCCAACTGCTGATAGAGGGCAAAAAACGCCCGAAAAGCAACAGAAGACCCATCAATCAATAATAATTTTTTCTTATCCATACACCCATTATAAAGGAAAGCACCAAAAAATACCATTGAGAAGAGCGATACCCAATATTTTTCACACTTTTTCCGAATAAATAGATAGAGCCAAAGAATCCAGTAAACCTAGATTTGAAAATGTGCTATAATGAAAGGAGAAAGAGTATGGCATTACGTCATCCGGGCATCAGCCCAACCAATGACTTGGTTGCTAAGAAAATTTTCAGCAATCCAGAAATCACTTGTCAATTTATCCGTGATATGCTGGACTTGCCAGCCAAAAATGTAACGATTTTGGAGGGAAGTAACATTCACGTATTACCCTCCATCCCTTATTCAGCGCAGGATTTCTATACCAGTATAGACGTCTTGGCAGAGTTGGACAATGGCACGCAGGTTATTATCGAAATCCAAGTTCATCATCAGAATTTTTTCATTAATCGCTTGTGGGCTTACCTGTGCAGTCAGGTCAATCAAAATCTTGAAAAAATCCGCCAACGTGAAGGTGATACCCACCAGAGTTACAAACACATCGCACCAGTATATGCTATCGCTATTGTGGACAGCAATTATTTCCAAGATGACTTGGCTTTCCATAGCTTTAGTATGCGCGAGGACACGAGAGGTGAGGTCTTAACCATCACTAATAACGGTCAAGAAAACCATCTAGTCAAGATGGCGTTCTTGGAATTAAAAAAATACAGAGAAACCAGCAAAGACAAGGTTCGCAAGCCCTGGTTGGAGTTTTTCGGCAACAAACCCTTTACCCAACAACCTGAGCGAGCTATCAGCCAAGCAGACCAACTGCTGGACTACAAGAGCTGGTCCGAGGAGGACAGGAAGATGTTTAGTGAACAACGCAGGCGTGAAGAACAAGCCTTGTTAGCGCATGACTATGCCTTGGAACAAGCTGAAGAAAAAGGATTAGAGCGTGGTCGAGCTGAGGGTATCGAAGAGGGATTAAAAGTAGGTTTAGTAAATCTAGTCCACCAAGGTCTTCTGACTCCCAAGGTTGCCAGCCAGCAATTAGGCATGACCGTGGCTGAGTTTGAGGAACTATTGAAAGAGCATCACAAATAAGAACTAAAAAGTACAGAGAAACCAGCAAAGACAAGGTTCGCAAACCGTGGTTGGAGTTTTTCGGGAACAAACCCTTTACCCAGCAACCCGAGCGAGCCATCAGCCAGGCAGACCAACTGCTGGACTACAAGAGCTGGTCCGAGGAGGACAGGAAGATGTTTAGTGAACTACGTATGCGTGAAGAACAAGCCTTGTTAGCACAGGATTATGCCTTGGAACAAGCTGAAGAAAAAGGCTTAGAGCGTGGGAAAGTTGAAGGAAGGGAAGAAGGGAAACTTTTTGCCTTCTTAGACATGGTTCGCCAAGGTCTTCTGACTCCCAAGGTTGCCAGCCGGCAATTAGGCATGGCCGTCGCTGAGTTTGAGGAGCTCTTGTAAGTTTATAAAATAACATAAAAATGAACAAAACTGAAACATCGTTTTGTTCATTTTTTATTTTCGACAGAACTCTTACTATATCCCATATCACACAAAAAAGAGAAGGTCATAAATCCTTCTCTTTTATATCTTCAACTAATTAGTTTTTGCGTTTCACAAATGGAAGGGCACCAAGGAGCAATCCGAGGAATCCTAATGATGCAACTGCTGCATTATCTTTACCACCAGTATTTGGAAGTTCTTTCTTATCTTCTGCTTTCGCAGCTGGAGCTTGATAAGTATTGTCTTGGCTAGTTCCTGCTACAGTTGGTGCAACCGCAGGAGTTGCTGGAGCATCTGCTGATGTTGCTGCTGGAGCATCTGCTGATGTTGCTGCTGGAGCATTTGCTGATGTTGCTGCTGGAGCATCTGCTGGTGTTGTTGCTGGAGTCCCTGCTGGTGTTGTTGCTGGAGTCCCTGCTGGTGTTGCTGCTGGTTTGTTAATAATATAACGATCACCTGGGTAAGGGCCACCATCATTTGGTAATTTAGGTTGCTCTGATTCAACATAAAGAGGAAGTTCTGGTTGTACAAGTGGTTCTACTCCATTTAATACAAGATCAAGTTCTTTTTCTGCCTCTGTTGTATCTTTTCCTTCAGCTTTTAATTTTGCAATATTACGTGTTGCCAAACGAACTTCTTCAGCTTCACGATCTGCAACATATGAATAATAATCTTCATCTGCTTGTTCCAATGCATCTTCAGCATCTTTCAAATCTTGCTCAGCTTGTTTTAAAGTTTTCTCAGCTTCCTCTTTTGATTTAGGATCTTTTGCAGCTGCCAATTCCTCTTGAGCTGCTTTAACATTTTCTTTAGCTGATTCTACAGCTACCTTAGCTTCTTCTCTGTTAGATTCAGCTTCTTTTTCATCATGATTAGCTGCAGCTAGTCTTTCTTCAGCATCTTTAACATCTGTTTTTTCTTCGTCTAAACGTTTGTTGATTTTATCTTGAGCATCAGCATCAATTTCACTTCTACCATCGATTGGTTTAACTTCTGTAACTTCACCAGATTCGTTACGAACTAATTCAGCACCTGGGGCAGGTTTTGCATCTTTTACTTCTTGAGGTGCATAGTTTTCACCATATTTTCCTGCTTCTGCTTCATCTGATTCAGTCTTGCTAGCTTCTGCTAAATCTTTCAATACATCTTCAGGTGTGATTTGTTTTTCATCAATAGCTTTTAATAAATCTTCTTTACCAATAGCTGCCTTAGCTTCCAAAATTGCTACTTCTTTGTTAGCAATTTTATCATTTTTATTAATAGCTTCTTCAGCTTTTTTTTCTAAATCAGTGAAGTACTCAGCTACATCTTCTTTAGTTACAGCAGTTGAAGCTGCTTCTTCAGCCTTCACAACTGACGGGTGAGAAGCAAGGAAACCTGCTCCAAGAACTGCGACACTAGCCAAGCTAGCAGTAAGAAGTTTTTTCTTATCCATAAAGTATTTACCACCTTTAATATCTTTTTGCTGTCATTGTACCATTTTCTTTCGAAAAAATCAAGAAATAGAACTTCTATCAATAAAAAAGTAAGAGGAAATTCCTCTTACTTTCTGCATGATTCGTATTAGACCCATTCACCATTAGAATTAACAGTGTAACCATTGATAGTTGTACTTACTGCTAAGGCTCCTGATGAGTATGAGTAATACCATTTACCACCAACTTGGTACCAACCAGTCTTCATAGCACCTGATCCATCTAGATAATACCATGTTCCGCTTTGGTTTAGCCAACCTGTTTTCATAGCGCCTGAATTATTGAGGTAATACCAAGTTCCACCTTGGTTCAACCAACCTGTTTGCATGGCACCTGATCCATCTAGATAGTACCATACTCCATCAACTTTTTGCCAGCCTGTTTGCATGACCCCAGAAGCATCCAAATAGTACCATGAGCCATCTTTAACCCAACCTGTCTTCATGTTATCTTCCGCATCATAATAGTACCACTTACCATCAATTTTATTCCATCCTGGCTTGCTACTTGCACGATCCGCTAAACGATAAGTCACACCGTCAATAGTGACAGAACCTGTTTTACGTTCCCCTTCTGGAGTAAGATAATGATAAGCACCGTCACTATCTTTTACGAGACCAACTTTACGTTCTCCATCATTTGTAATATAGTACCATTTCTTATTTGTATCTTGAACGAGACCTGTTTTACGGCTACCGTCTGCCAATAAATAATACCACTTCTTATCAATCTGTTGAAGACCTGTTTGTTGAATCCCCTCTTTAACGTAGTAAATCTTCTCACCTTTTGCAATGATAGTAGTTGGTTTAGAACCATCATCAGTAATATAGTAATCCTTACCACCTTCATTGACCCAACCAGATTTCATAAGGCCATTTTCATCAAAGTAATAACGTTTATCTTTGATTTCTAAGATCCCAGTCTTCATAAAACCATTTTCATCAAAATAATAAGTCTTACCATCAACAGTCTGCCAACCTTTGACTAGATTATTATTAATATAAAGCTGGTATTTCCCAGAAACCGTTAACCATTTATACTCGTCTTTATCGATATTAGATCCTGTACTTGTATTTGCATTTGATCCAGTGTTGTTACCTGTGTTTGCACTTGAACCAGTGTTGTTACCTGTGTTTGCACTTGAACCAGTGTTGTTACCTGTGTTTGCACTTGAACCAGTTGTTGATGCTGAGTCTTTTACATAATAATGAACCCAAACTCTTCCACCATTATCAGGTTCACTACCAATATACTTATAACCTGGTATATCTTTAGGATCATTATACTTGTTATCACTATTAATTCCAGTAATAGAAGTTGCTCCATAAGCTCCACCTGAAACCTTATAGTCTGTGCGAGTAACGACAGATGGGTCTGCTGGTTTTGCTTTAGGTTCGACAGCATACACTGCATCTTGATTAGAAAGTGCTGCAGTCAAAGTACTAGCTCCAAGTAATGTTACACCTGCAGCACCTATTGCTAAAATATGTTTTGCTTTCATCTTTTTTACCTCTTTATCACTTATTCCGTGTATAATGTTACACCCACTCACCATTTGCATTTAGAGTATAGCCGTTAATCGTTGTATTTACTGCAAGAGCACCTGAACTATAGGCATAATACCACTTACCACCTGCTTGGAACCAACCAGTCACCAGATCACCAGAAGTATTTAGATAGTACCAGACACCATCTACTTTTGCCCAACCAGTAGCCATTGCACCATCGGAGTAGAGATAGTACCACTTGCCACCTTGATTTAACCAGCCAGTCTGCATAGAGCCAGCGCTATTAAGATAGTACCATTTACCAGAGATAAACTTCCAACCAGTTTGCATACTACCATCTGCCGCTAAGTAATACCAGCTACCATCATTTACCCAGCCAGTTTTCTTCACGCCATCTTGATCAAAGAAATACCACTTATCAGCGATATATTGCCAACCTGTAAGTTTCTCTTCCACTTTTTCTGTTCCAGTAACACTATCGTCTTTTACAAACCAATGTTTACGAACTCCTTGGTCAATCTTAGTTTCTACAAAACGATAACCTTTAAATGTACCAGGTTCAACTTCTTCAGCTTTTTTGGCAGCATTAGCAGGAAGAAAAGCTTTTAATTCTCTACTAGTTCCATCTGATTCCATTACCAACCAAGAAGTCCCTTTGACTGTATCTTTAAATGGTTTTAAGATGTCAGGTTTTGCAGAAAGTCCATCTACCTTATCTCCTGTAACTGTCACTGCTGGCTTAAAGTAATGCTTTAATACAGTTCCATCTATTGAAGAAGTATCAAATTGATATCCTGAAAAAGTACCTGGAGATGATGTCTCAGGTTTTGACGAATCATAAGTTTGAGCATCTTTTAAAATCTTCTCTTTACCATCTTCCTGTTTTGTAACCCAAAGAACTGTCTTATACACATTCGTTTCCGAAGCTTTCACTTCAGTTACTCTAGCTCCAACAAGGGCAGTGCCTGCCAAGGTTGCACCTAATAAAATTTTCAACATTTTTGATTTCATTGGAAACCTCCTATTATTTTTAACCATTATAATACTTATACAAGATAAATGCAAGAAAAAACAGGAGAGAACTCTCCTGTTTTATATTTCATGTATTAGGATTATACCCACTCACCGTTTGCGTTTACGTTGTAACCGTCAACAGTTGTGTTTACTGAAAGGGCACCTGAACCGTTTACATGGTACCATTTACCAGAAACTTCAAACCATTGGCTAGCTTTCATAGCACCTGTTGATTCAAGGAAGTACCAAGTGTTACCATCTTTCAACCAACCAGTTTGCATAGCACCTGATTTGTTTAGGAAGTACCAAGTTCCGTTAACGTTTACCCAACCAGTTTGCATTACACCTTTATCGTTTAGGTAGTACCAGTTACCGTCAACTTGTTTCCAACCTGTAACAGCTGCAGCATTTTCGAAGTATTTCCAACCTTCAGCTGTTTGAGACCAACCATATTGAGCAGATTGCACTGGGCTACCAATGCTTGCAGCACGATCGTCTAATTTGTATGGTACTCTGATTGTTTCACTTGTAAATAATTGACCAGAAACTTCATTTCCAGGTTTAACAACGAATTCACCTACTAATTCAACTGCTTCTTTGAAGTCTGTTGCAGTTTTAGCAACACGGTATTGAATCACTTCACCAGCTTTGAAGACTGTTGGAAGTTCAGCATCACCTGATTGATTAGTTGTAGCAGTGAAGTATTCTGGTTTCTTTTCACCTGAAGCTGGTTTCAAGAAGAAGTCTACTTCTACGTTTGGAACTGGACGTCCACCACCATCAACAACAGTTACACGAACATGACGGTCAAATCCATGTGCTTTATCGCGGTCGTAACGGATATATTTAGATCCGATAGCAAATCCGTAACCAAAACGGTTATGAGCAGTTGAATTATCTGCGCTGACAGCATCATGAGAATGATCTGGTTCAGCATTTGGTTGACGATATTTATCAAATTGTGAACCAAAACGGCTATTTGTTGTGTCTTCTGCTGAAACAGCTTATACAGCACCAAATGCTGCAAGAGCGACTGCGCTTGTCAATAAAACTTTTTTCATCGTTTTATCTCCTTTGTTTTTCTTTAAAATATTTTTTCGTAAGACTATCTTACTACCATACAGTATATAAATATTTGCAGGATTTGTCAAGGGTTTTCTTCGAGTTTTTAAAGTTTTTTCCTATTTTTAGAAAAAAAGGTGAAAAAACAACTTTGTGAGAGTGAATACGCTTAAAATATCCTATATTCAAGTGAAAATCTCACAATTTTTTGATCCTTGAGTAAAATCATTCATATTTAATCCACATAGACAGTTGGACAGAACTCACTTCTGTAGTATTATCCTATAACCCCTTCGAAATGTCAAGCAAAAATGACAAGTTTTTTGATAATAACTTGCCATTTTATAAACTTTCTACTATTTAAAATGTGACCTTATAGCAAGTCCTCAAACTCTGCGACCGTCATACCTAATTGCTCGCTAGCAAATTCGGAAGTCAGAAGACCTTGGCGAACGAGATTTAGTAGCATAGACAAACTTCCTTCAACTTTCCCACGCTCCAGTCCCTGTTCAATGCCCTCTGCACGACCACGTTCAAGACCACGCTCTAAACCTTGTTCAATGCCTTCCGCCCTAGCTGTTTCCAAGGCATAGTCCTGTGCTAACAATGCTTGTTCCTCACGCCTGCGTTGTTCACTAAACATCTTCCTGTCCTCCTCGGACCAGCTCTTGTAGTCCAGCAGTTGGTCTGCTTGGCTGATAGCACGCTCTGGTTCTTGGGTAAAGGGTTTGTTACCGAAAAACTCCAACCACGGTTTGCGAACCTTATCTTTGTTGGTTTCTCTGTATTTTTTAGTTCCAAGAACGCTATTACTAGTGATGGTCTTATAAGAGTGCCTCAAATTCAGAGACCGTCATACCTAATTGCTCGCTAGCAAATTCGGAAGTTAAAACATGTTGGCGAACCATGTCTAAGAAGGCAAAAAGTTTCCCTTCTTCCCTTCCTTCAACTTTCCCACGTTCTAAACCTTGTTCAATACCTTCGGCTCTAGCGGTTTCCAAGGCATAGTCATGAGCTAACAAGGCTTGTTCTTCGCGTCTACGTTGTTCACTAAACATTTTCCTGTCCTCCTCGGACCAGCTCTTGTAGTCCAGCAGTTGGTCTGCTTGACTGATGACTCGCTCAGGTTCTTGGGTAAAGGGTTTATTCCCAAAAAACTCCAACCAGGGCTTGCGAATCTCGTCTTTGCTGGTTTCTCTGTATTTTTTTAATTCCAAGAATGCTATCTTGACTAGATAGTTTTCTTGTCCATTTTTTGTAATTGTTAAAGCCTCACCTGTCGTGTCCTCGCGCATACTAAAGCTATGAAAAGCCAAATCATCCGAGAAGTAATTACTATCTACGATAGCAATAGCATAAACAGGTGCGATGTGTTTATAACTCTGGTGTGTATCACCTTCTCGTTGGCGAATTTTTTCTAGGTTTTGATTGACCTGACTGCACAGGTAAGCCCACAGGCGATTGATGAAAAAATTCTGATGATGCACCTGAATTTCAATGATCACTTGGGTGCCATTGTCCAACTCCGCCAAAACATCTATACTGGTATAGAAATCCTGCGCCGAGTAAGGTATGGAAGGCAAGACGTGAATATTGCTTCCCTCCAAAATGGTTACATTTTTGGCTGGTAAGTCCAACATATCGCGAATAAATTGACAAGTGATTTCTGGATTGCTAAAGATTTTCTTAGCAACTAAGTCATTGGTCGGGCTAATGCCCGGATGTCTGAGAATCATCCTTTTCCTCCTTTTATTATACCACAGTCTTATACTCAATGAAAATCAAAGAGCAAACTAGGAAACTAGCCGCAGGCTGTACTTGAGTACGGCAAGGCGACGTTAACGTGGTTTGAATTTGATTTTCGAAGAGTATTAAATCTAGTTTTACTAGATTCACTGACTCTATCTATTTATTCGCAAAAGAGACGAAAAAAACCTGAGAATTATCTCAGGCTTGGTCATTAAATCTTTTTCTCAATACTGAAAAGTGGAGAAAGTGGGCGTTTTTCATGGATACGCACAATAGCATCCCCTAGGAGATGAGCGATTGAAATCTGCTCAATCTTATCAATCAAACGCTCTTCTGGCAGATAGATGGTATCCAAAACAACCAATTTCTTAATAGCTGAATTTTGGATATTGTCCATAGCAGGACCAGAAAGAACTGGGTGCGTACAGCTTGCATAGACTTCAACAGCACCAGCTTCTGCAAGGGCATCTGCCGCATGACAAATCGTTCCAGCCGTATCAATCATATCATCAATCAAGATACAAGTCTTACCTTCAACCTTACCGATGATGTTCATGACTTCACTGGTATTCATCTTATCAACACTGCGACGTTTGTCGATGATAGCGATAGATGTTTTCAAAAATTCTGCCAACTTACGGGCACGAGTCACTCCTCCATGGTCTGGGCTGACAACCACATAGTCAGAACCAACCATGCCACGACGCTCAAAATAATCCGCAATCAGAGGAGCCCCCATCAAGTGATCCACAGGAATATCAAAGAATCCTTGAATCTGCGCAGCATGCAAGTCGATGGTCAACAAACGATCCACTCCAGCTACTTCAAGCATATTTGCGACAAGTTTTGAAGTGATTGGCTCACGCGCTCTCGCCTTTCTATCCTGACGTGCATACCCATAGTAAGGCATGACAACATTGACAGATTCTGCACTCGCACGCTTCAAAGCATCTACCATAATCAAAATTTCAAGCAGATTGTCATTTACAGGCGAGCTAGTTGATTGTAGGATAAAGACGTGTTTCCCACGGATTGATTCTTCGATGTTGACCTGAATCTCTCCATCTGAAAATTGGCGAACACTTGATTTCCCCAACTCTATCCCAATCTCCTGCGCTACACGTTTTGCCAATTCTTGATTAGAAGAAAGGGCAAACAGCTTTAAATCAGAAAAAGACATGATTTCCTCCGGTATATATGTATCACTTGTGCTTTTCACAAGATTTTTCCATCTACCATTGTAGCGCTTTTTGCACTATTTTTCAATCAAAAATAAAAGAAGGGCAGCATATTTGTGCCCCTGCATTATTCTTTTGAAAAATATTCTAGTTCATCAACTCATTGTGCTTCTCAACAAAGCGATAAGCCTGATAAAAACCATATAGAGTAATGGTCGTAACCACTGGAATCGCTAGTGGCAACTCTGTCTCTAATTCTACAAAAGGAGAGTTAAACAAGAAATGAGTTCCCAAGGCCAAACCTAGGAAAATAAGCCCCTGTTTCTTGCCAACCTTCTGTCCTTTATAGGCTCTGTAAAGCAAGTAAACACCTACTACAGCCAGACCTGAAAAAGTCCAGTGAGAGGCAATTCCTGAGATGATACGCTCTAAAATTCTCGAAATGGTAAAGTCAAATCCTTCTGGTAAATCCGTACGAATGTAGCCAATATCCTCAATCATTTGGAATCCTAAACCAGAAGCAATTCCTAGTAAAAACAAAGATTTTAATTTTCGCACAGGAATCAAAGCTAAAACAAAAACAAGTGGCAATAATTTCAAGGGTTCTTCTACCAAAGGAGCCACAATCGCACTTTCAAAGGCATTTAAAAATGCATTATCTGGGAAAAGAACCCCCAGCAAATCATGGATATAGGTATTCGCAAAGCTAGACAACCAGCCTGAAAGGAACATCCCACCCAATAAAGACAGAATCAAGGCTTTCTTTGGTAATTCCCATTTTTTCCCAATACGGAAAAGGAAATAAAGAGCCGGAATCATGTAAAAGAGAGCTAGAAAGATAGAAACTCCCATGAGTCCATATTCCGCACCTGACATAGAACCGTCCGTATAATAGATGGTTTCATATTGTACACCAATACATAGCAATAAAATAAAAATAAATAAAATACTGTTTTTCTTCATACACTTTCTTTTTAAATGAATTTTTTACAATTCTACGACTGTCATACTTCCTGTATCCACATCATAAATGGCACCAGAGATAATGACATCGTCTGGTATTAGGGGAGACTCGATAAGGAGTTGCATATCCTCGCGTACACTTTCCTCTATATCTTGGAAGGGCAAGAAGTCCTGGTCTGACACATCGACACCTAGTTCCTCTTTCAGATACTCCTTAAAAGGACCATTTTCAAAGGTCTGAGCACCACAGTCTGTATGGTGCAATACCACAATCTCTCTTGTCCCCATTTGTTGCTGGGAAATAACTAGCGAACGAATCATGTCCTCAGTCACTCGACCACCTGCATTCCGCAAGATATGAGCATCCCCAAGTGCCAATCCCAGAGCTTGCGCAACGTGCAGACGAGAGTCCATACAGGTCACAATAGCCACTCTTGTTTTGGGTTTAAGTGGCAGATTTAACTGCCCATGTAGGGCAACATAAGCCTGATTGGCTTGCATAAACTGTTCAAAATACGACACGATTCCCTCCTCGAAAATTTGATAGTCAAATATTTCTCCTATCTTATCATTTTTAAGAGAATTTGTCACAGATTAAGCAAAGACCTTTTTCAAAACTTCCTGAATCGTTGTCACACCAATGACCTGAATTTCCTTGGGTGGAGTGATTCCTGTCAAGGAATTCTTAGGTACATAGATTTTTGTAAATCCCAGCTTAGCAGCTTCATTGATGCGTTGCTCGATACGATTCACGCGCCGAATTTCTCCAGTCAAACCCAGTTCTCCCACAAAACATTCCTGAGGGTTGGTTGGCTTGTCTTTATAGCTCGAAGCAATGGCAACTGCAACAGCTAAGTCAATGGCAGGTTCATCCAATTTGACACCTCCAGCAGATTTGAGATAGGCGTCCTGATTTTGCAAGAGAAGACCTGCACGCTTTTCCAAAACAGCCATAATCAAACTCGCACGATTAAAATCAAGTCCTGTCGTCGTACGCTTGGCATTTCCAAACATGGTCGGTGTTACCAAAGCCTGAACCTCCGCCAAAATCGGACGCGTCCCTTCCATAGTCACAACGATTGACGAACCAGTCGCCCCATCCAAACGCTCCTCTAGGAAAACTTGACTCGGATTGAGAACCTCAACCAAACCGCCCGACTGCATCTCAAAAATCCCAATCTCATTAGTGGAACCAAAACGATTTTTGACCGCCCTCAAAATACGGAAGGTATGGTGACGCTCCCCTTCAAAGTAAAGCACCGTATCCACCATATGCTCCAACATACGCGGACCAGCCAGAGTACCTTCCTTGGTCACATGTCCTACGATAAAGATGGCAATGTTATTAGTCTTGGCCAGCTGCATGAGCTCAGCAGTTACTTCACGCACCTGAGACACAGATCCTTGCACCCCTGAAATTTCAGGAGACATAATAGTCTGAATGGAGTCGATGATGAGAAAATCTGGCTGGATGCGCTCTACCTCTGCTCGAACACTCTGCATATTGGTCTCTGCATAGAGATAAAACTCACTATCAATATCACCTAAGCGCTCTGCACGTAGTTTAATCTGCTGGGCAGACTCCTCCCCACTGACATATAGAACTGTCCCCACTTGGGACAACTGGGTTGAGACTTGTAGGAGAAGGGTTGATTTCCCAATTCCAGGATCCCCACCTATGAGTACGAGACTTCCTGGTACCACTCCGCCTCCAAGTACACGGTTGAATTCCTCCATCTCCGTCTTGGTTCGATTGACATTGATGGAGGTCACTTCAGCCAGTTTCATGGGCTTGGTTTTCTCACCTGTCAAGGACACACGCGCATTCTTGATCTCGGCAACCTCAACCTCTTCTACAAAAGAAGACCAAGACCCACAGTTGGGGCAACGTCCCAAATATTTAGGGGAATTATACCCACAATTTTGACATACAAATGTCGCTTTTTTCTTTGCGATGATAAACCTCTTTCTATATCTCTAACTCACACTCAATCACTTGGCAAAAATCAATCTTCTCATTTGGCACAAACTGGCGCATGAGCATGTTGTGAGTTACAATGATAATAGTTTTATAATTTTTATATTTTTCCAAAGTTCTTAAAAAACGATGACGCATCTCCAGAGCAGTTTCATAGCGATAAGGAGAATCTTCAGGTAAACCTCCTTGATGTTTTAGATAATATTCATGAGCTACCAATACACTAGTTAAATCAGAGTTAGTACTATCTAAGTCTGGACGCCACTCATGAAAAAACGGCTCCACAAATAAGTCCAATCCTGTTTCAACCGCTATATAATGGGCTGTTTCTAAAGCTCTCGTCACAGACGATGAAATAATAATCTCTGCCTTTCCAAAACATGCAGTTTTAGCAACTTCTTTTGCCAGACTGCGACCTTTTCCTGTCAATGGTGCTAAATCACGACCAAAACCACTATAGAGTTGCGGATTTTCAAGTTTATCAAGCATACTATAATCTGGCTCCCCGTGACGTACAAAGATAATCTTCATCCTAGTCCCCTGTCGAACCAAAACCACCAGTCCGTACACCGTCTGCCACATCTCCATCTGCAATTAAGAAAGGAGCAAAGACAGCCTGGACAACACGTTCTCCAACTTCAAGAACAACCTCTTGGTCTGTGATATTCTTCATCTGAGCAAAAATATGCCCTTCATTCCCAGGATTTCCATAATAATCCCCATCAATGACCCCAACCGAGTTAATTAAAACCAAACCCTTCTTACGAGGGTTTGAAGAACGATCATAGAGGTATAGGACCTCAGTCGGTTGCATATAAGCCTTAACCCCTGTCGGAACTAATACAATCTCTCCTGGAGCGATAACTGTACGCACAGCAACCTTTAAGTCGTAACCAGCCGCATGCGCTGTCTCACGCTTTGGCAATAAATTCTCATCTGTAAAACTAGAAACCAATTCAAAACCACGAATTTTCATCATCTTCTCTTTTCTATTATCATTTATTCTAGATTATTCTATCTTATTTATTCGGAAAAAGCACGAAAAAAAGAGCACACAATTCAAATCGCTTAGGGCTGCTGGATTCCTCCCCTGACCCGCTTCACGCAGAACTGTTGCTCCACTGTTTATTATATCACATTCCTATTCATTTTAAAAGCAAAATTATTTTTTCCGTCTATTTCTAAAAAAATCCTGCATAATAGCTGCGCATTCATCTTTCAAAATTCCCGTTTCAACCTCCACACGATGGTTGAGCCGCTCATCTGTCAAGATATCGTACAAACTCCCAGCAGCGCCAAATTTCTGGTTTTTAGCCCCGTAGACCACGTTTGGAATGCGGGCGAGTCCAATCGCCCCACTACACATGACACACGGCTCAATGGTCACAAAAAGCGTGCAATCAAGCAAGCGCCAGCTCTCTTCACTCAGGTTCGCATTCTCTATAGCCATAATTTCCGCGTGCATAACCGCTCGCTGCAACTCCTCACGTGCATTATGCCCACGACCAATGATTTCTCCGCCCTTGACAATCACACAACCAATTGGAATTTCATCGTGTTCAAGAGCGATCTCAGCCTCTCTCAAGGCCTCTCTCATGAAGACTTCTTTTTCTTCAACTGTATAATTCATCCGTTTCTCTTTTCCTACTTATCGATTTTATTATTATATCATGAATCCCAACACAAAAAAAGCCACCAAATGCGGTGACTTTATAGGGAGATTATTATGAAAAAGAAAAGTTTAGGATATTTGTTACAACAAGTTAGGAGGTCTTCTTGTAACTGTCTATAGTATACCCGACCTATCTTAAATAAACCTTAAAAATCTCTTAGGACCAAACACTTTCTAAAATATTTGTTTGTTCACGACCAGGACCTACTGAGAAAGTAGAAATACGAACTCCAACCAATTCACTCACACGACGAACATAGTTACGCGCATTCTCAGGAAGATCTTCCAAATTACGAACTCCGGTAATATCTTCTGACCAACCTGGCAACTCTTCATAGATAGGCTTGCAACGTTTCAATTGCTCAAGACTAGCTGGATAGTAGTCAATACGTTGACCATCAAGATCATAGGCCACACAGATTTTCACAGTATCTAAACCACTCAAAACATCGATAGAGTTCAATGAAAGGTTAGTAATACCAGAAACGCGACGGCTATGGCGCATCACAACTGAATCAAACCATCCCACACGACGTGGACGACCAGTTGTTGTACCATATTCATGACCGACTTCACGGATACGTTCTCCCACTTCATCAAACAACTCAGTTGGGAAAGGACCGTCTCCTACACGACTCGTATAGGCTTTACATACACCAACAACCTTGTCAATCTTACTTGGACCAACACCAGAACCAATGGTCACACCACCAGCAACAGGGTTTGATGACGTAACAAATGGATACGTGCCTTGGTCGATATCTAGCATAACACCTTGTGCACCTTCAAAAAGAACACGTTTACCGTTATCAAGCGCATCGTTCAAAATAACAGATGTATCTGTCACATATTTCTTGATTTGTTGACCATATTCGTAATATTCTTCAAAAATATCATCGAAAGCAATCGCTTTACTGTCATACAATTTTTCAAAAAGACGATTCTTTTCAGCAAGGTTACGTTCTAAGCGCTCACGGAAAATATCTTTATCCAAAAGATCGGCAATACGAATCCCAACACGAGCAGCCTTGTCCATATAAGCTGGACCAATTCCCTTGATTGTAGTTCCAATCTTATTGTCGCCCTTAGCTTCTTCTTGCAAGCGATCCAACTCGATATGATAAGGCAAAATAACATGCGCGCGATCAGAAATACGCAAGTTATCAGTTGTCACACCCTCCTCATGAAGATAGTTCAACTCTTTTACAAGAGATTTAGGATTTACAACCATACCATTCCCAATAACAGAGATTTTTTCAGGGAAGAAAATTCCAGATGGAATCAAGTGCAATTTAAACTTCTTACCATCAATCACAATCGTGTGACCTGCATTATCACCACCTTGGTAACGTGCAATCACTTCTGCATTCGCTGAAAGGAAGTCTGTAATCTTCCCTTTACCTTCATCACCCCATTGGGTACCTACAACAACAACTGAAGTCATAATCTTGTCTGAGCCCTCAGGCTCTTCCTTTCTCACATACATGGCAGGACTCTCACCTGCAATTATATCTTACAATTTATTATAAGAAAAAATCGCCTTTTTATCAAGAAGAAACAATAGAAAGATTTGCTATTTCCAACTATTAAAAAATGTTTTAGAAAAAATTCCGGCTATTTATCATTATTTTCCCACAAAAAGTTAAATTTGTTCGGAAATTAACTCATACTGTCTCAACAAGCAACAAAACCTTGTTTCATTATCAATTTTTCAAGATACAAACGATAAGCAACACGATAATGGTAAACAATAAAATCCCGATGAGTCCCAATGCTATATCGGAAAAGATAATAAATCAAAAATTTAAAATGAAAATGTTCCCAGTCAAAATGATCTCCGAAGAACGTACCATACTCTTCTTCAATATTTCTATAAAAATCCGCCATCTGCTCATAAATTTTTTGTAACATAAGCATACACTCCTTTACTTTTTATAAGCTTATTCTAACAAAAAATTATAAACAGTTATTATCAAATCCTGAATTGCTCAAATACTAACCTCAAAAAGATAACAAATAGGAAAAGTTGACAGAATAGGAGGAAATCTACTACCTAAATTTCAAAAATTAAGATAATGGAAGCGGAAGGATTCGAATCCCTCGAAGGAGCGTATTTACAGTCCGCAACGTTTAGCCTCTTCGCTATCCTCGATTAAAGTACTAAAAAGATCTCCTTAAAACTGTGGTACATTACTCGAAAACGGAGGGCTCTGAAACTTTACTCGGCAAAAAGGCTCTATAATATTTGTAGTGGGAAAATCCCCTATAGATATTATGGAGCCGATTTTGTTGTAGAAAAAAAGTCCCATAAGATCTATAATGAAAAGTGACCAAACAACCCATTAGAAAGATTCATATGGAACAATTACATTTTATCACAAAACTACTAGACATTAAAGACCCTAATATCCAAATTATGGATGTTGTTAATATAGATACCCACAAAGAAATCATTGCTAAACTAAATTGTGAGGCCCCATCTTGTCCTGATTGCGGAAGTCTAATGACACGAGATAGATTATAAATTACATAACAAAAAAGAGGCCTAAACCTCTTTTTCTTAACTACTCCGCCAGTAGGACTCGAACCTACGACATCATGATTAACAGTCATGCGCTACTACCAACTGAGCTATGGCGGATTAA